>NZ_JBCLWJ010000008.1:0-187690 GCF_039563885.1 Algoriphagus sp. SE2 | reverse complement strand
TAAAATTGGTTTTGCGATAGTCAGCTGATTAATGATTCCATCATCAAATGTGATTGAAATTGCGCCCGTCTTGTTATCTGGCCATTTTGTAATTTCTGATTTCACATCCTTGCTTTCGGGTTGAGAGCAAGCATATAAAACACAAATTAGAAATGAGGGAATAAAATTCAGAAAACGTTTCATTTTTTGGTTTTAAGAGGGTCAGATTCTAATATCTGATTTTATTCCCTAATAGATGAAACCGCTAATCTAAAAATTGGGATAAATTCTACTGCTCATGATTTTCCTTTGATTTAAAAAATCTTAGTCATTAGGATTACCCCAGTAGACCAGTTCATTTTTGTTAAATGAAAGTCTTTTCGATTTTCTAAAATTTCAACCAGTGATGCTGCTTTTTCAGAATGTCCTTCAGGCCAGTTCTGTTGCTCAGACATATCATCTATAATATAAATTCCTCCAACTTTCAAAAGTGAAAACACCTCATCCAAATGACTGTATTTTCCTGGCCAAGCATCTGCAAAAATTAAATCGAATTGAGGTCCTTGATAATTTTCTATCCACTTTGCTCCGTCTGCCAAAATAAGTTTAACACGTTCATTATCTTCAAAAAATTCTTTTGCAATTTGAATCAGCTTTGGGTCATTATCAACACTGGTTAGAGTAGAGTTATCATCCATCCCATCGATCATCCAAGAAAGAGAAAGACCTATTCCAGTTCCCAATTCCAGAAAATTCCCTGAAGGTTTGCTTGCGATGAGAGTTTTTAAAAGAGATCCGATATATAAGTCTGATGGCATGGTGAAACCAATTTCAACTAATTTAGCCTCGATTTTTGAATGAATTTCTGGTTTTTTGAAGATGTTATCGTTTAGCATTTTTTATGAGGATCTCTTCCAGATTATCAACAACTACTTTAGCATTTGATTTTGAAAAACATAAGGGTGGTTTTGTTTTTAAAACATTATCATTTGGGCCATCTGTACTGATCAATATATTTCTATTTCTCAGTTCGTTTTTTATCAAAGATGCAAGATTGGTATCAGGATCTTTAGTTCCTGGTTTTACTATTTCAACTCCCAAGAATAGTCCTGAACCTCTCACATCACCAATGCAATTGAATTTCGGTTGTAAACTTTTGAAAAGTTCAGCATAATGATTCCCTACAATTCTAGCATTCTCCTGAAGTCTCTCTTCATGAATGACATCCAAAACAGCCAAGCCAATGGCGCAAGAAACCGGATTTCCTCCAAATGAGCTGAAAAATTCTACCCCTTCATTGAAAGATTCTGCTATTTCCTCCGTGGTTACTACTGCTCCCATGGGATGTCCATTCCCCATAGGTTTTCCCAAAATCACCATGTCAGGGACAACATCATGTGCTTCATATCCCCAGAAATGATCTCCCATTCTTCCAAACCCGGTCTGTACTTCATCACTGATACAAATACCCCCTTGTTTACGAATTGCAGGATAGAGCTCCTTTAAATATCCTTTAGCAAGCGGGACTTGACCGCCACAGCCTACAAAAGGTTCAGTAATAAATGCTCCTACTTTTTCTCCAAACTCAGTCATGCTATCAATTGCTTCCTGAGCATATAACCTTCCTGCACTTCCATCATTCATTGTATATTTTCCTAGATATGTATCTGGAATAGGTGCTTTTAAAATATTTGACTGCTGGCCATAACCTTTTTTATTAGAGAATTTATAATCACTGATATCAATCGAGATTTGGGTGTTTCCATGGTATCCATGCTCCATGACCATGATGTTTTTGCTTTTGGTATGAGCATAGGTTAATCTCATGGCCAAATCGCTTGCAGCGCTTCCTGAATTAACAAAATAGACTTTGCTTAAGGAGGAAGGAAACTTTGCTAATAGCTTCTCTGCATATTCTGGAAGTAAATCATAAAGATACCTGGTATTGGTATTGAGTTTAGCCATTTGCCTCTGACCAGCTTCTACTACTTTTGGATGAGAATGACCAACATGAGGGATATTGTTATAAGCGTCTAGAATAGAATTTCCCGCAGCATCATACATGTATTGAAATGCCGCTCCAACAACATGGATCGGATTTTTATAGCTTACAGAAAGAATCGGGCTGATGGATTTATATCTACGTTTTAGCTTTTCTTCGATCTGAGGCGATTCTGGCAATTGAAAGCCAACTGCTTTTTTAAATGCAATGTTTGCTTCTAGAGGACTTATGGAAACCCATTTATAAAGAAGGTTCCATGCTGATTTTTCACTTACTGAGGCATAAGAATTTCCCGGATCAACTTTCCTTGCATGGGCTGATTGGCATACACTGATGCAGAGCCTTGCTGCTATCAAATAATAAAGAATATTGAGTTCAATTTCTTTAAGTGGGTTGATTTGGTGGTAAGCCTTGAGAAATTCATCAATCCAATCTAAAGGATTTTCTTTGTCATAAATGATATAGGTAAGGGCTATAGCCAGCTCATTGATCAAAGGAGAATGGCTGAGATCACCAAAGTCTATTAAGCCAGAAATCGTCTGATTTTGAACCAAAATATTCCACTCATTTGCATCGCCATGAATCACTTGTTTTCGAAGTGTCGGTAGGATTGGAATAACGTTCTCCTCAAACTGGAGAAAAAAATGCCTGGCTAAATTTCTGTTCGAAGGGTTTTCAATTTCCTCTAGGAACTTTTTATTCAAATGAAGATTTTGAATGTCCCAATCCAACTCTCTCGCTTTTAATACATAGTTTGAAAAATGTTCGAGACTGAGATTTAGATTGGCTAAGAAAGTACCTAAGGATTGATATAAAGTATTACTTGGGCTAATATCTCCTAAAAAACCTCCTTCTAAAAAGGTGAGTAATCTGCAAATTGTTTTTTCACCATTTAAGTCTATCAACAACAGGTATTTTCCATTATTGAATGAGAGTGGGGTAGGGTACTTGTCTTCATTGGATTGTATAAGATGGAGTAATGCCTGGTTTTCAGCTTCTATGATATCAAAAAGCTCTTTTTGAAATCGATATGTTTTGAGAATATAGGTTCTTCCTTTTTCAGAAACAGAATAGTTGACATTGAAGTAACCATTTAGCTTTTTGATTTTAGGGCTTTCAAAGCCAAATTCGTTCTTGAGAAGGTTTTTTAACTCATCCATGAATTATGATTCTATTTTGTGAGTTTTCAGGATTATTTAGGAGTTATAAAACTATGGATTATCAGAGAAATCCGGGGTAATTTCATTCAGATAAAAAAAAGAGATCTATATCTAGATCTCTTTTTATAAACTCTTTTCTTATTCCTTAATAGGTATATTTTACGATAACTGTTTTTCGAATAGATTGATTGTCAGGTGAAATCAAGGGTTGATTTCCACCGTCTGCTCTTGCACTCATCATTTCCATCTTGTAAACAGGCTGACTCGAATTAAGGGAAACCCGATGAACTCGAATGGACTTTATTCCCAATGTTTCAGCGATCAGTCTGGCCCGACTTTCTGCATTTTTTAAGGCTTCTGTCAAAAGGCCATTTTCCAAAGATTTTTGAGTGGCTTCAGAAACCCTAAAACTAAGGTTGAAGCTCATATCTCCTGAATCTTGAATAGATTCAACAATCTTTTGAAGATCTACATTCTTGCTACTAGTGGTAATCATCAGATTTTGTGAAGCTACATAGCCACTGTCTCGCGAATATCCACTACGATAAACACGATTAATGTTCACCGAGTAATTATCAGCCACCAGTTTATAATCTTTGATTCTTGCCTTTTCCAGCGCTTTTGCCAGAGTTTGCGTTTTTGAATTCAGTACTTCAACTGCATCGCCAACTTTCATAGCCTTTTCTACAAGATTAATAGAAAATATAGCTTCATCTGGAGCTACTTTTCGCTCAGCAAATCCTTCCACTTCAATTAGAGGTATAGTTAAATCATCCTGTGCCATAGTCGGCACTGCGAGCATTAATCCAAATAATAGGAAAAGTAAATTTTTCATGGTTTAGTTATTTTATTCTTAAAGCAGTTCAAAAGCAAGGCCAGAAATCCAGAATCCTACAGTTTAAAATAGTATCGGAACTAATTTTAGGATTATTAACATGGGATTTATTTCCATTCCAAAACTTCGATATTGTTCAGCTCTGGCCCCCCGCCTCGGTTGGCTGAACCAGCTGCGACATAAATTTTTCCTTTGTAATAAACAACCCCTGTTCCATGTCTTCCTTGATTTAGCTCAGGTAAACTAGTCCAATTCCCAGTTTTCGTATCAAGCATTTCCACCTCTGCATGTGCTGATTCTTGAGCGATGCTTTCTCCATTCATGACGATAAGATTTGACCCAATCGCAACATTGGAGGTTCCGGCCCGCTCAGTTGGAATGGGAGCTTCTACTGTATGCCAAGTATTGGTTTTAAAATCAAAATAATCTACCTCAGGTACTGTAAGATCCAGAACTTTACCAATTACCGCTGAAGACCTTCTTCCTCCTACTAAGTAGGCCTTGTCATCAATGAGTGTTGCACTGAAGTGGTCTCTTGCTCTGGGAGCATCAGGAAGTATTTTCCATTCCCCTGTTTTAGGGTCATACTCATCAAACCAGGTTACATGCCCATCCCAATGCCCATCTATGATTCCACTGGCTAGATATATTTTTCCATTTCTTACAAATACCCCTACTGATCCACGTAATCTATCTTTAGGGATCTCCGGACCTTCTCGCCATTCATTTTTCTTTGGATTGAAAATCAGAAAATTTGGAATTGGTTTCTCATGTGGGTAACCACCAGTAAAGGCACCTATCACATAAATCTCATGATCAAAGGAGATTGCCTGGAAATGATGGAAATTCATCGGGACATCTGCCAAAGTTTTCCAAGTTTTTGTTTTGGGATCAAATTCTTCCACAGGTCTATCTGTTCTTCCTCCTAAGGCATAGAATTTCCCGTCACACTCTACAAAAGAGTTCTCATGCCTTGGTGATGCTTCGTTTGTCGTCTCAAGGATTTCCCAAGACTTATTTTGGGCAAATGATGTAATTGCAAAAAGACAAAATAGAAGGGTAAATATATGCTTCATGGCTGTGTTAGGTTTGTTGAATTGAATTTACCGAATTTTAATTAATTGATAGTAAACAAAAAAAACCACGCGAATCACGTGGTTTATTTGGTGTGTATTTGATTTTTAATTTTCTAGATCGAGGATGTTCCGAATTTTATTGATCTCGGTCATTTCTTGAGACAATCCATCCACATCCCCTTCAGCAATCTTCTCCCGAAATGAGGAAAGATTTGCGATATATCCATCTAAAGCATTTAAAATATTGTCTTTGTTTTCGGAAAAGATAGGAGCCCACATTGCAGGACTTGATTTGGCAAGTCTTACAGTAGATGCAAACCCTGAACCAGCCATGTCGAAAATATTTTTTTCATCAGCCATTTTTTGAAGAACAGTTTCACCAAGCATAAATGAGGAAATATGGGAAAGGTGGGAAACGAAAGCCAAATGCCTGTCGTGCTCTTCCGGATCCATGAATCGAAGCTTTAAATTCAATGCGTCAAAAAGCTCATAAGCTTTTTCCTTTAGATGAAGATCTGTTTTTTCCAGTTCACAGAGGATCATTACTTTTCTATCCAATAAATCTCCAAAAGCTGCTTTTGGTCCAGAATATTCTGTTCCAGCTATGGGATGGGCTGCTAAATACTGGGCTCTTTTGGGATGATTTTCTACCAACTTGGTAAGTTTGTATTTAGTTGATCCCACGTCAAAAATCAATGTATTTGGACCTACAACATCCAATGTTTTTACTAAAATGTCCCCCAACTTATTTGCAGGAGTAGCAATAATAACCAAATCGGTGTCTTCATCTGGAGTTTCTTTTACTTCAGAAATTATATCTAAGGTTTGGGCATCTTTTTGGTTTTGAGGGTCTATATCATATCCTGTGATAGTCAACTCTGCAAATTTCTTTTTTGCTCCCAAAGCGAAGGATCCGCCTAGAAGACCCAGTCCAATGATGTGTATTTTTTTCATGGTTATGGTTTAATTCGATTAATAGCTTCTAAAATTTTGAACTCCGGCATACAAAGAGAAATCCTGATCTGGTCTTCCCCTTCAGAGCCAAAGATTTTTCCAGGAGTCACAAAAATATTTTTTTCATACAATAAGTAGTCAACTATCTCCTCAGCTGTTTTTCCTTCAGGTACTTTGCACCAAACAAATAGGCCTGCAGATTCCTGAGAATAAGAAAGACCTAATTTGTCTGCAAGCTTCCAAACTAATTTTCTTCGGTTTTGATAAAGTTCATCTAAATCTTCAAACCAGGTTTTACCGAGGTTTAAAGCAGCAATCGCACCCTTTTGAAGCCCTAAAAACATTCCTGAATCCATATTGCTTTTTACTTTCAAAACCTTTTGTAACCAATCGGCTCTGCCTGCTAGCATTCCAATTCTCCATCCTGGCATATTGAATGTTTTACTCAATGAATTCAATTCCATAGCAACTTCATTGGCACCAGGAATTGCTAAAATACTCATTGGAGTTTTAGTCAAGATATGGCTGTATGGATTGTCTGAGAGCAAAACGATCTCATACTTTTTTGCAAAGGCCACCAGTTCTTGAAGGATTTGTTCGGACCCAGTGGCCCCAGTTGGCATATGAGGAAAGTTGACCCACATCAACTTCACTTTGCTAAGATCACTTTCTTCTAAAGATTCTAAATCAGGCCTACCTTTCTTTGAAAGATCAATCGTATAGAATACAGGCTTTGCACCAAGAAGATTGGTGACCGAAGCATAAGTTGGATAACCGGGGTTTGGTATTAATACTTCATCTCCCGAATTTAGAAAAGTCATGCTTAGATGCATAATACCCTCCTTTGAACCCATCAAAGGGAGTATTTCCTTATCAGGCTGAAGTGAAACCCCATATTCCCTTTTGTAAAACTCTGCAATGGCGATTCGTAATTCGGGTATCCCTTGATAACTTTGATAGCCATGTGCTTGTGGATTTTCGGCGGTATTTTTAAGCGCTTCAATTACTCTTTTATCCGGAGCAAGATCGGGACTACCGATACCCAAATTGATAACAGGTTTACCATCTGCGATCATTTGATTGACTTCCCTGAGTTTTGCAGAAAAATAGTATTCCTGAACTGTTTCGATTTTCTCTGAAAATCCTTTCATTATTTTCTGCTTAAGTATTCCCCGAATATTTTAACCTCTCCAAATTTATCTTGGATTTCTTGCATTGTTTGCTTGAATACTTCGTGCTTTTCAAATACGGTATCTATAAAGAATGAATATTCCCAGGGTTTTTGAATTACAGGTACTGACTGTATTTTGCTTAAATCCAACCCCTTATCACTCATCAAGGTAAGAAGCTTCGCTAAGATTCCTTTTTCATTTTTCAAAGTCACTTTAATAGAGGCTTTATTCGGAGTGAAATCCTGCTGCTCCTTTTGTTTTTGTAAGATGATAAATCGAGTGAAATTGTTTTTTATGGTTTGAATATCTTTTGCTAATATTTCTAATCCATAAATCTCAGCTGCAATTTTGGAGGCAATTGCACCGATTCCTTTCCAGTTCTCTGAGGCTATTTGCTTAGCCACGGAAGCGGTATCAATATCGTCTTTTAATTCAATTTCTGGATGCTCTGCAAAAAAAGTTTTGCATTGAAGCAAAGCCATAGGATGAGATCTGACTTCTTTTATTTCCTCAATTTTTTGTCCTGGAAGAGCCATCAATTGATGCGCTATTGGTAAATAGACTTCATCCCGAATTGTTAATTCGTAGCGATCTAAAAGTTCATAATTAGGGAAGATTGCACCTGCGATGGAGTTCTCTATCGCCATAACTGCATAATCTGCTTCTCCCGTTGCTACTGACTTAGCAACTGGCTCAAATGTATTGAAGGAAAGAATTTCAGTATTTTCTCCGAATTGGGCTAAAGCAACTTGATGATGAAACGAGCCTGGAACTCCCTGAATAGCAATATTTAAAATTCGCATAACCTAGGATTTTGTTTCCATTTCGATTTCTAATATCTCACAATGCTTCCAGAAACTCGGATAAGACTTATTTACGACTGCCGGATCTTCTATCAGGACTTTAGTCTTTGTGAGCAAAGGCATAAATGCCATTCCCATTCTATGATCGTCGTACGTATTTATTTCTACTACTGAGGGCATGGTCACAGATGGAATTACCTGATATGTCTCATGTTTAATTTCTTTCAAGTCAGCATTGAACTTTGCCAGTTCTTGCTGCAAGGCTAGAATTCGATCTGTCTCTTTGATTTTTAAACTTTCAAGGCCTGTGAAAATTGCATCTTGACCCAAAATGGCGCAGGTGACAGCGATGGTTTGAGCTAAATCCGGGCAGTGTGTGAAATCCCATGTCTTAAGACCTTTTACTTCTTGTTTTTGAAGTAAAACCCCACCTTCCTTAAAAGTGCTCTTAACTCCAAGGTGATCCATGATTTCTACCACCTTTGAATCTCCCTGTAAGCTGTTTTCTTTTAAGCCTTCCAAAAAGAATGTTCCTGAATCAGCGCAGGCTAATAAACTAAACCAATAACTCGCTCCAGACCAATCGCTCTCTACAGCAAAAGTTGTAGGTTGATAGGCTTGATGTGCTATAGCTATTTTATTACCTGTCCAATTATACTGGATCCCAAACTGAGCCATCAGTTCAAGTGTCATCTCAATGTACGTTCTGGAGCCTACTTTACCTTCCAATTCTATTTCCAAGCCCATTGGCAAAATAGGTGCGATCATAAGCATGGCAGAAATATACTGGGAAGAAACATCTCCCCTGATTTTCACCTTGTCTGAAGTTTGATTCGAAAGTCCGTGAATGGCTAATGGGGGGTAACCTTCAACTCCTAAATAATGGATTTCCGCACCAATACTTCTTAAGGCGTCAACCAAAATCCCAATAGGTCTTTCACACATCCTTGGCGTTCCTGTCATGACCTTATTTTGATTCGTAATCACGCTGTAAGCTGTGAGGAACCTCATGGTGGTGCCCGCATCAAGCACATCAAAAACTGGAGGATTTTTCTTAAGCAGATGAATCATGGTCTGAGTATCTCTTGCCTCTGCTAGATTAGTAATTTTATTTTTCCCCTCAGTTAAAGCATCTATGACCAAAACCCGATTTGATTCGCTCTTAGAAGAAGGAAGCGGAATTGTCTTGGTTTTGAATTCACTTTTCTGGTTTAACTGTAAAACAGTTTTGGTATCGGTACTCACAGGAATAAGTTTAAGACAGTTTTAAGTTTTTATAGTAATGGATTGCTTCTTTAATTTCACTTCGGCTTACAGGAATATTGTAAGTACAATCTCCGATTTTATTTAGCAATGAGAACATTAGAACAGCTCCTTCATTCTTTTTGTCTTGGAGACAAAGATTTATGATTGGCTCCAAATCTGATTCTAAAAAATCGAACTTTCCATAAATAGAAAGGAAAGACGTAATGATAACATTCAATTCTTCTGAACCTAGACTTAATTTTTTATGCGAAAGGAACGCCTCACAGATCATTCCGATTGCAATAGCTTCACCATGTAGAAGATGTTTTGGACCATCTAAAAAATGAGATTCAAAAGCATGACCGATGGTATGGCCAAAATTCAATATTTTTCGAAGACCGGCTTCTTTCGGATCGGCTAAAACGACTTCTTTCTTAATTCCGACGGAATGCCTGATCAGTTCCATCCAGGCTTGATTTTCCCAGTGTTCAATTTTTAGATTTTCGAAATAAGCCTTATCCCGAATTAGACCATGTTTGATAATTTCAGCATAACCGGATCTCAATTCTTCATGAGGTAAAGATTCCAAAAATTCAGTTGAAATCATCACTGTCTCAGGCTCATTGAAAGTCCCTAAATGATTCTTCAAGCCTTCAAAATCAACTCCTAACTTACCTCCAACACTGGCATCTACCTGCGAAAGAAGGGTAGTAGGAATATTGATAAAACGAATTCCTCTTTTGTAAATACTGGCGCAAAATCCACCCATATCTCCAATTACACCTCCTCCAATATTGATAAAAAGTGATTTTCTATCTAAAGAGGCAGCGGTCATTGCAGACCATATTTCTGAGCAGGTGCTAAGATTTTTATTTTTTTCACCGGGAGCAACTGATTTGAAAGAGGTCCCCGAGGGAAAGATTTTTTTTAGTTTGGGTAAGCAATGCTTTTCAGTATTCTGGTCAGTTAAGACGAAAAGTTTGGAAAAAGAAATGCTGGCTAGCACTTTTTCCAAGTCTGAAGCGATAGAGTTTGAGAAAATAACGGAGTCCACTGGAATATAATTGGATAGGAAAGGTAGGCAAAAGGTTTTGAGAGGTAACCCTACCTCCCAAAACCATTAAATGCTTAGCCTTTGTTTTACTTCTTTACAGCTTCTGATTCTCGAAGTTGCTTTTCCTGACGTTTTACTGATTCTTCATGAATAGAATAAAGTAACTCCTTCATAAACTTTTCACTCAAGTTGCGTTGCACTCCCTTTTGGGTTCTGCTTTCCATTACTTCTTTCCATCTGTCAGACTGAAAAACGGTGAGGTGATGCTCTCTTTTATGAGATCCTATCTGATCGATAACAGCGAATCTTTCCTGAAGGATGTCCAATAATTGATCATCCAAATGGTCAACCGCTCTCCTTAAATCATTTAATTTCTCAGAAGGCTTTTCGTTTTCAAGTGGTTTTTTAAAGTCGATTGCATTTAAGATTTCTTTCAATCTTTTTGGAGTCACTTGTTGCTTTGCATCAGACCATGCATTGTCCGGATCGTGGTGAGTTTCAATCATCAATCCGTCCAAACCGAAATTGATCGCTCGTTGAGCAATTTCTAAGATCCCATCTCTTTTGCCTACGATATGACTTGGGTCATTGATTACTTCCATTCCAGTCCAAACACGCTTCAGGTGAATTGGCATAGACCAGTTTGGCTTATTACGGAATCTCTTGTCGTAAGCATCCGAGAAACCTCTGTGGATTGCTGCAAGTTTGGTTAGTCCAACTGCATGCATCCTTTCCATAGCACCCATCCAAAGATCAAGATCTGGGTTCATTGGATTTTTGACCATAACTGGAATATCTGTTCCTTTTAAAGCTTCAGCAATTTCTTGAACTGCGAAAGGGTTTACAGTGGTTCTTGCTCCAATCCAAACTACATCTACCTTGTTTCTAAGTGCAATTTCTGCATGAGCTGCATTTCCAACCTCAACAGTAATTGGGATATTCAAATGATGACGAACGATTTCCATCCACTTTAGTCCTTCCTCACCAATGCCTTCGAAGCTTCCCGGTCTTGTTCTTGGTTTCCAAATTCCCGCACGGAACATGGAGGGAATCACATTTTCTTCTTTCATTTCTAAACAGATCTTTTCGATCTGCTCAGGAGATTCTGCAGAGCATGGTCCTGCGATAATGGTTGGTCCTGTTAAACCCAGTCCCCAGTCTTTGATTTGTTTGTGCGATTTCATACGGCTAAGCATTAAATGAAAAAACCCGACTCTTTCGAATCGGGCTCTTTGTGTAGTTTATGTTTTATTATTTTTTGGCTAGACAATAGACGGCACCGATTCGATTTTGGCTTCGAAAGTAAAAGTAAAAGAATGTAAAATATATCGCTGCTGTCAATAACATGTGCCAAATGTAAGCTAGGTGATTTTAAAAACAAAATTAAATTTTAGCCTATAACATTTGTAATCCATATTAAATGGAATAAACTTTCTGAAATACCTTTATTTTAACTTTTCTGCAGCTAGTTTCGGAATATTATTCTGAATTGAATTTAAATTCCTTTTTAAAATTCTTCTAAAAAAATCTAGATATTTTTTCTGAATTCTTAGCGTTTTAGAATTCTAGATGTCAATTCTTAATTAAATCTGTATCGAAGCGGGCTATTTTACTTCATTGTTGACATCTGAAATTTCCTATTATTTCACTTTTCATTATTGGTAACAAAACCCATGTTAAAGCAGTTTTTTAATATCTTTGCACCTTCTATTTAGGATATGCCCACAAAACAGACGATTTCATTCGAGAATTTAGAAGTTGCTTTCGCTTCAAAATCAGATGCAGAGTTGAGAAAGATGCATCTGGTCTTTTCTTTATTGAACAATAAGACGCTTTCTGATATTGGAATTGCCCTAACACATGTTGCTTTAAAACTTAAGTTTCCCATCAAATGGATCATGAAGCAGACCATGTTTGGTCATTTTTGTGGGGGCGAAACCATAAAGGAAAGTATCAAAGCCTGTGAAAAATTGGCTCAGTATGGGATTGAAGCAATTCTTGACTATTCTGTGGAAGGAAAAGGGGATGAAGAAAGCTTCGAGAGAACTACTGAGGAGATTCGACAGACGATGATCGAATCTTCCAAAACCGACTATATGCCTTTTGGGGTTATTAAAGTCACAGGATTAGGGGATTATCATAATCTGATCAAAATTCAGGCAGGAGAAAAATTGATTCCTGAAGAGCTAAAGGCTTACGAGAAAACAAAAGCACGAGTTGATTTGCTTTGTAAAACCGCATATAGCCTCAACTTGAAGATATTGATTGATGCGGAAGAATCTTGGTTTCAGGATGCAGTTGATGATTTGGTATATGAGGCAATGGAAAAGTATAACCAAGATCGCTGCGTGGTCTATAATACCTATCAAATGTATCGTCACGATATGTTGGGTCGATTAAAAAAGGCCAAAGATCAAGCTACTGAGAAAGGTTATTTACTGGGAGCTAAATTGGTTCGCGGGGCTTATATGGAAAAAGAAGCAGAGAGAGCTGAAAAACTTGGTTATCAAAGCCCCATCCAACCGAGCAAGGAGGCTACTGATAGAGATTATAATTTGGGAGTTGAATTTTGTATTAAAAATCACGGTAGTGTATTTCTGATGAGCGGGTCTCATAATGAAAACAGTAATTTGTTAGTGGTTGATTTGATGAATAAATATGAAGTGAATCCTAAATCTGATAACGTCTTTTTCGCACAGCTTTACGGGATGAGTGACAATATTTCATTTAATCTCGCAAATGCAGGATATCGGGTAGTGAAATACGTTCCTTATGGACCTGTGGAAAAAGTGATGCCCTATTTAACAAGACGTGCTGCTGAAAACTCCAGTATTGCTGGTCAAAGCAGTCGGGAATTTGAATTAATAAAGAGGGAAATGAAGAGGAGGAAGAATAGTAAACAGTAGGCAGTTTGCAGTGGGCAGTGGCGGATTGCTAACCAATTGAATTTTAAAATAGAATAAGAACCGATTAAGTCTCCGAATAATAACAAAGAAATGCAGCTTTTGAACGAACAGGAAATAGAGAGAAGAAAAGACAGGGAAGAATTGATTCGATTAGGAATTAATCCTTACCCAGCTGAGGCTTTTCCGATTAATGTCACAGCAGAAGATATTCATAGAAACTACGAAAACAGAAAAAACGACTACAAAGGCATTTCCATTGCAGGTCGATTGATGAGTAGAAGAATCATGGGTTCTGCCTCTTTTGCCGAAATCCAAGATGCTACTGGAAGATTACAGATTTATGTTCGTAGAGATGATATCTGTCCTGGAGAGGATAAGACGCTTTATAATACGGTCTTTAAAAAGCTTTTAGGAATAGGTGATTTCATTGGGGTAAAGGGCTATATTTTTACAACTCAAACTGGTGAAATTTCACTTCATGTCACTGAGTTGACTTTGCTTTCAAAATCAGTGAAGCCGCTTCCTGTTGTGAAAAGAGATGAAGATGGAAATGTCCACGATGGATTTACAGATCCTGAACTAAGATATCGTCAGCGATATGTTGACCTGACAGTGAATCCTGAGGTGAAAAAAACCTTTATCACCCGATCCAAAATAATTTCTCAGATGCGTCGATATTTTGACGATCATGGTTGGCTGGAAGTGGAAACGCCTATTCTTCAAGCGGTACACGGTGGAGCAGCAGCTCGTCCATTCAATACGCATCACAATACCTTGGATATGCCGCTTTTCTTACGAATTGCGAATGAGTTATATCTGAAAAGATTGATTGTTGGTGGGTTTGATGGAGTATATGAATTTGGCAAGATGTTCCGAAATGAAGGAATGGACCGAACTCACAATCCAGAATTCACTTCCATGGAAATCTATGTTGCATACAAAGACTACATCTGGATGATGGAGATGGTTGAAGAGCTTTTGGAACAAGTAACTGAATCCATCCACGGAAAAACGAAAGTAAAAGTAGGGGAGAATGAGATCGATTTTGCTGGACCGTATAGAAGGTTGACGATGTATGATTCCATCAAGGAATATGCTGGGATCGATGTGAGCAAGATGGATGAAACAGCTCTTCGCAAAGTTTGTGCTGACATGGGAATTGCTGTTGATGATTCCATGGGTAAGGGTAAATTGATTGATGAGATTTTTGGTGAAAAAGTTGAAGCCAATTTGATTCAGCCTACTTATATCACAGACTACCCAATTGAAATGACGCCTTTGGCGAAAAAGCATAGAACGGAGCCTGGTTTAGTGGAGCGATTTGAACTGTTTGTAAATGGCAAAGAAATCGCCAATGCCTATACTGAATTAAATGATCCGATTGATCAGCGGGAGCGATTTGAAGAACAATTGAAATTAGCTGCTAGAGGCGATGATGAGGCCATGGCAATGGATGAGGATTTCTTGAGATCCCTGGAATACGGCATGCCACCTACTTCCGGCTTAGGAATCGGAATCGATCGATTGACCATGCTTTTAACCAATAAAACTACTATTCAGGAAGTGCTATTCTTTCCTCAGATGAGACCTGAGAAAAAGGCAGTGGAATTGACAGAGGAAGAAAAACTGGTTTTGGATTTATTGAAAAAAGAGCATCCGATTGACTTGGCTAAGCTGAAAGAGCAAGCGGGTCTGAGTAATAAAAAATGGGATATGGCGATGAAAGGACTAAGTAAAAAGGAATTGGCTAGAGTTCAGAAAGATGGAGATCTATTGACGGTGCATCCGCTTTAAAAACTCGCTAAAAAATATTGAACCGGGCCGTGAGGTCCGGTTTTTTTTATGGGTTTTATTTTAGATACTAAAGAACTTCCTCTTCTTACAGGTTTTTATTTATTGAATTTTTTAACGCAAAGGCCTGAAGAGAGAAAAAGAATTTTCCAGTGTTGGGATTTTAATAAAACTCAAAAAATTTAATATATCCTTATATTTAATTAACCCAAAACATTATTCATGAAGCAAAGCCTTCGCAGAAAATTCTTTAAGAAAATCGGTTTCGGCGCCTTGTCCATTTCTCTTTTTGGAAAGTTTTCTTTACCGGCATGGGCTGGTAAGTCTGAAGAGAGCTCAGCTGAGAAATCAGTGTTTTTAACCACTGGCTTCAAGTTTATGGAAGTTAGTGCTAATTCAGTTATGGTCTGGACACGGGTCTGCGGCCAGGAATCACCCAATCCCATTCGTCATGAGCGGAGGGAAGAAGTTTTTCGGCATCCTATTAACTTTGATGAAAGCATGCCAGTTTCCGAAATGGACGGTGGAGTAGTTGGTGCCAAAGGTTTTGTTCAGGTAAAATTAATAGGGGCTAGTGAGGAGTATTTATCCAGCTGGGTTGAGGCCTTGGAAGAAAATGATTTCACAGTTAAAATTCCATTTGATGGTCTAGCCTCAGCGAGCAACTATGAAGTGGAACTTTTGGTAAAGTCTGAAGAAAACGCTCCAACACTATTAAATAGAGGGAGTTTCAAAACATCCCCCGATCCGGAAAATCCTGCTCCGCTTTTGTTTACTACATCCACTTGTCAATACTTCTGGAGTTTTGATGAAGAAAAAAGAGGATTTCATTCTTATGATAGTATGACCTCAATGAAACCTGATTTTTTCATTCAAACCGGGGATTACGTCTATTATGATAAACCGGGACCACTGGCAAAGAACCTTGAACAGGCGTGTCATAAATGGCATGCTATGGATGCTTGGCCAAGTTTGAAGGACTTGTTTAAAACAGTTCCTGTTTACATGATGAAAGATGACCATGACCTACTGAAAGACGATTCCAATCCTTCCTCTAGTGCATATGGAGATCTGACTTTTGAAGATGGCGTCTCACTTTGGTATCAAAATGTCCCTCTTCCCGGAAAACCCTATCGAACTCTGCGCTGGGGAAAAGACTTACAGATTTGGATGGTTGAGGGGAGAGAATTCCGAACCCCCAATGAAGAACCAGATGGCCCAGAAAAAACCATTTGGGGTCAGGAACAAATGGACTGGTTTCAAGAATCTGTTGAAGCATCTAACGCCAACTTCAAGATTCTGATCACTGCAACTCCGATCGTCGGCCCAGATAGAGATTCCAAATCGGATAACCACGCTAATAAAGCCTATGAATTTGAAGGCGAGAAACTCAGATCTTACCTCTCAGGTATTCCAAATTTATTTGTCATTAACGGAGATCGACACTGGCAATATGTATCAAAAGATTTAAAAACAGGTCTGATGGAATTTTGCTCAGGTCCGATTAGTGACTTCCATTCTCAGGGTTGGAATGCTGATGATGTGCGACCAGAGCATCAGTTTCTGAGACTAAAAGGAGGCTTTTTAAGTGTAAAGGTGGAAAGGGTAGAAGATGAACCCATCATCCGTTTTACACATCATGATGTGATGGGTAAAGCAGTTCATGAAACATTTTTTAGAGTGAAAGGATAAAAGCGTGCTTCGGATCACAGTTCTATTGGTACGCTGAATGTTTTTATTCACATATTTAATAAGAAAATCAAGCTATTCTTTGGCCTTATCAACTGATCCAAATACCTGTTTCAATAATTCTGATTTTCTGGCATTGATATTTTCCCTGATTTTTAATTCTTCCTTTGCAATTTCTATAAAGAGTCCGTCAATTGCTTTTTTGGTGACATATCCGGTCAGGTCGGTATTTACTTTTTTTACAAAGGGGACTTTGTTATAGCGGGTTGTCACATCCTCCCAGTAGTTAGTTGCATCTACTTTTTTTAGGCTTTGATCAATAATAGGTTCAAATTTCACAGCCAAACTATCTGAAGTAGATTTCGCGAAATACTGGGTGGCAGCATCTTTTTCTCCTGTCAAAATTGTTTTCACATCTTGAATACTCATTTCTTTGATTGCCGATTCAAAAATTGGCTTTGCTTGAATCGCAGCATCCTCTGCTGCCCGGTTTACACTTACTATCACCTGATCCACCATAGAACCCAAACCCAAGGATCTCAACGTATTTTCAATATTTTTTGCTTCTGGTGGAAAGAGGATTTTTACATCCAGGTTATTCAAATAGCCATCCTTCTGGTGCAGTCGATCAGCACTGATTTCTGTGGCTAATGCCAAAGCCTCCTTTAAACCGGCATTGAGTTGCTCATTACTTGGTTTGAAGATATTTTGAGCCAAAAGGGATGTTGAGGTCAAAGACAAAACAAAAAATAGAAGAATTCGGTACAGCTGCGTTAGATCGACGCTTTTTGAAATTTGCATTGGGATATTTTAGTTGAAATGTTGGATATAAAAGAATTAACGGAATCGAATCAGATAAGATATCAATGATTTGCTATAAATTAGGTTGTGGCAGTTCAATAAGGGTGGAATTCATTTTTTATAAAAATGACAAATAGATAGGTTAATTATTGATCAAATTTTAATTTAACAATTCATCCAGTGCAAAAAATATAATAAAATGAATCTTAGGATAAACTCGGAATTTGGAACTCTTAAAGCCGTGTTGATGCACAGGCCTGGAAAAGAAATAGATAGGCTTACTCCCTACAATAAAGAGCTTTTGCTTTTTGAGGATGTTCCTTATTTAGAGGCTTTGCAAAAGGAACATGATGCTTTTTCCAATTTGATCAAGGAATCAACAGGAGCACATGTTTATCAATTGCGGGAATTATTGATTCGGGTTTTATATGATCAAGAGATTCTTTTAAAGCTTATGAAGGATTCCTTAAAAAAATCTGGTTTGGTCCATCTGGCTGAAGATATTTTAGAAAGATATTCTACTGCAGAATGTGCTTCCATTTTGACCGGAGGACTGAAGATTCATGAACTAAGAAGGAAAATCCCCAAATTAAAAGTGGGAGAATTGATGGAATCTGCCTTTGCCATTTCTCCTTGTCCTAATTTATATTTTCAAAGAGATCCAATGGCTTTGACGCCTGGTGGCGTTATTTTCTCTAGTATGAAGATGGACGGTAGGCAAAGAGAAGCTGATTTATTGAGAACCATATTTGAAAATCACTTAGAGTTTAAAGACAATGTAAACCGACTCTATCCAATCGTGGGTCATGATAATCCACCGAGTATTGAAGGCGGTGATATTATTGTCTTGTCAGGAAAAGCAGTAGCAATAGGTAACTCCGAGAGAACAGATGAAAAAGCCATTTATCATGCTGCAAAAGCTATGCTGGCAGAAGGTTCTGTGGAGCGGGTTTATGAAGTTCACCTCCCTAATAAGCGGAACTACATGCACTTGGATACGGTCTTTACCATCTTGGATGAAAATCTGGTATTAACTTATCCAGATGCCTTAAATTCTGTTTTGCAAACCTCACTTTATACCTTAAAAGAAATCAAAGATGATAAAGTAAGTATAAAAAGGGAGGTGTTGAAGGAATCTCTTTTGACAGTTTTAGAAAGAGAAATTCCACATTTGGAAATACTTCATACTGCTGACGGCAATCCTGATTATTCTCTCAGAGAACAGTGGTTTGATGGAGCCAATGTTTTTGCAATCGGACCTCGACGAGTGATTTCTTATAATAGAAATATCCACACCAACAGGGCATTGCGGGAGTTGGGAGTGGATGTTCTGGAAATTCCTTCTTCTGAATTATCAAGAGGCCTAGGAGGTCCAAGATGCATGACTATGCCGCTGAGTCGGTCCCGGATTTAAAAAAGGAAATGTGGATTTGTGGTTTGAATAACCAGTCTATTTGAATTTCATCTAATGCTTATCTATCAAAGAAAGATCTTCTTCTGGATACTTTAAGATCTTGAAGAATACTTGACTTGACTCGGATATCGATGTTATAAGAGGTGAATCTTCCAAAAGGAATCCAGTTGACATTCATTTGCCAACAATGCAGATCCCTGGCTATTCCGATCATGGATTGGGTAATCTTTTGTGCCTGTAAATCAATACCGGTGTTAAAATTAATTTTCCATTTTTCGGAAAGGGAAAAGTCCCCACTAAGATTCATCGCTTGCGTTACATTTGTTGTACCAGTGGGTTGCTTGCTATAGCTTAAATTATATCCTATCCGTACACTCCAGGGGATATTCCAGTCTATGTATTGGCTCGGGTCAGATACAATCCGGTTGATTTCACTCTCTACAAACTCATTTAAAACTCCTCCCTGCTCCATGAAATTGGAGGTGACTTCGTCTCTCACCTCACCAGGTGATTTATTCCCTCCTGGATTCAATGACATGTTCATATTTAAGGAAGCATTTCTTATCGTACCGATTCCCTGCCCATTATTCCACGTAAATTCATTGATTCTACGAATAGATTCTTGTCCGTTACTATTCAAAAAAGTCCGAGTAGCATAAGGGTCTAATGTGGTACTCATGTTGACAGAAAGTTTTCTATCAAAAAAGCTGGTTCTGGCACTGATGCTAAAGGGAGCGAGATTGAATGAATCAGCGGCAAAATTATAGCTCGTACTCAGGTTTAAAGTTTCCAGCAATGGAATTTTCTTGGTGGTAGCTTCAGCTGTGTCTGATTCGGTTTTGATTTTGGCTTCTAATACATTCCGAAGGTTAAAGGTCAAAGCTCTTGATTCACCTATTGCAGCTCCTCCAAAAATGAAACCTTGATGTCTGGAGAGAAGTCTGGTATCACCTTCTTCATTTACCTGAACTTCTTGATAATAACCATATCTGGGGTCAGAGAAATCCGGTCTGAAGCTGAATCCAAATGAAGGTTGAATATGTTGCCTTATTGTTTGGACTTTTCCATTTCCTTTAAAATTAAAAAAACCATAAATATTGGTGTTTAAGGCAAAGGATGAGCTATAAGTACTGATTCTGTTGAAGCCATCCTCCAATATTTTATCTACTCGCTCCTCAGATGGATTGTAGTAATAATTGATTCTATTTAAATACCAAAGTTCCTGATAATTAAAGGAAGCGGTACCAGTGAAGTATTTGAATAAGGTAAAGTTGGAAGAGATGGGGATGGTATTTCTAGCGCCATTACTAGCATTATCCAGTAGTAAGCTTGCATTTGCAAGATTAAAAGGGATGTACTGAGTTTCCTCATTTCCTGTGTTCAGATCAGTTGGGACTCCGAATGATTGATCCACCCGATTCGTTATTGAATTTTGCAAATTGAAATTCCAGGCAATGTTTAGTGTTTTTAGAGGCTCAAATTTTAAATTTCTAAATGGATTTTGCCGATTCATATTCACAGCAATGGTAGGTAAATCCACCCTAACTTCTCCTGTGGTGACACTTTGAGAATGCCTCATATTCGCTGACATAGAAAAAGGTGTTCCCGAAAAAGTTTTTGAATAGGCAACATTTGAAGTGAATTCAGAAGTCACGTTATTCTGGAAATTATTCTGACTGATTACGTTGTTGAAATAACTGGTACTCCCTGCATTGACTGAAGCCGAAAATCTACTGTTTCCTCTTGATTCAGGAGTGTGGCTCCATTGAACTCTAAATGTGTTATAATTGACCGGATTTAATTCAGTTTCAGGAGACACAAATTTTTGGAAGTCAATATTGAAGCTTCCCCCATACCGATAGCGTTTTTTGTAGATAGCCTGCGATTTTGCACCCCATCCTCCTTTAGAATATATATCTCCTGTAAATCGTGCATGAATGTAATCGTTGACGGCAAAGTAGTAGCCAAAATCTCTCAAGAAAAGACCTCTTACTTGCTCACTACCATAAGAAGGGAAAATTATTCCTGAAGCTTTTTCTTCAGGGGTATCAGGTATTATCCCAAAAGGCAAACCCAAAGGCGTTGGAATTCCATTGAAATAGAGATTGAATGGGCCTGAGACCACTTGTTTTCCTTGAATAGATTTTATTTTATTAGAGGAAATGTGCCAATGTGGGTCGGTCAATTTACAGGTGGTGTAATAACCATGGCTAAGATAGATACTTCCATCCTCGGTCTTTTTGATAGTTTCACCACGCAAAACCCCATCTTGCTGCTCAGTGACCACATCTTTGATGATAGCTTTTTGCGTGACGAAATTGTACCGCATTTCTTTTCTGATTTCGTAAACGTTTGGGCCGTCTTTGAAAAATGGATTTCCTGTTACATTTCCCAAACTATCAGTAACTCCAGAAGCATAGAGCATAGAGTTTTTCCAGTCGATTACAATCAGGTCAGCCTCTAATTTCATTTCCCCGTATTCAAACCAAGCTTTGTTATAGAGATAAACCTTGTTTTCAGTAAAATCAGAAACGATACTGTCTTCAGCGTAATAGGTAATATCTTGTGTGATTGGTCCACTGGGCATAATTTTTGCCACAGAATCAGAAGGTAAAGTATCTCTAAGTGCAGGAGGATTTATTTCTGGCAAAGTATCTGATAGGGGTGTAGCCAATGTGTCTGGCACAATTAACCTTCTTTCAGTTTGCCTGGTAGGTTGTTGAGCAGCTACCCAAATAGGAGCGATCAGTAAGCCGAATATTGAAAATAAAAGGAGTCTAAATCCCTGCACAGTTGATTGCGCTTTATTTAATTTGTGTAAAATTTCGTGTAAAGTTAATTCTATTGCCCTCATGGAACGGTCCAAAAGCAAAAAAATTCTTACTTCTTTAATTATCCTAATACCATTTGTCTTTGGAGGATTCATATCTAACGAATCTATGATGCCTGCGTTTCGAATGAAGAAAATTGTCATCGATGCAGGTCACGGTGGAAAAGATCCTGGAAACCTCGGTTCTAGGTCCAAAGAAAAGAATATTAATCTTGCCGTGGCACTTTTAGTAGGTAAATATATTGAGGAATATCTGCCAGATGTGGAAGTGATCTATACTAGAAAAGATGATAGTTTTCCAGAATTGAAAGAAAGGCCAATCATCGCCAATAATAATAAGGCGGATTTATTTGTATCAATCCACTCTAATTCAGCCCCCAGTAGATCAGCGTATGGTACGGAGACTTTTGTGATGGGGATGAAGCATTTTGAAGCTAACTTTGATATTGTAAAGAGAGAAAACTCAGTAATTCTTTTAGAGGATAATTACAAAGAGAATTATGAAGGTTTTGAACCAAACTCTCCTGAATCTTATATGATGTTTAACTTGATGTCTAAAGTTCATTTTGAAAACTCAGTGACATTAGCAGATCATGTAGAAACCCAATTTAAAAATAGAGTAGGTAGAAAAAGTAGAGGGGTGAAGCAAGGTCCATTTTACGTGCTTTGGACTCCATCAATGCCTTCCGTGTTGATCGAATTAGGCTTCTTATCCAATACTGAAGAGGAAAGATTTTTGATGAGTCAAAAAGGTCAGGAATATATGGCTTCAGCGATTTTCAGATCTATTCGAGATTATAAAGAGCAGATCGAAGCGAATTAATAAAAATTTGACATCAATCATTTAGCCCTTTTTCTCCTCGGAAAAGGGCTTTTGTTTATATTCAAAAAACTCTTAATTCAATTATTGAGTTTTGAATAGATAAACCCAAATAAAACATGAATTCAAAAACCTCTATGGAATACCAATCTTTTAAATCCTTATTGGAAGAATTGAAAACCAAAACTGAACAGGTAAAACTTGGTGGAGGGACAAAACGCATAGCGAAGGAGCATGAGAAAGGTAAGCTTACTGCTAGAGAAAGAATCAATTATTTGGTCGATAAGGATTCTGAGTTTTTAGAGATTGGAGCATTTGCTGCAGATGGGATGTACGAAGAGGAGGGAGGTTGTCCTTCAGCTGGAGTTGTGACTGGAATCGGATATGTCAAAGGCAGGATGGTCATGATTGTTGCAAATGACGCTACCGTAAAGGCTGGAGCATGGTTTCCGATGACAGCCAAAAAGAATTTAAGAGCCCAGGAAATTGCAATGGAAAACAGAATTCCAATCATTTACCTGGTGGATAGTGCAGGAGTTTTTCTTCCCATGCAAAATGAAATTTTTCCTGATAAAGAACACTTTGGAAGACAATTCAGAAATAATGCAAAAATGTCTGCCATGGGGATTGTCCAAATTGCAGCTATTATGGGAAGTTGCGTTGCGGGAGGAGCTTATCTTCCGATCATGTCTGATGAGGCTTTAATCGTTGATAAAACAGGGTCGATTTTTCTTGCCGGGTCTTATCTAGTTAAAGCGGCAATAGGTGAATCGGTAGACAATGAAACGCTGGGAGGTGCCACTACTCACTGTGAAATATCGGGAGTAACTGACAATAAATATGAAAATGATAAGGAATGTCTCGATGCTATTAGAACTATTTTTGACAAGATTGGCGCCAACGATAAAGCTGGTTTTGATAGGATAAAACCTAAGAATCCAAAGCTATCTGGTGAAGAACTTTTAAATGCCTTCCCGATTCAACGAGTAAAACCTTACGATATGCTTGAGGTAATTTCCGGATTAGTGGATGAAGGAGAAATTGAGGAATACAAAAAGGATTATGGTAAAACCCTGATTTGTGCGACAGCAAGGATTGATGGTTGGGCTGTGGGGATTGTTGCAAACCAGCGGAAAATAGTAAAGAATGCCAGTGGGGAAATGCAAATGGGAGGGGTGATTTATTCTGACTCAGCCGATAAAGCTGCCCGTTTTATCATGAATTGTAATCAACGGAAAATTCCTTTGGTATTCCTACAGGATGTTAGTGGTTTTATGGTAGGGAGCAAAGCAGAGCATGGCGGAATTATCAAGGATGGAGCTAAAATGGTGAATGCCATGGCCAATTCAGTGGTTCCGAAATTCACCATTGTATTGGGTAATTCCTATGGAGCCGGAAATTATGCCATGTGTGGAAAAGCATATGATCCACGATTGATTTTTTCTTGGCCAACTGCCCAGATGGCGGTCATGTCTGGAGCTTCAGCGGCAAAAACCTTACTTCAGATTAAAGTTGCATCTCTGAAAAAGAAAGGAAAGGAAATTACAGAAGCAGATGAAAAGCAGCTTTTAGATGAGATTACCAATAAATATAACGAAGAGCTAAGTCCTTATTATTCAGCAGCAAGACTTTGGGTAGACGGAGTAATAGATCCTAGAGAGACTAGAAAAGTGATCAGTATGGGGATAGAAGCGGCAAATCATGCTCCTATTTCTGAAAGATTTAACACAGGAGTTATTCAAACTTAAGCACTTTATTAGTAAATTATTTCGACAGAAGGCCTTTCACAGAATTTGCGTATGAACACTTTCACTCCTGGAGAACTAAATGCATTGGTTTCACTTTTGGACGACACTGATTATGAGGTGAGAAGCCATGTGAGAGAGCAGATCATTTCCCTTGGAACTGAAATCATTCCTTTTCTTGAAGAAAAATGGGAAACGAGTTTTAATCCGGAGATTCAAAAAGAAATTGAAGAAATGGTTCATGATCTTCAGTTTTCTCTCTTGAAAAAGAGATTAATTGAATGGAAAGAATCAGAAGACCGGGATCTACTTACTGGGCTTTGGATAATAAATACGTATCAATACCCAGATTTAGAATACGAAAAACTAAATGCAGAAATGCATCAAATTTATTTTGAGGTTTGGACAGCTTTTAAAAATGACCTTCCGCCTTACGATCAAGTAAGGATCATTAATAATGTTCTTTTCAACAACTTAAGGTTTTCCGCAAACACCAAAAACTTTCATTCGCCGGCCAATAGCATGCTTTCTGCCGTTTTGGATTCGAGAAGAGGAAATCCTTTAAGTCTCTGTGCGATTTATTTATTGGTTGGAAAGAAATTGGGTTTACCTATCTATGGGGTTAACCTTCCAAATTTATTCGTTCTTACTTACAAATCGGGGGACCTTACTTTTTACATCAATGCCTTCAACAAAGGATTGATTTTCAGTAAGCAGGATATTTTTAACTATTTAGAACATCTGAAACTGGAGCCAAAGGACGAATATTTTGAACCCTGTGCTTATTTACAAATTCTGATGCGGACCTTAAGAAATCTTTCTAATTCTTTTGAGAAGCTTGGGGAATTGGAGAAAGTGGAAGAAGTGAAGGAATTAATGTCAATTCTGGAAGATTAGAAGCTTCTTACATTACAACCCACGGCCCGAACTTGTTCAGGACTAGGTTTTTCACCTCTAAGCACTTGATTGAGAGCTCTTTCTAGATATTTCTCAGTTACAGAATTTGCAGCTTGAGCATTGTTATCAATAGCACCTCTAAAGGCTACTTGAATGCCATTCTCGGATGGGATCAAAATTACAACTTCCGGTATTTTTGTAATTTTAAAGAGTTTGACCCAATCCTGATTTACATCCATTAAGTAGGGCATATTTAAATCAGTTTCATCGACGTGACTCCGCATGAGGTCAGAATTTTGGTTTTCACTACCCAAATCAGGATTTACTAAGGCAAAGGAAATTTCTTGATTTTGAAATCTTGATCTTAAATCGATAATCCGCTCTTCATACAATTTTGCAAAAGGGCAGTTTGTGCTATGAAAAATCAAGACTAGAGCTTTACCTTTCAATTCTTTGGAAACAGTATAGGATTTCCCTGTCACGGCATCCTCCAAAACAAGACTACCGATATCCTGTGCCTGAGCGAATAAACCCATCGAGAAAATAAAAAATAGAAATAAGAACGATGTTTTTTTCATATGTAGATTACCAAATTGTATAGGTCAATACTGTCTTGTCAATAACACGAGCCTGAACCTTATAGTAGTGATTTGAGAAATCAGTATTTCTGATTTTAGCTTTGATAATAGGTGAATTGACGGAAAAAGGTTCTAAGAGAATATTGTCCCGAAAGCTCACTCCCCTTCTTCCTTGACATTTAAAGATAGACTCTTTTGCAGACCATGCCAAAGTATAGTGAAGCGGATCCTTTTCAAGGAAATCAATTTCGGAAGGATCCAAAAATCTAAATCCTATCCTCAGGATTTTTTCACGAATAAAATCCATGTCAATTCCCACTGGTAATTCGCGATGGTAGATCGCCCCAGCCAATCCTTCAGTATGCGATAAGGAAACAAATCCGTTTCCATTCATGGATTGGGATTTGCCATGCTCATCTTTGAAAAAACCTGGATATGGAACATGCAGGGCTTCTAGCGTATCTTTGATAGCGATTCTTGCCGTGGCCCATTCTTTTCGTTTTTCTGGATGTGAAATGTTTGCATATGATAGTTTTTCCCGAAAACTCAAGAATTCTAGATCTTCTTCCTCCTGCATTTCAATTATCTTGATTGCTAAGGCTGATGAAGAATCAATTTTTTCTATTTTTGTTTGCATAGGCGATTAGGGATTGACCAAGTCACCGACCAATATATGTCAAAAATTCAAGTTAATAAATTACAAACCCTTACAGGGCATAATGACTGCATCTATGCTTTAACAGAAGGAAGTGACCCAAGATTTTTTTATACCGGAGCTGGAGATGGTATGGTGGTTGAGTGGGATCTGGATGATCCCAAGTTTGGTAAATTAATTGCTAAACTACCACATTCTGTCTATGCCATGGAAGTTGATAAAGAGAGGAATTTACTTTTTATCGGCCATAATTATGAAGGGATTCATGTGATAGATTTAAATGTAAATAAAGAAATATGGTCTTTGAAGTTTACTGACCAAGCGATATTTGACATTAAAATTTTTGGGAAAGAGGTATTTATTGGAACAGGGGATGGCATCCTCGTGATTGTTGATATTCCGACAAAATCTGTGAGGAAAAGGGTTAAGCTAAGTTTCAAAAGTATTAGGGTGATGACTTTGTCTCCAACTAAGAAGCACCTAGCTCTTGGTTTGAGCGACCATACCATCAAAATTTTAGACTTAAGAGAAGACTTTCATCCGATTGCAAATTTAGCCAGTCATGAAAATTCAGTTTTTGCTTTATCCTATTCACCAGATGAGGACTCTTTAATTAGCGGAGCAAGAGATGCCAGACTCAAATTCTGGAGCACATCAAATTATAAATTGGAAGAAACGATTGTGGCACATATGTATGCCATTAATTATTTATCTTTCAAGGAAGACGGAAAATATTTAGTAACCTGCTCCATGGATAAATCCATCAAGGTTTGGGATGCAGCAGAGAAAAAACTTTTGAAAGTCATAGACAAAGCAAGAAATGCCGGACACGGCACATCCATAAATAAAGTACTTTGGAGTACCTATTCAGGTCAAGTTATTTCAGTATCTGATGATCGTACAATATCCATTTGGCAAATAGAAGAAATCTAGCACATGAAAATCACACCAGCAGCTATCAGGCAACAATCTTTTGAAACCGCCTTCAGAGGATTTGAGAAAAAGGAAGTATCACAATTTTTGGAAGAAGTTAGTCAGGTGGTAGAAAAACTACACCAGGAAAACATTGAACTGAAATCCAAACTTCAAAATACTGAAGCGGAGGCGAAGCGGTTAAAAGATGTGGAAGACTCCCTTTTCAGAACATTGAAAACAGCTGAAGATACGGGTGCTTCTATTATTGAAGAAGCCAATGAAGCAGCTGATTTGATTATTTCCGAAGCTAATTCTCAAGTTGAACAAACTGTTGCTAAGGCAAATGAATATGCTAAAAAAGTTGAAGAGCAAGCTCAGCAACAAGCTTCAGTCATATTGAGTGCAGCAGAAGCTAAAGCGAAGGAAACCATTGTCGAACTTCGAGAAAGTATGCAAGGCTTAGTGCGATCATATGGTGGATTGGTAGATCAAAGAGAAGCGTTGGTAAAAAGTTTAAGAAGGATTTCTCAAGACATGTTGAATCAGATTGATCTTTCAGATGCACATTTTTCAAGAATTGATGCAAAAGCTTATCAACGAGCAATTGATGAATTAAGCCGTTCTAATGCCTTTACCTTTGCAAATATCGAGAATCTTACTCCAGAAGAAGAGTTTGTCCCTGAGCCTGAAAAGGCGGATCCAATGGCTGAAATGGAAGTGATAGAAGAAGAATTGGAATTGGAAGTTCACGATTCCACCCCTGACATAGAAATTGAAAAGGAAGTAGAGGAAGAACCCGAAACTGAAGAAGAGACTCAGCCAATAAAAGAAGAATTGGAGTCAATGGAAGATTCCAAGCCTGTGGAGAAAGAGAAAAAAGCAGAAATTAAAAATTCCTCTTCAGAGGAAGAAAAGCCGAAGCCTAAAGAAGATAAATCAAACCAATCAGGTTCATTTTTTGATCAATTTGACTAATGGGAAAAGTTTCACTTGAAGGTATTGAATTCCATGCTTATCATGGAGCATATCCTGAGGAAAATGTGCTGGGCAACCGTTTTACTTTAGATTTAGAGCTTGAAACGGACTTCAAAGATGCTATGCTCAAGGACAATCTAAAATCCACAGTGGATTACACTCGGATTTATAAACTTATTAAAGAACGGATGGATGTGAAGGTGAAATTACTTGAACATCTGGGCCATCTGATTATTGATGATATTTTGAAAGTCTACCCTGATGTGAAAAAAATAAAGATTACCCTAAAAAAGCATCATCCCTCCTTGGGAGGGTTGGTGAAATTTTCCGCAATTCAAATACAATACCCTGAAGATTATGCGTAAAGTAATTTTACTGACATTTATTTTATTATCAGCCTATTTGACTTCTAATGGTCAGGGGCAGGCATACCAGTTTTTTTCCAATAAAGGCAAGAAGTTGGATTTCAAAGATGTGGTAAAGTTGGCGAATAAAGCGGATGTGACTTTTTTTGGAGAATTGCATAATAATAGTCTCGCTCATTGGCTTCAACTGCAATTATTGAAAGAAATGGCAGAAAACAATCCTGAGCTGGTTTTGGCTGCAGAATTTTTTGAGCGAGATGATCAATTGAATATCGATGAGTGGTTTGCGGGCAAAATGACCGAGAAAAATTTCGAGACTGAGGCAAAACTTTGGAATAATTATAAGACTGATTATCGTCCATTGATGGAATTTGCGAAAGATCATCAATTGAAATTCATTGCTAGTAATGTTCCAAGAAAATATGCATCCTTAGTAAGTAGGTCAGGGATTGTCTCTCTAGATAGTCTAAGTTCAGATGCAAAAACATATATGGCTATTTTACCTTTTGAGATTGATATGACAATGCCTGGCTATGTAGCCATGAAAGACATGATGCATGGAGGACCTATGAATACCGATTTTATGGTTCAGGCACAAGCTTTAAAAGATGCAACCATGTCAGAATCCCTTTTCTCTACTATTTCAGAAGGAAAAAAAATCTTACATATCAACGGTTCTTATCACTCTAAGGATGGCGAGGGAATATTATGGTATTTGAAAAAGAGATTTCCTGAACTCAAAATACTAAATATCCATACAGTAACTCAGGATCAATTGGATTCTTTAAATCCTGATTATAAAAAATCAGGAGAGATCATTTTAGTTTTACCCTCAGATAGTCACGAATCCTACTAAACATGTACAATCGGGCAGAAACTTCCCGGATCCGAAAAGAGTTTTGGCTTACATTCGGACAATACATGAAGCCTATCAGAGGAGCATCTGGCTTTCGGGTTAATTGGCCTAATTATAAGACAGGAGTAAAGGATATTTATTTCCGGATGAAGGCTGAAAAGGACTTTGCCTCCATTGGTATAGAAGTTTGTCATTCGGACGAGGAACTACAGGAACTATTTTTTGAACAGTTCAAACAGTTTAAAAAATTACTTGAGGTAGAATTGGGGGAAAAATGGACATGGAAATTACATACCGAAAATGAGTTTGGTCAGAAGATCTCCAAAATTGAAAAAGTCTTACCTGCCGTAAATGTAATGGATCAGGATTATTGGCCAGAGATTATTTCCTTTCTGAAACCCAGAATCATCGCATTAGATGGGTTTTGGGAAAATGTCAAGCCTGGATTTGAAAATTGATTTGAAACTCCGAATTCAAAGCAGATAAGATTTTTTATGTTTTAAAAAGCTTTCTTGACATATTTTAATTCCTCAATTGTTCTCTCCCCGTTTTCGGTAATTGCTAACCAAAGAATAATCTCATTAGCCTCTCGTTTCATAGTTAATCCGTGAAAAAAAACACTTGTTTCATCCACTCCTACTAATCGAAAAGTAGTCCACTCATCTTTCTCTTCCCAAGGAGATAAATCAGCATTGAAATGCTTCAGTTTTAGTGTAAAGGAATTTCCTTCTTGAATGATGTTCATGAATTCAGAAAAAATGAGTTTTCCTTCGCTCCAAAATCTAAAAGTCCCAACCATGTTTCCGTCCGCAGCGGGCATCCAAACTTCTTCACATTCTCCACCAAAACCAGTTCCTTCCCAAAAACCTACTAACCATTTAAGATCAGTAATATTCCCGACCCCAGGATTTTGACCTTCTTCCAAATACTTTACTTGGGAGAAAAGTGGGCTGGATACGAATAAGAGGAAAATTAAAAGTAGGTTTTTCATAAGCTGTAATTTGCTTATGAATTTATGAAAAAACTTAAAGATCGTGTCTTTTTGGGATTTCAGGATTTATAAAAGTAAATCCTCTAGCCTCATCTCCTTCAAAAAAATCAATCTGCATTCCCATTAAAAACATGTAATGCCTCTTTTCTATCAAAACAGGTATTCCAGCAATTTCAAATTGTTGATCTTCCGCTTTTGGCTTATCAAAACCTAAAGCATAAGACATTCCTCCACATCCACCCCCTTTGACACCAACTCTTAGGCTATAATCAGAAGGAATGTTCTTATTAGCCATGATGTTTTTGATCTCAGCCTCAGCTTTTTCGGTTATTTGAACAGGAATAATCATGTGGTTCAAATGTTTTTGGCGCGGAATTGGTTCGTTTAGGTTTCAAATTTACGATCTTTGGTGTTTTTAGACAGGGATTATTTGTAGATATTCGAAGGAAAATAAAAAAATGGATTACGCGATAGAATTACTTAAAATTCTCCTACCAGCAGGACTTGTGCTTTATGGGATGTACCTGGTAGTTGTTTCATTTCTTTCTAAAGAAAGAGAGAAAATGATTGTGGAATTAAAAACTCAAAATACCCAGACAATTTTACCAATAAGGCTTCAGGCTGCAGAAAGATTATGTTTGTTGCTAGAAAGGATTTCACCAAACAACCTGGTAAGGAGATCTAATCCCGGTTCACTTACTGCCGCTGAACTCCATGCCAGCTTACTGCATGAGATAAGAGAAGAGTTTAGTCATAATTTTTCTCAGCAGGTTTATTTTTCTGAGCAAACTTGGGAGGCTGTCAAGAATGCTGTAGAAAGTGTAAATACAATTATAAACCAAAGCCGTCAATCAGTTGAGGCTGATGCTTCTGGAATGGATTTGGCAAGAGCTATTTTTTCAAGGTCTTTGGAACAAAATAACGATGCAATAACTTATGCGTTAAAACATGTAAAATCAGAAATCAATATTTATTTCTAAGAATGACAACTCTTAAATCAAAAGCGACCGAAGTAGTAGGAAAAGCCAAAAAGCTATTTGGTAATCAGGTAGATGCTGTGGTTAGGCAAGAAGAAAAGGTAAAAGAATTGATTTCTAAAACCTTCCAAAAAATTTCAAAGATTGGTGAGGACCCAAAAATAAAAAAAATAGTTGCCCCAATAGGAGTGTTTATCCGAATGATAAAAGCACATTTTAATGGAGCACACAAACTTACAGGTAGTACCCTTTGGTTATTGGTTCTAGGTCTTGTTTATTTTATCTCTCCTTTTGATATTGTCCCAGATTTTTTAGGGTTTTTTGGTTTTGCTGATGATTTATCTGTCGTCTTGGCGATTTATGCAAAGGTTAAGGATGAAGTTGAAGAATTTTTGGACTGGGAGAGAACTCAAGGATAATCAAAGCTGTTAGTATCCAAATTCTAATAGTATGCTTGATCAAATTTCACATCCAATCTCAAAAGAAATACTTACCTCCGGGCTTTCTTATTCTGGTTACCGCGAATTGATTGATAGACTTTTGGCTGAAGGAAAAACGACAGGTTCCAATCATTCTGAGTCTAATATTAATTACACTAAAATGAATGTGGCTCGAATGAATCGTGTGGATAAGATCGGCAAAGTTTCTGCCGAGATGGAGTCTTTAATTAGAAGCATTCAAAAACCTCAAACTTGGTTAATCATCACAGAAGCCTGGTGTGGCGATGCTTCACAGAGTATCCCTTATATTGCGAAATTGGTAGAATTGAACCCGTTGATTGACCTGAAGATTATTTTCAGAGATGAAAACCCAGAGGTAATGGATCATTATCTCACAGATGGAGCTAGATCGATACCTAAGCTGATAGCTTTATCCCACGACTTGGAAGAAGAACTGTTTACATGGGGTCCAAAGCCAAAATATCTTCGAGATAGGTTTAAAGCATATAAAAATGATCCAAAAGGAATAAGTCCCAAAGAATTTTCAGAGGGAACCTATCTTTGGTATGCAAGGGACAGAAATAAATCAATTGAACAGGAATTGTTTAAAGCAATTTCGGAAATCGAAAACAAATGAAAATAGCCATAATCTCAGGTGCTTCCGGAATGGTCGGCATGCAATTACTTCATCAATTACTCAAAGAGTATGATGATGTTATTAGCGTAGGTCGAAGAACACTAGCATTAAAACATGATAATTTGGTTCAACTGGAAGGTGATATGGCCAAAATCAACACTTGGGATTGGGAACATTTACTAGTTTCTAAGTCGCTAGGAGGAGAAAAAAATGCTTTAAAGGAAGCCATTTTAGAAAAGAAGGCCGAGATCCATGCTTTTTCAAGTCTTGGGACTACCATAAAACAGGCTGGCTCAAAAGAAAGATTTTACCAAATTGATCATGATTTGGTAATCGAATTTGCAAAATGGACAAAATCTCTGGGAGCTTCTAAATTTCTTTATGTTTCTTCATCTGGTGCTGACAGTAAATCTTCTATTTTTTATAGTCAAACAAAAGGCAAGACAGAAGAAGATTTGAAAGCTATTGGATTTGAATTTTTAGGACTTTTCAGACCATCCTTATTATTGGGAAATAGATCAGAATTTCGCCTGGGAGAGCAAATTGCAACTATCTTCATGAAGCCATTGGTTTGGTTCAAACTTTTTAAAAATATCAGACCGATTTATGATTATCAGGTAGCAAAGGGAATGGTGAAAAAAGCGCTAGGCCAGAACTCTCAATCAATAGAAATAATCAGCTCTGGACAATTACAAGGTCTTAGCAAATGATAGTAGTCATTCAACGGGCTTCCGAAGCTTCAGTTAAAATTGAAGGGATTGTCAAATCCAGTATTGGAAAAGGGCTGTTGATTTTGATTGGTATGGAAGAGTCAGATGGAGAGGAGGATATAGCATGGCTTTCCAAAAAGATTGTCAATCTTCGAATTTTCCCGGATGAAAATGAGGTGATGAATAAAAGCTTGTTGGATGTTGATGGGGAGATTTTATTGATCTCTCAGTTTACTTTGCATGCAAGTACCAAAAAAGGTAACCGACCTTCCTATAGCAAAGCTGCTAAACCTGATATTGCTATTCCATTATATGAGAAAATGATTGCTGCACTTGAAGCAGATCTTGGAAAAAGTATTGGAACAGGAGAGTTTGGTGCAGATATGAAAGTAAGCCTCGTAAATGACGGTCCGGTCACTATTCTAATAGATAGTAAAAACAAAGTATAAACGTAGGTTAAACCTATGATTACACTATTTTTGAAATAATAAAATCGAACTATTATTTTGTCAGAACCAATACTTTCTATTCAGCAAGCCACTGTCTTTTTTAAAGCCCAACAAGCTTTTGAAAACCTCAATTTTAAATGGGAGAAGGATAAAAACTGGGCTATAATTGGGGATTCTGGATGGGAACTAACCACCTTCATTGAAAGTATTAGAGGAAACACAGTCCTTTCAAAAGGAAAAATTGAAAGACCTTTTGCTCAAGACTATGTAAGACTAAAAACCGATTCAGGTGAGGTTCATAGTTTTCGGGATCTCATCGCCTATGTTTCCCAGAAATATGAATTCACAAACCGCTCTCATATTCAGAATTTCTATTTTCAACAACGTTTCAATTCTTCAGAGTCAGAGGAAACTGCCACAGTCCGAGAATATTTGTTAGAAGTAAAAGCCAAAGTTTCCGGCCCATGGGATTTGGATAAAGTGGCTAAACTTCTACGTCTAGAAACTTTGCTTGATAAATCATTGATTAAACTTTCCAATGGAGAAACGAGGAGGTTAGCCATTGCTTTAGGTTTAATGCATCAACCTAGAATCTATTTAATGGATCAGCCGATGACAGGTTTGGATGTCAAAAGTAGAGGAGAGTTTGGAGAGATTTTAAAAGAAATTAGTAGAAATGGAGTACAAATTCTTTTAACTACTTCTGGAAACGAAATTCCTGATGGAATCACTCACATTGCAAAAGTATCTAAATCAGGATTAGTGAAAAGTTGGACAAAAGAGGAATACCATCTTTCAAAAAAAGATCATATGAAGATCCCATCCTGGGATTGGGATTTGCTTTCAAGACTACTTCCAAAAAATCGATTGTCGGAAGAATCACCAATAAAGCTTCAAAATGTCAGAATCCAGTATGGAGAAAAGGTCATCTTGAAAGATGTAAATTGGGAAGTAAAAGCCGGAGAAAAATGGCTTCTAAAAGGAAAAAATGGTTCTGGGAAGTCCACTCTGATTAGTCTTTTGATTGGTGAAAATCCTCAGGCTTATTCACAGGATTTCTGGCTTTTTGGAAGAAAAAGAGGGACAGGAGAAAGTATTTGGGATGTAAAACGTCCAACAGGGTTTGTGGCTCCTGAACTGAGTCGATATTTTCCTGCCAATCAAACTTGTAGAAAAGTCATTTTATCGGGTTTGTTTGATACCATGGGTTTATTTAAGAAAGTCAGTCCTGAGCAAGAGGAATTGACTAACCAATGGTTGAAGTTATTTAACCTTGAGCCCCTTCAACATAAAGTCATTCAGCGTTTGTCATTAGAGCATCAACGATGGACTTTGTTGGCAAGAGCTTTAATTAAGCAACCAAAACTTCTGATTTTGGACGAGGCAAGCCAGGGAATGGACGAGTTTCAGAGAAGACTATTTAAAGAAACTGTTCAGCAAGTATGTGAGCGAAGTGAGATTACATTAATCTATGTGAGTCACTATGCTGAGGATGTTCCTGATGCAGTAGAAAAGGTGATGGAGTTGTAGACCTGATGATTTTATAAACTTTTATCATTTGTTTCCAGATTGATTTTTTGAAATAATATCTTTGATGATACCTCAAGGAAAGAAGATTTATGTTTTTTCGAATTGATGTGAAAATCAATTTTTCCTAGAATTATGTTTCCCTAATTTGGGATATCAAATTCTCCTTCTTAGCTTCAATTTTCATTTTTGAAAGTGTTTTTCATGAAAAGCAGAAGGGAGTTTCTACAAAAGTTATCAGCAGGAGCGTTGGCGCCAGCTTTGGTAGGTTTTAATTCAAAATCAACTACCAAAAATCAAATTAATCAGCTGTTAACCGGAGATGATTTTTGGGATAATGTCCGAGAACAATTTCCTTTAACAAAAGACCGGGTTTACATGAATAATGGAACCTTTGGCCCTTCTCCAACACCAGTATTAGATGCTTTAAAGAATTCGTTTGACGACACCAATACAAGAGGCGAATATGGTCATATCAATCCGTTGAGGGGCGAGTTGGCAGAATTTGTTGGAATTAAGGAGTCTGAAATTTCACTTACACATAATACGACTGAAGGGATTAATATTATGGTTTGGGGATTACCCTTAAAAGCAGGTGATGAGGTAATTATTACCTATCACGAGCATGCAGGAAATGCAATTCCTTGGCTGAATCGTGCCAAGTTAGATGGAGTCGTCCTAATACCTTTCGAACCTGCACTTACCCAGTCAGAAAATCTGGATCTAATCAAAAAGTTAGTAACCCCAAGAACGAAAGTTATTGCTGTTCCCCATGTCACATGCACAACAGGATTGGTGATGCCAATCAAAGAAATTTCTGAGTTTGCCAAAAGCAAAGGGATTTATACTGCAATAGATGGAGCTCATGGAGCGGGAACATTCGATTTGAATTTAAAAGATCTTGGGGCTGATTTTTATGCAAGTAGTTATCATAAATGGGTATTAGGCCCCAATGGATCAGGATTCCTTTATGTGAAGGAGGAGTTATTAGATCAGTTGCAAGCATACCAGGTTGGAGCATATTCTGAGTTGAGCTATGATCTGCATCAAAAACCCTTACAACTACCAGGCTATGTCTCAACTGCTCATCGCTATGATTATGGTAGTCAGAGTTTACCGATGATCAAAGGTGTTTTGGCAGCAACAGCTTTTCACAATGAGATTGGGAGGGAGAAGATTGAGTTAAGGATTCGTGAATTGAATCAGTACCTTTTTGAAGGATTGAATGAAATGAAAAATATGCTCCAGATAATAAGTCCTTTAGAAGAGGAGTCAAGGATTTGTATGGTTGCTTTCAAACCTAAAAATAAAGATTATCAGGAAGCTTATCGTGAGATAAGTCAGCAAGGATTTAGAATTCGGGTAGTTCCGGAAGGAGGAATTAATGCAATTCGGATTTCTACTCACATTTATAACAGTAAAAAGGAGATAGACTCAATATTGACTGCAATTCAAAAAGTATTGGGGTGAAAAATCACCTCTTCTTTTTCATTGATTTCTTCAGTTCTGATTTTTGTAGCGCTTGTTCTTTTCGAAAAATCGCAATATCGGAAATAAGCTTTAGTGGAATTTCTTGGTCATAAGGGATTTGAATAACTCCCTTTGACGTTCGATATCCTACCAATTCCTTTTTGAATTCTTCAATGGGTTGGCTGGTAGGGTAGTAGCCTATATGGTTCTTCATAGCTGCATAATAAACCAATACCTCAGAAGTTTTTATAGCAGGCATATGATAACTTATTACCTCAGTTGCTTCTGGAACGGCTTTTTTCAGTGTACCGCGTATGGCCTGAAGTTTTTCCTGAATTTCGGGTGAAAACCAGGAGAAATATTCTTCAATAGAGCTTGGTTTTGGATTCATGTAGTCTAGATGTGTTAAAAACTAGTGATCATTGAAATTCCTGTTCCCTTAAATTTATTCATTTCAGGTAATGCGAACAATGCTTTCTCGAGAGAAATTCTTGAACCTATTAGAAGCTCAGGATTCATCTTTCCGGAAAGAATCATTTGTAGCATATCATTGTATCGATAAGCTTGCATCCCATGACTCCCATAGATTTCCAATTCTTTTGATATGACCTGATTCATGGGGATTCGAGTATGTTTATGATCCCCAAGCATTAATCCTACTTGAATATGTTTGCCTCGCTTTCTAAGATTCTCTATTGAATTAAAGCAGGTTTCAGGACTTCCTAAAGCATCTATTGACACATGAACTCCTCCTTTACTTAATTCTCTAACAGCTGTAACCACCTTAACAACTTTGCTAGCATCAATAGTAAAAGAAGCTCCAATTTCTTTTGCAAGCTTTAATTTTTCTTGATCAATATCAATGGCTATTACTTGGGCCCCTAGTGCATTTGCTATCATAATTGCAGACAATCCTACTCCACCACAGCCATGTACCGCTACCCATTGGCCTCCGGAGATTTTACCTTGATCAACAACTGCACGAAAAGAAGTAGCAAATCGACAGCCTAAACTAGCAGCTGTTTCCATAGAAATTTGCTCAGGAACTGTTACCAGATTTACTTCTGCTCTCTGAATAGCAACATATTGAGCAAAGGATCCCCAATGAGTAAATCCTGGCTGGAATTGGTTATCGCAGACCTGTTGGTTTCCAGAAGCGCATTCAGGACATTTTCCGCAGGCACAAATGAAAGGGACTGTAACTCTATCTCCTATTTTCCAGTTTTTCACTCCCTTTCCTACAGCAGTAATAATTCCTGCAAACTCATGTCCGGGAACATGGGGTAAAACAATATCATCATCATGTCCCATCCATCCATGCCAATCCGATCTACAAAGTCCCGTAGCTTTGACTTCTATCACTACACCATCCGGAGAAGGCGTTGGATCTTGGACCTGAGAGATTTTTGGATCAGTTTGAAACGCTTCGTATAATAAGGCCTTCATCAAGTGAATTGGTTTAATTGGCTACGGTTAATTTGTAAAATCAAAAGCAACTTTGATTCCTTCTATGATCATGCTTGTACCAATGATAGCAATGATCAATCCCATGATTTTCCCGATTACTGTTATAACATTTTTACCTACACGAAGGACCAGTTTATCCCCTAATCGAAATGCCCAATGAGTCAAAATACACATGAAAGCAAAAACCGTAATGACAATGCCTATATGAATGTAATTACCTAAGGAAACAAAATTCATTGCTGTGACTATTGTTCCTGGTCCGGCAAGAATAGGAATTGCCAATGGAGAAATAGCAATGTTTTCATCGAAAGCGGTCTCCTTTAGATGTTTGACACTTGATTTTTTGGACTGAAGCATTTCAAAGCCCACAAAGAAAATCAAGATACCTCCCGTGATCTTAAATGCAGGAATGGTAATTCCGAATAGTTCGAAGATGAATTTACCTAGTATTACAAAAACAAAAACAATTAGAAATGCTACAGTCGTAGCTTTTTTACTGATTTCTCGCTTAGTTTCTTTGTCTGCGTCTTCAACCAAAGATAAAAATATAGGCACATTGGCAATTGGGTTCATAATAGCAATGAACCCCGTAAAAACAGAAAGTGTAAAGGTTAAGAAGTCACTGGATATTGTTGGCATAATGGAGGATTATAGCTTTCTGCAAAGTAATGGAAGCAATATAAAAAAGGAGAATTGTTTTCATCTAATCTCTGCTATCGTACTTTTAATATTCAATTTTAAGAACCCTAAAATATCAGATGAAAAAGGAAATCACTATTTCTGAAGCTCAGGAGCAAGTAGACCATTGGATCAAAACAGTTGGAGTGCGTTATTTTAATGAATTGACCAATATGACCATTCTAATGGAAGAAGTGGGGGAGTTGGCCAGAATAATGGCCAGAACGTATGGAGAACAATCTTTTAAAGATTCTGATAAAGGAAAAGATCTGGGAGATGAAATGGCAGACATCCTCTGGGTTTTGATGTGTCTTGCCAATCAGACCGGGGTGGATTTGACCGAAGCTTTAAGGAAAAATCTAGAAAAGAAAAATATCAGGGATATTGACAGGCACAAGAATAATGAAAAGTTAAAATAATCTTGGTGATATTAGCATGTTTAAATTAAGCTCTTGTGATCTTAATTATCATACAATCCAGTATTCCCATTTTCTAATAAAGGCATCAATCTTTTTACAATTTCAGGATTTTCGGCGGCAATATTGATCGTTTCTAAGGGATCGGTCTGATGGTCGTAGAGTTCGATCGTTGGTTCTTGGTTACGAAAGTATTTTGTTAGTCTGTATCTTTCATTTCTCACTGTAATTCCCTGTTTGAAATAGCTATATGCTGTTTGGTTTTCAGTAGTTTTTCCTTGATCAATTAATGAAACTAAACTCTCTCCGTCTAATTCATAAGGGGTTTCAATTCCTGTTAATTCTAAAAGAGTAGGATAAATATCTACCGATTCCACAATACTATTTTCGAGTCGAGCTTTTTCCTCTTTTCCAGGGATTTTAATTATCAGAGCACTTTTTAATGCATTTTCAAAAAGCGTATGCTTCCCCCAGATTTGCTGTTCCCCTAAATGCCAACCATGATCTCCCCAAACGATTACTATGGTGTTTTTTTCTAAGTCTAATGCCTTTAATTCAGCCAGGATTAACCCCACCTGTGCGTCGGAATAGCTGGCTGCGGCATAATAAGCATGTTTGATTTTTTTAGCATAGGCCTCGGAGGCAACTTTATCTAAATCAGGGTGCTCCTCTCCCAATGCATATTGGTTAAATTCTCCGCTAGGCATTAAACTACTTTCTGATACATTTTTAGGTTTGGTTGGGTTTAGAGCAATTGGAATAGATTCTTCATCATACATTTCCCAATACTTTTTTGGGGATGTAAATGGAAGATGTGGTTTGAATAATCCAATACCCAGAAAAAAAGGCTCTTCGTTATCTTTTAATTCGTTCAGCTTAGAAATAGCAAGTTGTGTAGTCAATCCATCAGGATAACCTAAATCGTTCACCTCACCAGCCTCATAAGGCTTGACTTGTTTATTCATGCTTTGTCTATTTTCACCATCAGCATAAGCAAAAAATGCATTCCAACCTGTTTCCCATTTTCCTGCATCAAACAAAAGCTCATCCCAGCTATAGGGTAATTCCCTCTGATCTGATACTTCCTCTTCGTATTCATAGACATATCCATCCGCAGAATGACTGATCTTTCCGATTCCTACGGTGTAATATCCATTTCTTCTCAAATGATGGATAAAGGTTTCCGGGATTTCATTTTCAGCTTTTTTCGGAAACTCATTTTGCATGATGAGGTTACTGAGCTCCGCTTTTCTTCTCGGTCTCATACCTGTGAGCATTGCAGCTCTTGATGCTCCACAGGTGGGGACATGCACAAAATGATTGGTGAAACTTACCGCTGAAGATGCCAGTTGATCAAGATTTGGTGTTTGTATTTGGCTATTTCCGAAATGCCCCAGTTCAGACCTAAGATCGTCAACGGCAATAAAAAGTATATTAGGCTTTTTAATTTGGGAACTTTGTGCATAAGAAAATCCTGAACTAAAAAAGGAAAGAAAAAAAACGGAAATTAAAATCTTCTTCATAGGAGTTTTTAAAAGAAAGAGTAAGACAAATCAAGTCTAATCTGTGTAAAATCTAATTTAATTAACTTGAAATTCCTTAAAATCAGGAATCAATTAAGCTTTAATTTGAAGATTTGAGAATTTATTTGAATCACAAATCTTGCTTTGGGGAAGGAACAAGACTATTTTTCAAGGATAAAGAATTCATTTAATATGAGGTTAAAAGGAAAAACAGCCATAATAACAGGAGCTACCAGTGGAATGGGGAAAGCCATGGCAGAGCGGTTTTCTCATGAAGGGGCAACTTTGGTAATTAGTGGTAGGAATGAAGAAAGAGGTCTGGAAATAGAGAAGAATTTAAATAAGAATGGTGGGAAAGTAGTTTTTGTTAAGGGTGATGTTGGGAAACTGGAAGTAAATGAAAAGCTTGTAAAAACTGCAATCAAGAGTTTTGGAAAGCTAGATATAGTTGTTACTAATGCCGGGAAATTAGGCCTAGGATCTATTACTGAAATTTCTTTGGAAGAGTGGCAAGAAACAATCAATACAAACCTTAATTCTGTTTTCTATTTATCTCGTTTTGCGATACCTGAGATGATGAAAAATGGAGGAGGTTGCATTCTGGCGAATAGCTCCATTGCAGCTTTTAAAAGTTTTCCGAATCATGCTGCTTATTGTGCAAGCAAGGCTGCTTTAGTAGCTTTGATGAAGGAAATGGCAGTTGATTATGGTCCAAAATTACGTGTGAATACCATTTGCCCTGGTCCTGTGGATACACCGCTTATTTGGGACTCTGCTAAAGCTTTCAAAAACCCTGAAACCATTGTCCAACAAACGGCTAAAAATACGCTGATGGAACGCTTAGGAAAGCCGGAAGATATTGCATCACTTGCCCTTTTTTTAGTTTCAGATGAGGCATCTTGGATTACTGGAGCAGCCTACACAATAGATGGTGGAATTTTAGTTAAGTGACAAAAATGAATAAGAAAAACTCACGAAGACAATTCTTTAAAAAAGCTTCCCTGCTAAGCTTGTCTACTCTTCCACTATCCGTTCTTGCTCAAACAAATTTAGGAGAACAGGATACCAAGTTGAAAGTAATTTGTGTAGGGGGGCACCCAGATGATCCTGAAAGCGGATGTGGAGGAACACTTGCCAAGTTAAGTTCAAATGGCAATGATGTGAAAGTCTTATATCTGACGCGTGGAGAGGCAGGGATCGAAGGAAAATCAAATAGTGAGGCTGCAACGATTAGAACCAAAGAAGCTGAGGCAGCATGTGCCGTACTGAATGTCCAGCATTCTTTTCTCGGGCAGGTTGATGGGAATACAATGGTTAACAATGAGTGGATCGGCAGGATGACGGAGTTCATGGAAAATGAGAAACCAGATTTGGTATTCACACAATGGCCCATAGATTCTCATAGAGATCATCAGGCAGCAAGTATTCTGACCATACAAGCAGGATTGAGAACAAAGCAAAAATTCCAGATTTACTTTTACGAAGTTTGTGCTGGAGAGCAAACAATGACATTTCATCCTACAGATTATGTTGATATTTCAAATGAACAGGAAATCAAACGCAAGGCTTTATTTTGTCACCTTAGTCAAGATCCTGCTGGAATCTATGCTTGCGGACATGAGTCGATGGAAAAGTTTAGGGGGATGGAAGCCGGTGTGTCAGCTGCTGAAGCTTTCATAAAGCTAAATGGGAAAAATTCTCCCTCTTCAATTTTATAAGTGATGTTTATTTTTCAACCCAAAACTCCAATGAAAAAAGTTCTTATTTTATCAATTTTGTTGCTAGGTACTTCGATAGCTTATTCCCAAAGCCAATCAGATAACAAAAATAAAGTCATCCTTTTTAATGGTAAAAACCTTGATGGCTGGTACACTTTTGTTCAAAATAGAGGAAGGAATATTGATCCCAAAAATGTATTCACTGTCCAGGATGGGATGATTCGGATTTCCGGGGAGGAGTGGGGAGGTATCACCACTTATGAGGAGTTTGAAGATTATAGGCTTATCGTTGAGTTTAAGTGGGGAGAAATAACTTATTCTCCCAGGTTGGAAAATGCACGAGATTCTGGAATTCTTTTGCATTCAATAGGAGAGGATGGAGCGTCAGATGGGATCTGGATGCATTCCATCGAATGTCAGCTAATAGAGGGTGGGACAGGTGATTTTATTGTGGTAGGAGATGGAAGTAAAAATTTCAGTATTACAAGTCCAGTAGCTCCGGAAAAGCAGGGTAGCTCTTATGTTTTTCAACCTGATGGGGAACTCGCTACTATTAATAGGGGAAGGATCAATTGGTATGGGCGAGACCCCAATTGGAAAGATAAGATTGATTTCCGTGGTCCTCAGGACGTGGAGAAACCAGTGGGTGAATGGAATCAAGTGGAATGCGTGGTTAAGGGAGATGAGGTTACTATTTACCTGAATGGAAAACTGGTAAACCGTGCTATAAATGTTAAACCAAGTAAAGGGCGAATTCAAATTCAATCTGAAGGAGCGGAAATATTTTTCAGAAAAGTGGAACTGATACCCTTGAATGAATAATAAAATTATCTGAGAAGGAAATTGCCTCATGAAAAATATAAAAAAAGAGCCTGGGTAAATCCCAGGCTCTTTTTTTATAAGGTCAACAACATCTGATAAAGTTCGTCTTTAATTCTGACTCTTTCTGATCGTAGTTTATTAAGCGTTTCATCTGATGCAGGTTCGGTGTCAGACTCTATTTTATAAATTTCGTGATCGAGCTCATCGTATTTTTCAAATAGGTTTTTGAAATGGTTATTTTTCTCCTTAAGGTCATGGATTCTGTCCGCATGCTCAGGAAATTCTTCAATTAATGGATGTTTTTTGATCATTTATTTTAAAGTTTAATTAAACAATGATAGAATCTATTTTCGTATGAACTCATGACAAAAGTCATTTCCATAGATAATTTATAGTTCGATTGCGAAAAGCGAGCCACCCTCCAGCTTACCAATAATCGAAAAAAGGTCCAAAGTCAAACAAAAATCAATATCTGATTCAATGTTATGATTTTGAAGTCTTTTAGCGTGAGAGGCCTGTGAGAGAAAACCTTTTAAGTTATGGCCTTCCTTTTCGAATAGTGCTTTCATTGCTAAAGCTCCATCTTCAGAAGCTTCATGGCTGGATTCCAAACTTTTTACCAAGGCTCCAGCATAAAGAGCGTCTTCAAGGTTAAACATTCCTTTCCATCCAGCGCAGTGTATTAAAACATCTTGATGTTTACTTTGAAGGTATTGGATCGTACTGCTAAGATTTGGAAAAGCTCCGATCAATATTTCATCTGCTTTAGCCGATTTAGAAATAGCCAAAGTACCATTGGTAGTTGTCATGGCCAATTTCCTCCCTATATAGGCTTCATTAAGGTAAGCTACAGGTGAGTTTCCCATTTCAAATCCGGGTGCTTTCAAACCATTTCTTTCACCAGCGATCAAAAACCCTTCCTGCTTCATTGCTCTGCATTCCTCCAGGTCCGCAAATGTTCGGATTTCTGTAATTCCATTTGCCAAAGCGGAAATCATAGTGGACGTGGCACGAAAAATATCCACTACCACCACTATTTTCCCTTCTAAGGAATGAAGATGAATTAGCTCGGGGCTGAAGCAGATTTCTACTTTTCTCATTTAACTTTCAGCAATGGCAGTTTTTCCACTACAGCCTTTAAGCTTTTATTTCGAACTTGTATATAAATTTCTGAACCGGGTTTAGCAAATTCGGTTTTTACGTAACCCAAACCGATCCCGACACCCATGCTTGGAGATTGAGTTCCTGAAGTAACTTCTCCGATAACCTTTCCTGAACCATCTAAAATAGGATAATGCCCTCGCGGAATACCTCTTTCCTGCATCACAAAACCAACTAGTTTTCGAGATACTCCAGCTTCTTTTTGAGCTTTAAGAGCTTCAGAATTAATGAAGTCCTTGGTGAACTTTGTTATCCAACCCAGTCCCGCTTCTAAAGGAGAAGTAGTGTCTGTGATGTCATTTCCATAAAGGCAATAGCCCATTTCTAATCTCAGGGTATCTCTGGCTCCTAAGCCTATTGGTTTGATATCAAAATCTTTTCCAGCTTCAAAAATTGCTTTCCATACTTTCTCGGCATCTTTATTCTTCACATAAATCTCGAAACCACCAGCACCTGTGTAGCCCGTTCCTGAAATAATAACATCTTTGACTCCTGCAAATTCTCCAACAGTAAAGTGATAAAACTTCACTTCAGAGAGGTTTACAGACGTAAGGGATTGTACCGCCTCGATTGCTTTTGGTCCTTGAACAGCAAAAAGAGAAATCTCATCAGAGATATTTGTCAGTTTTGCCCCCATGGAGTTGTGCTTGTTTACCCAAGCCCAATCTTTATCAATATTGGAAGCATTAACAACCAACATGTATTTCTGATCGGAAAATTTATAAACAATCAAATCATCAACAATTCCGCCGGTTTCATTTGGAAAACAAGAATATTGTGCTTGGCCGTCCACTAATTTGGAAGCATCGTTTGAAGTTACTTTTTGAATCAAGTTCAAAGCTTCTGGTCCTTCCACCATAAACTCACCCATATGAGAAACATCAAAAACTCCAACTCCATTTCTGACGCAGAGATGCTCTTCATTATCTGAACTGTAACGAACCGGCATATTGTATCCGGCGAAAGGCACCATTTTGCCTCCTAGGGCAGTGTGCAGGTCATTAAGTTGAATTTTTTTGATTTGCTCTTCCATATTTGGGGTAAATTTTTCGTGGGCAAAGGTAAGGAATGAGGAGGATATTGAAGAATTGAAGGATCAAAAAGTCAATCAATCATACGAACTGGTAAAAAATGTGCAATAAAAAAGACAGCTGATGAAGGCTGTCTTTTTTTGAGTTCGTTAAATGCTCCTTAAATGGAGAAGCTTTCGCCACAACCACAAGTTCTAGAGGCATTTGGATTGACAAACTGAAAACCTTTTCCGTTTAATCCATCAGAAAATTCCAATGTGGTACCTGCTAGATAGAGCAAACTTTTTCTATCTACGATGATTTTCACACCCTTATCTTCGAAAACATGATCAGTTTCTACAGTATTGGCATCAAATCCAAGATCATACATTAATCCTGAACAACCTCCACCCTTAACCGATACCCGGATATTTTCTTCCTCCTTGCGATTTTCTTCTTTTTTTAGTTCTAAAATTCGCTCTTTGGCTTTGTCAGAAACGATTATCATATCTTTGTGCTTTTACTTTATCTTCAATTACGTAAGTAAAGATGGAAACATCAATAACTTCTAAATAATTCAGTTGCAAATATAAGAAATTTAAAAATGAGGAAGATCGAACATATTGGCATTGCAGTTACAGATTTGGAAAAATCTAATTTACTTTTTGCTCGCTTGTTAGGGAAAGAGCATTTCAAGAAGGAATTAGTAGAAGGAGAAGGTGTGGAAACATCTTTTTTCCAAGTAGGAGAAACCAAAGTAGAATTACTTCAGGCTACCAGGGAGGATAGTCCGATCGCTAAGTTTATTGACCGAAAGTCAGAAGGTGTACATCATATAGCTTTTGATGTAGAAGATATTCATGCTGAAGTAGATAGGCTAAAGGCGGAAGGATTCGAGATATTGAATGAAACCCCAAAACTAGGTGCAGACAATAAATTAGTGGTATTTTTGCATCCGCGAAGTACCAATGGAGTGCTGGTCGAACTGTGCCAGGAGAAATGAGTTGGCAAATAGGGAGTTGTGAGTCGCAGTTGGCAGCTTGCCTACCGGAGGTAGGTCTCAGTCGCTGTGGGCAGTATAATTGAAGCCTGATTTTAGAAAATAAAATAGAAATTAATAAAATGTCGACTGGTTTCATGTGATGGAAACCTTAGACAAATCAGTTTGAAAAAGAAATATGTCAGAGAAAAGAACAGAAATAAGTGATTTAGGAGAGTTTGGTTTAATAGATCGGCTCAATGAAAAAGTAATCATCAAAAATAAATCAAGTTTAAAAGGAATAGGTGATGATGCAGCGGTTATTGATGCAGGAGATCACTTGAAAGTTATTTCTACAGACTTATTGATGGAAGGGGTACATTTTGATCTTTCTTATGCACCACTTCCTCATTTGGGATTTAAAGCTGTTGCAGTAAATGTTTCAGACATCGCAGCAATGAATGCGATACCCAAACAAATTACAGTAAGCATAGCCCTTTCAAATCGTTTTTCTTTGGAGGCTGTGGAGGCATTGTACGAAGGAATTTATGCAGCTTGTGATCATTATGGCGTAGATTTAGTTGGAGGAGATACAACTGCTTCAAGAACCGGTTTAGCTATCTCGATTACTGCTATTGGCGAGGCGAAAAAAGAGCAAATTTCTTATCGATCTGGGGCGAAAGTAAATGACATACTTTGTGTGACTGGAGACCTTGGTGCAGCCTTGGTTGGGCTACAGATTTTGGAACGTGAAAAGCAAGTCTTTTTAGCCAATCCGGATATGAAACCAGATCTGGAAAAATATACTGTTGTTACAGGTCGACAACTAAGGCCAGATGCAAGAATGGATATCGTTCATGAGCTGGGTGAATTGGGAGTGGTACCTACAAGTATGATGGATATTTCAGATGGGCTGGCTTCAGAGATTTTCCATATCTGTAAAGCTTCTGGGGTAGGGGCTACAATTTATGAGGATAAACTTCCTATCGACAAACAAACATTTGATACAGCGGTAGAACTGAATCTTGATCCGATCACTTGTGTGCTGAATGGAGGAGAGGATTACGAGCTTCTTTTTACGATTGACCAAAAGGATTTTGAAAAATTAGAAAAGCATCCGGATATTCATTTTATAGGACATATTAGCAAGTCAGAAGATGGTAAATATTTGGTGACAAAAAGTGGAACAGCGGTTCAAATCAAAGCTCAGGGTTGGAAGCATTTTTAAAACGAATCCCAGACAAGAAGAGCATGTTATAGATAAATTCTATAATTACTGTTATCAATAATAACTTCAGATTAATTATTATATATATCTGATAATGAATAAATAAAAAATCTCTATCTAAATGAAAGGTAGAGATTTTTTTTGCTTTTGTTTTTACTCAATCGTTAGGGTAAGGTATGTAAACAAAACTGGTGAAAGCGCCATCTATGACAAAAAGGCAGCAAAATTCATCAGGGTCTTTATAAGCTTTTTTGAATTCTTCAAGAGCCTCCTCGGAGATTAATTTCCTTTGGACAAACTCATCTAGATATGTGATAAAATAATTCCAATCAAGGTCTTTTTCAGCCTTGCCTAAAAATATTTTACCGATTGGTTGCATCTCTTTTGAAATCGGAAATATCGGGTACTCAGAAAATTTTCGAGATCTGATTTGATAAGAAGCTTCTTTTAAAGTATCGGATATTTTGACAAAATCACTGCTGATTGTCCCAAGATATTTACCGTTTAATGTGGGGTCGTTTTCGTCTGAAATCATTTTTTAAACTAGTCTGATTACATTCATTTTTAAGAAAAAGATTTATAGCATCATAAGTTTATTGTTCAATTTTATAATGTTTTTGTTTTAAATCTTCTTGACAAAGAACGGACAATTTTATCTCAATTTCCATGTTTTTATTAATTCAATAGCTCTTAGTTAAGCTGGGATTTGATTTAATAAAAATGAGATCTTAGAAATCAGGTTTTAGGATGTACAATTTGTTCTATTTAAGGTTAAAATCAACGACCTATTCCAAAGCTATTTTTATAGGATAAATGAAGCCAATTTTTCCTTTAGGATATAAGTCTTAAAGCCTTAAGAAAATAAATGGAAGGGATAGGGACTAAGCTTCCCCCAAGGATGAGTAACCACATATCTTTTGAAGGAAAATCAAGTGTAAGAAGTGTATTAAATGGACTAATGGAACTAGCTCCAATTAACAGGATAGAGCAAAAAACGATTGAAGCCCACAAGTGGGGATTTCTAACTATTCCATTTGTAAGAAGATTCTCTCCTCGCTTAATTAAATTAAATGGATGAAATAGCTGGGCAAAAGCAAGGGTGAAAAAAGCGATATTATTTGTTTGGGTCTCCCCAAGACCCATAACCCTAGATGAATAATAAAAAACTCCCAAAACACTGACCGTAATGATAATAGCATATACGATCAATGATTTCCAATGATCTTTTGTAAGCAATGGTTCATTGATTGTTCTTGGCTTTTCGAGCACAGAATTTTTGTTACTCTGGCCCATACCTAAAGCAAGTGCCGGAAAAACGTCTGTGACAATATTTAAGAAGAGTATTTGTAAAGGGAGAAGGGGTGATCCCCAACTCAGAAATGCTGCAAAGGAAACGACTAAAATCTCACTCAAATTGCAAGAGAGTAAATAGATTATGAAATTTCTGATATTAGTAAAGATGATTCGACCTTGCTTAATAGCGGTAACAATGGAAGAAAATGAGTCATCCTGTAATATCATATCGGCTGCCTCTTTTGCCACCTCTGTTCCCCTTAAGCCCATAGCAACTCCTATATCAGCTTTTTTTAGGGCTGGTGCATCATTCACTCCATCACCAGTCATGGCTACCACAAATCCCTGGGCCTGATAATATTCAACCAATTTCAATTTTTGCTCAGGGCTCACTCTTGAAAAAACCGACGCACTCAGTATGTCTGTGTTTTCGTTTTCCCCAAACGTCAAATCTTTGCCTTGAACAACCAGCTTATTATCTTCTGTTATAATTCCAATGTTTTCTGCTATCGTTCTTGAAGTCTCCGGATGGTCCCCTGTTACCATTACAACTTGAATACCGGCGGTATGACATTCTGAAATAGCCTCAAATACATCCGGTCTTGCAGGATCCTGAAGACCTACTAGTCCTGCCATAATTAATTTATCAGCTTTTTCAAAAGTGGAATTCTCTGATATCTGGTAAGCTCCAGCCAATACTTTTAATCCTTTTGAGGAGAGTAATTTTGTCTGGTCCAACCAGTAATTTTTTATATCCTCATCTATCTCTTTTACCAAACCATTTTGTAGATAATAGTTACAGTTTTTAATCACATCTGTGGTAGAACCTTTCATAGAGGCTTGAGTAATTCCCTCATGCTTATGAAAGGTGGTCATAATTCTGGTTTCACTTTCAAAAGGAATCTCTCCTGACTTTTTCCAATCTTTCCGATACTGTTGTACAGATTTAGGAGATGACTTTTCTGCCCAGAGCAACAATGCAATTTCTACCGGGTCACCAACATGTTTATTGTCTTGGTTTAAAGATGCATTATTGCATAAAACCATTATTTCCTTGAGTTTTTCAAAAGAGTTGATATCCTTTCTATCCGGACTTGTTTCTACAACCTCAAGTTGATTTTCAGTCAGTGTTCCGGTTTTATCAGTTAGAATAATGTTGGTTCCACCAAGCGTTTCAACTGCAGCTAACTTTCGAACAAGAACCTTCTTTTTAGACAAGCGCAACATTCCGCTTGCCAATGCGATAGTGGCTACAATTGGGAGACCTTCGGGAATAGCTGCGACGACAAGGGCAATAGCCGTTTCAATTAATAAATACAGGTCTTTCGATTCGAGAAGACCGATTCCGATAAAAGGAATCATAATGACAAAACTCAACCAGATTAATGTTCTGCTGAATTTATCGAGCTTTTTATTAAGTGGAAGTTCTTCCGCTTGGGCTTCATCAAGCATGGAAGAAACATGGCCTATCTCTGTATCTTTTCCTATGAAAACTACTACTGCAAGCCCATTTCCACGGGTAACTGAAGTTCCACGAAAGACCATATTTGCCTGATCACCGATGGAAACCTTTTCATCGATACGTTCAGTTTTTTTGCTAGCTGGAAGTGATTCACCGGTGAGCGCAGCTTCATTAGTCTCAAGTGAATTTACTTCTATTAAACGAGCATCTGCACCTATCAAATCACCAGCTTCAAATGAAACTATATCTCCTGGGACTAAATCCTGAATCGGGATATGAACGAGTGAAGCATTTCGGATAACCTTTGAATTTGGTTGCTCTAATTGCTTTAAGGCATTCATGGATTTATTAGCCTGAGACTCCAGTATAAATCCGATAATTGCATTTATCAATATGACTGCTACGATCGCTATTGCTTCATAAAAATCTCCGAAAAAGTAGGATACAACCGCTGCAACAACCAATAAAATAACTATAACATTCCTAAATTGTGAAAGGAAAATTTCCCAAGCAGTTCGTTTTTTAGCCAGGGGTATACTATTTGCTCCATATTCCGAGCGTCTTTGTAAAACTTCTTTATCAGTCAATCCTGTTTTTGAATCCACCTTAAGCTTTTCTAGAAGTTCATCTACAGTTAGATTTTCAGGATTTAACATTGTTTATATTTTGGTTTAAAATGGAACTTAAAGTAAAGATTCTAATGATTGTGAAGTCCATTTAAACTGTTTTAAGGTTTTTATCGAAAGTATTCAACTTATTTGACATCTCTTTTCTTTCTATCAAATGAAATTTACCATTATCTAAAAGCTGGAAGATTCTCAAATAGAGCAGCTTGTTCGGGACTTAGTTTGTAATCTTTTAGCGCACGAATGATTGCTTTATTTGTAGAATATAGTTCTCTGTTTACATTCAAGACGGTTGCTATTTCTTCTTCTTCCAAATGCTTTCTATTAGAATGATCATAGACCATTTCCAGTAATTTGTCGTAGTTTTTTTGAATATCGACCATCAGTCTCCCAAAATCTTCGAAGGAAATTTCGTCAGCTTTTGAACTTAGTAATTGTTTGAATTTTGATATCATAAAAAGACTTGTGTCATTAAAGAATTCATATAGTAAGTTTAGGGTGTTATTCCCTGATTTCCGGAAAATAGAAAGGTCATTTTCAATGTCTTTAATGTCTTTTGCGGCATGTAGCGCATTTCCTGTGGCAGTGATGATTTTAGATAGTTTTGAAGACTCATCTTCTGTCAATGTTTGTTTTTGAAGATCTCCATAGAAATTGATTATTTCTCCATGTAGTCTTTTGATCTGGAAATAGTTGTCTTTAAAACTTTTATTCAGCTTAAAAAACTGCATGCTTCTTGGAGAGTCAGATTCGTTGAATTTTTGAAGAAAGGCAATTCCCCATAATTTTAAAACTAAAGAAACAAGATGGTTTGTTTCATTCCGGAGTGCTTCTAGAGCTGTTTCCGGGACTTCAACGGTTGACTCATGAATGAATATTCCTGCGCGATCATCTTTATTTGTAAACCTTTTATTAAGAAAATTTGCAAACTGATTAAGAAATGGATAAAAAAGTATGATGCCTATTAAATTGATCAAGCTGTGAAAAAGGACCAGACCGAGTAATTCATCTTTAATTTGTAGCAAATCGGTAATAAATGAGATTACTAACCCCAAAAATAAGAACGCAATGATACTTGTGACTAGGTTAAATAAGAAATGCCCAAGTGCTACTCTTTTTTTAGCAACGGGACCTTGAAACCCTCCTAATAAAGCTGTGACGGTAGTGCCTAAATTTGCTCCGATAACCAAAGCAGCGGCTAAATGAAAATCAATAATTCCAGCATTCAGTCCGCTCAAGGTGATCACCATTGTCGCTGAACTGGACTGGACTAAAGCCGTAAAAAAAAAGCCAACAATAAAGAATATAAAAGGGTGATAATCTTTAAAAAGACTGATATCAAAATTATCAGCGAGATAAGAGATACTATCTTTCATGAAGGACAGCCCTAGGAAAAGTAAGGCAAACCCCAAAACCAAAAGGCCAGTATTGAAAAGGTGCTGTCGTTTGGGGAACAGTACTACCAGTAATGCTCCTAAAGCAATAAATGGCAGAATGAAACTCTCAATATCTACTTTGAAACCAAGGGTAGCTACTAACCATCCTGTGAAGGTTGTGCCAAGATTAGATCCTAGAATAATACCTAAGGCATTTTTCATGCTGATCACTCCAGCACCTACAAAAGCTAATAGCATTAAAGAAACTACAGAACTACTTTGTAAAATGGCAGTAATTAAAGCTCCTCCTAGGATTCCTTTGATTTTACTCTTCGTATGTTTTTTGATAAAAACTTTGAAACCTCGGCCAGCTAACTCTTTCACACCGAACTCTAATTGGGACATTCCAAAAAGGAAAAGCCCTAATCCGGCTAAAAATTTCCAAAAGTCAAAGTTCTCAAGCATATCTTATAACTAAGGTTAAAGAAGCGCACCTCTTTAGCAATAATGAGGTACACTTAAATTTAACCTAGTTTTCTGAAAATTACGGCTTTGAAAACTTGATTTAAATCAGGATAAAAAGACAATTAGCTTTGTTTCTGACAAGTAATCTATCAAAAGAATAAATTAACCAGTACTTTATTAAAGGGCTTTGATTACTTTTTAATTTATTTTCTTTTCAAAAGGATTACGTTTTCAACATGATAAGTCTGAGGAAACATGTCGACTGGTTGGATTTTTACAACATCGTACTTCTCTGCCAATAAGGCAACATCCCTTGCTTGAGTAGCAGGGTTGCAGGATACATAAACAATTCTTGGTGGAGAAAGTCGAAGTAACATTTGGACGACTTTTTCATCCATTCCAGCTCTAGGAGGATCTGTGATGATAACGTCTGGAGCTGCATGGTTTTGGATAAATTCTTCATTCAAAATATCCTTCATATCACCGGCATAAAACAAGGTGTTTTCGATGTTGTTTATTTGAGAATTAATCTTTGCATCTTCGATAGCCGCTTCCACATATTCTACACCTATTACCTGCTTGGCTTTCTTGGCTACAAAGTTTGCAATAGTACCTGTACCGGTATATAAATCATACACGATTTCATCTCCTTTTAGGTCAGCAAAATCACGGGCAACTTTATACAATTCGTAAGCTTGTTCCGAGTTGGTTTGATAGAAAGACTTAGGACCAATTCGGAATTTCAATCCTTCCATTTCTTCTTCTATGTAGGGTAATCCAGAAAAAGTCACCAAATCTAAATCATGAAATGTCTCATTGCCTTTAGTATTGATTACATAAAGCAAAGAAGTGATTTCGGGGAATTTATTTTTCAAAAACTCCATCACAACTGGAATTGACAACTCGTCAGATTCTCCAAACTGAACAATGACCATAGTTTGGTTGGTGCTGGTAGTTCGTATAATTAGATTTCTAAGTAACCCAACTTGATTTCTGATATCATAAAATGAAAGCTTGTTTTCTAAAGCGAATGCTCTCAATTCATTTCGTACCTCGTTAGAGATACCTTCTTGAAGATAACAATGTTCTACATCGATGATTTTGTCAAACATCTTTGGAATGTGAAAACCTAAAGCATTTCTGTCAAAATCTTCTCCAGAACGAATCTGTTCTATGGTCAGCCACTTTTTATTGGAAAAAGTAAAGTCGAGCTTATTTCTATAATATTTTACTTTTTCAGAGCCTAGAGTAGGCATTACTTCCGGAATTTCCACCTTAGCAATGCGTTCAAATTGATCTACAACCTGCTGGCGCTTATAATTTTTTTGTAAATCATAATTGATGTGTTGCCATTTACATCCACCGCATGTTCCAAAATGGGAACAAAATGGCTCAATTCTGTCTTTAGAATAGTGATGAAAGGCTACAGGTTCTCCCTCCATGAAAGAACTTTTACCTTTTGTGATTCGAACATCTACCACATCTCCAGGAGCTACTCCAGAGACAAATACAACTTTTCCATCATGATGTCCAACACATTTTCCTTCCGAAGCGATTCGCTCAATTTGAAGATTGGAGACAATTTTATTTTTCATTTTCCTCGACATGGGCGCAAAATTAGGGAAAATCAAAAGGCAGAAGAAAAACCTTTCATAAAAGGTGTTATGATCCTTTCATTTTTTTTGTTTTGACTATCTTTGTAAGATCGTAAACCTATGGAATTTAAGAACAAAGTCATCGTCGTAACAGGAGCCACTTCAGGAATTGGTGCTGCTTGCGCCTTTGCATTTGGAAAGGAAGGGGCAAAGGTTGCGATTACCGGAAGAAATCCAGAGAAACTTGAAGTTGAAAGAAAGATTTTAGCAGATGCTGGAATTGATGTTTTAGCAGTTTTAGCTGATGCTGGTTCGGAGTCTGATAATAAGAGAATGGCAGATGAAGTCCTTTCTGCCTATGGCAAAATAGATATTTTGATTAATAATGCCGGGATTTCAATGCGGGCTCTGTTCCAGGATTTGGATTTGGAAGTCTTCCGAAAAGTCATGGATACAAATTTTTGGGGTGCTGTTTATGCTACTAAATACTGTCTTCCTTCTATTTTAAAGAATAAAGGTTCTATCATTGGAATTTCCTCAATTAATGGATTTAGAGGAACTCCAGCCAGGACGGCTTATACTGCAAGTAAATATGCAATGAATGGATTTTTTGAATCACTGAGAACGGAAGTAATGAATGAAGGAGTTCATGTGTTGGTGGCTTCTCCAGGTTTTACAGCATCCAACATTCGAAGTAATGCATTGACAGCTAACGGAGCATCCCAAGGAGAGTCTCCTAGAGATGAGTCAAATATGATGTTGCCAAAAGATGTTGCAGAAGCCATCATGAAAGCGACAAAAAAAAGAAAAAGGGATTTAGTCCTTACTACCCAAGGGAAGTTGGCAGTATTTTTAAATAAATGGATTCCAGGAATCATGGACGGAATGGTGTACAGGGAAATGGCAAAGGAACCTGATTCTCCGTTTAACTAAATGGCTGAATCGATCTTTCAAACGTATCAGAATAGATTGACAGACTTGTCTTCAAAAAACAAGTCTTTGTATATTCCAAAAATTGAAGGAAGCGGATTTATAGATCTTCAGGAATTAGATTTTTTGAATGGGGAAACTTCGTTTGGGATTTTAAAGGGGTTAATTCGAAAAAAGAAGCGGATTCCGCTCATTCCTGAGTCTGACCCAAGGCAAGCCAAAACTAACCTATTTTCCAAATCAATTGCGAGACTGAGTTTTAAAGATCAACTGACCCAAGAAGAGACAGGTGATCATGCACTTTATGTCTCCTTCATATTTGTTGAGGGGAAACTTATGAATGGGCAATTGGTAAGAGCTCCTTTATTGATGCTTCCTGTATCTATTAAAAAGGAAAAGAATGTTTGGTATTTGGAGCCAAAAGGAAGTTGGCAATGGAATCCAGCTTTTCTCTTAGCCTACCAACTAGCTTACAAACAAAATTTCAACCCGGAATTGGATGAAGCTCTAGAAAATTTGTCTTCGGATCCAACCATTTTTAGAACGGAACTTGCCAAAATCATACAAGAGAATTTTTCGATTCAGATGAGTTCCAGTCTTTTTGAAGATAGAATTGCTGGTTTTCCTAATTCTCAAAAAAGTATAGACATTAATAGATTTGAGGATGGCAAGCTAAATTTTAAGCCTTATTGCCTACTAGGGCTTTATTCGCAAAAAGGAAGTTTTCTGTTTCGTGAATATGAATCCCTTCAGGAACGAGTTGGAGATTTAAAATTAGAAGAGCTTTTTCAGAGTCATTTTGCTGTAGCAAAGCCCGAAACAAAACCTACTGAGGAAAAAATGTTTCCGATTTTCCCCTTGGATGCATCTCAGGAAAAGGTACTGTTAGAGGTCAGACAAGGAAAGAGCTTGGTAGTTGAAGGCCCTCCTGGGACGGGAAAATCACAATTGATTTCTAATCTAGTTTCAGATTTTATCGCCAGAGGAAAGAAAGTTCTAGTAGTTTCACAGAAAAGGGCGGCTTTGGATGTTGTCTTCCAACGGATGGAGAAGGCAGGTTTTGGAGAATTTTTGGGCTTGGTTCATGACTATAGAGCAGATCAGAAGTCATTGTTTGCTAAGATCAAATCCCAGATTGATTCCATTGAGAAGTATCAGGAAATGAATAGAGGAATAGATGCTATGTTTCTTGAAAGGGAAATTTCAGTCTATTCCAAAACAATCAAAAGACTTTCAGAAAAATTTGAAGAATTGCGGGATTCAATGATTGATAGTTCAGCTTCAGGAATCCCTATCAAGGAGATGTACCTTCAAGTTAAACGGGTAAAAGAAGAAGTAATAGATTCACCGCTTTTGATTCAATTAAATCGGGAAGAATCCAAGTCTTTTAAGAAGGAGTTTCAACTTTATAAAACTTATAAATCAAAGTTTGAAGGAACATTTTGGGAGGAAAGAGTGTCCTTCTCCCATTTTAAACCAGTTAATTTTCCTCAGATAATTCAAGTGTTGGATGAAATTGATAGGTATGATTTAAATGATATTTCTGAGGCTTGGAATAAGAATATCTTAGATGAGGAAAAGAAAAAAGTAGTAGCAGGGGATGCTTTTTCCGAAGAAATAAAGCATGTATTTGATGAATTCAAATCCCTTAGAAATCCGAGTCTAGCTCTTGAAGTCATTTTCTTTCCAAAGAAAAGAAAGGTTTTGAATCAAATTCAAAAAACAATTCTTTCTACATCGCAGCAACTACACGAACTCGAGTTTGAAATTCCTGATGCAATCTCTTATCTGAAAGAAGATCAAACCGAGCTTGAAATTCAATTGAAATCTTGGTTTAAAAGGCTTATTCTTCCTTGGAGAAGAAAACATTTTTCAAATTTTTCAAAGTGGCTAGAATTGAATGGGAAAAAATTTACGGGAAAAAATATAGAAAAAGCCCTTAAAGAATTTGAGATCATAAAAAAAATAGAAAGCAAACTCAATGAGTTGAATGGTTTAAAGTATTTAGATCTTTCCTTATTCCATCTTGAGAAAGCAAAGCTCGAAGTAAATGAAGTGATAAAATGGCTCTCAAATAAAGACGCTTTAAAAAGAGTAACTGACATTTTAGATCTGGAAAGACTCCAAAAGAATCCATCCCTTTTTCAACTCGAGCTAAGCCTATTATTAGAACATTTTAGAAAATTTGAATCTGATGTGATTCGATGGAAGCATTATCTCAATCCTATTCAAATTGAGAGACTCTTATTTGATGGATTTAAAGTCGATAGATCAAACCTTAATCAAGATTTTGTAGATCTTCAGGCTTTTGACGTGTTTATTGAATCTTGGGAAAGTACTAAGAAGAGACTTGCTGATATTTTGGAAGAGAAATATCCTGAGCATTCCACGCTGGACCAACTTCAATGTTTTGAAGATTCCTGGTATTTAGGTTGGATTTCTGAATTAGAAAAAACACATCCGTCTCTTGCTGAAGCTGGAAGTCTTAAGTTAAGCCAGGAGATGGATGAGTTAAAAACAGCAATTCTTGAAAAGCGAAAGATATCTAAGGATTTTGGGTTGCTAAGGCTTCGAGAGCAAATGAGCTCAAATCTTGAGGAAAATCGACTTGGAAATCGGATTACTTATAGAGAGCTTTCTCATCAGGTTAATAAAAAGAAGCAACGCTGGCCAATTAGAAAGCTGGTCATGGAATTTGAACAGGAGATTTTTCGGCTTTTGCCTTGCTGGCTTGCAAGTCCGGAGACAGTTTCGGCTCTTTTTCCGGCTATTCAGGATTTTGATTTGGTCATTTTTGATGAAGCTTCCCAGTGCCAGGTCGAAAGAGGACTCCCAGCCATGATGCGCGGTAAGCAAGTAGTAGTAGCTGGAGATTCCAAACAATTAAGACCTTCAGATTTTTATCAAGTCACTTGGGAGACTGATCAAGAAGGGGTAGAGTTTGAATCGGAATCTTTGTTGGAACTTGCAGGGTATTATTTTGAAAAGCAGCAGTTGAAAGGACATTATAGATCGGCGGATCCTGCTTTGATCCACTTTTCCAATTCTCATTTTTATGAAAATCTCTTACAGGTATTACCAGATTATAGAACAGTGGAAGCGGCAGTCCCAGCCTTTTCTTGGATAAAAATTGAAGGAATTTGGGAAAACCAAACCAATCGAGCCGAGGCAGAAGAAGTTTTGGAATTGTTGAAAAGGATAACTTTAGATTCACCAGAGGACTCTATTGGGATTGTCACCGGGAATTATTTCCAAATGGAATTGATTCGGAATTTGCTTTGGAAAGCAGGTTTGAATTCTGAATTGATTAAGGTAAGAAATATCGAAAATGTGCAAGGTGATGAGTTTGATCAAGTTATTTTATCTTTAGGTTATGCTCCGAATAGGGAAGGGAAGCTGGTCACAAATTTTGGTTTGTTGGGAAAATCTGGAGCAGAGAATCGCCTAAATGTGGCCATCACTCGAGCTAGAAAAAAGATGCATGTAATCAGTAGTATCCTGCCGGAGGATTTCAGACCTGCTCAACTCAATAATCCTGGATTGGCATTGCTGAAAGAATTTTTGACTTTTGTTCAATCCCAATCCGATGCGGCTGTTATTAATTCACCAGAAATTAGACTCAAGAATTTTGAGATAAGCTGGAGTTTAAAAAATAGGTTGATAGCATCAGATTCTTCCTATTCTAAAAAGATTCCTTCTGCTGTTATGGATCTTATTTTGATAAGACCTAATGGGAGTAAAACGGCTATTTTAACTGATGATCAGCGGTTTTTTAGTGCACCTACTGCTAAGGCTGCAATGGCATATCACCCTATTTTGTTGGAGCAGAAGGGGTGGGAGTGGAAGTGGGAATGGAGTAGGTCTTTTCTATTTAAAGAATAAGATTAGCTATTTGTCATTTCAAATTTTCCTTCTTAGACAAAGTTGCTTATTTAAATATACCCGACTAATTTGTAAACTAGAATCCCGATCCATTCTTTGACTAGTTTATGCCAGTTGTCAATAGATAAAGGGCTGGGGTAAATAATCGTAGGAATATCATACTTAGTGTCATAACTATAATAGTCTGTCGGAAAGGTTTCGGTTTTCAAGCCAACTTTATCAAAGCAGCCTTTTGCTCGGTACATATGAAATGCAGAGGTGATCAACAAAAATTGCTGATCTGTATTTATTCCTTTTTCTTCTAAAAATGATTTGGTAAACTGAGCATTTTGAGCTGTGTTTTTCGACTGATCTTCAATCAAAACATCCTCAGGAGGTACACCTGTCATTATCAAGAAACGTTGTAAAAGTTCTGCTTCAGACTGTGGATTTACAGGATTGAGTCCCTGACCTCCAGTAATGAGAATTTTTTTGATCTTACCCATTCGATATAATTGAAGCGCATGGGTAATCCGATCAGCTCCTTTATTAAAGAAGGTACGGTCATAAGCAGTTTTGCTCAAATTGGTCACTCCTGTCAACACGATCCCGTATTCAAGGGGTTTGATGTCATTAAAATCCTTGAAAGCAGGTTCCCAGGTTAACATTGCCTGATTTGATATAAACTGATTGGAGAAAAACCATAGCAGGATAATCCCTGTCCAAAGGCTACGCTTACCCCATTTCTTTTTGACATATAATGCTCCAATCACAATAGAAATACTGATAATGGTCAAGGGCATGGCTAAAAAGCTCAGGAATTGAGAAAGGTAGAAAAACATGAGGCACTTGAGGTTTCCACAAAGAAAGGATGGATTGACTCAATTTTCAAATCCATTGTAAAAAGAACATTTGAGGAATTAATTCACTGAAAAATAATTTATGAACCAAATCAAATTCTTTCCCTTGTCTTGTTTCTTAATTCTCCTTAGGAAAGCTATTTTTGGACATGAGTTCAGACCAGCCTAACCTATTGCCTTTATTGCAGAAACTTTCTTCTCAATTAGAAGGATCTTTGCAATTCGATACCTTAACAAAAACCCTCTATGCCACCGATGCATCCGTTTATCGGGAGATGCCTTTGGCGGTAGCATTTCCAAAAACTGAAGCTGATATTCAGAAGTTGATCCGCTTTGCTTCAGAAAATGGTACTTCTTTGATCCCAAGAACGGCAGGAACATCACTGGCTGGTCAATGCGTTGGAAATGGAATTGTGGTTGATGTGGCAAAAAACTTTACAGAAATTATAGAGCTCAATGTAGAAGAGCGATGGGTGAGAGTGCAGCCGGGTGTGGTAAGGGATGAACTTAACCGATTTTTAAAGCCACATGGGCTTTTCTTCAGTCCGATTACTTCTACTGCTAATAGGGCAATGATCGGTGGAATGGTAGGGAATAATTCGTCAGGAACCACATCGATTGTATATGGGGTGACTAGGGATAAAGTCATTTCCCTAAACACTATTCTAAGTGACGGGAATCCGGCCGTTTTCGAAGAGATCTCTCAGGATGATTTTGATAGAAAATGTGGGCTTCGAACTTTGGAAGGCAAGATTTATCGGCAGATTTTCGATGAATTAAATAATCCAGAGACAAGAGAAGAAATCCATGCCCAGTTCCCTAAAAAGTCTATTCACAGAAGGAATACCGGCTATGCTGTAGATGAATTGCTGAAGTCGGAGCTTTTTGAAGGAAAAGAGAATTTTAATTTCTGCAAGCTTTTGACAGGTTCGGAAGGAACGTTGGCATTCACCACAGAAATCAAAATCAGCTTGGATCCTTTGCCTGATCCAATCGAAATTGTTGTGGCAGCTCATTTTGAAACAATCCATCAAAGTATGGTTGCTTCGCAAACTGCCATGAAGCATCCTGCTACGGCAGTGGAGTTGATGGATAAGATTATTTTGGATTGTACGAAGGAGAGTATTGAATATTCGAAAAACCGCTATTTCGTTGAAGGTGATCCTGAGGCCATACTAATGGTTGAATTTCGGGGGAAGACTTTGGAGGAAGCCATGGCAAAAGGTCATGCTTTGGTAGAGGATTTTAAAAAAAACAACCTAGGGTATGCCTACCCAATTATTGAACCTGCAATGGTTTCAGCAGCTTGGGCACTTCGATCAGCTGGATTGGGATTACTCGCTAATATTCCAGGTGATCCAAAAGCGGTAGCATGTATTGAAGATACTGCAGTGGATATTGAGGATTTGGCAGATTATATCGATGAGGTGGATGAGATGATGAAAGGCTTCAATCAAAAGCCCGTTCACTATGCCCATGCAGGTGCCGGAGAGATCCACCTACGCCCAATTTTGGATTTGAAAAAGTCAAAAGATGTGGAGGAATTTTACCAGATATCGAAAGCTTCTGCTGAATTAGTGAAAAAGTATCAAGGTTCACTTTCCGGTGAACATGGAGATGGTCGTGTTCGTGCTGCTTTTATTCCTATGATGGTTGGCGAGAAGAATTACGAGCTTTTCAGAAGAGTGAAATTCACTTGGGATCCCAACAATATTTTCAACCCAGGAAAAATTGTGGATGCAGCACCAATGAATAAATTCCTAAGATATGAGCCTGACCAAGAGACGCCTGAGCATAAAACGATGATGGATTTTTCGCAGGTCGGGGGGATACTTCGTCTTGCAGAGAAATGCAATGGATCTGGGGATTGTAGGAAACTCCCAGGGTCTGGGGGGACGATGTGTCCTAGTTTTATGGCCACTAGAAATGAACGGGATACCACTCGTGGTCGCGCAAATACGCTTCGGGAGTTTTTGACCATGGACAAAAAGGAAAATGCCTTTGATCACCCTGAGATAAAAGAGGCTATGGATTTATGCTTGAGCTGTAAGGGTTGTACAGCTGAATGTCCTTCTAATGTGGACATGGCAACTTTGAAAGCAGAGTTCCTTTACCAATACCAAAAAACTAATGGAACACCACTTCGATCAAAAGCTTTTGCCCATATCAATGAATTGAATGAACTGGGGGCTATGGTTCCGGGTATTGCGAATTTCTTTTTGAGTAACAGTGTCACGGGTGGATTGATGAAATATCTTCTTGGCGTATCCCCTAATAGAAATTTACCAGCTATCAGTTCTCAAAGTCTTCGGAAATGGTATAAAAAGAATTATTCTACCCTCCCTGCAGCATCAAAAACTATAAAAGCGGTTTATTTTTTCCTTGATGAGTTTACAAATCATAATGATACTCAGATTGGAATTAAAGCCATTTCTTTATTGAAAAAACTCGGATATGAAGTTAGAATTGTGGATCACGAAGAAAGTGGTCGTTCAGCTTTATCGAAAGGTTTGCTATCAAAAGCCAAGAAGCATGCGGAAGCCAATGTGAGAATCTTCAATAAATTGATTGATGGAAATACTCCCCTGATCGGTTTGGAACCATCAGCTATTTTGAGTTTTAGGGATGAGTATCCACGGATTGTAAATAAAGATTTAGTGGATGCAGCAAAAAAGCTGAAATTTCATGTGAAATTAATTGATGAATTTTTAGCTCAGGAAACAGCGGCAGGAAATATCAAATCAGATTCATTTACCACTAAAAGCCAGAAGGTTAAACTTCATGGACACTGTCACCAAAAAGCTTTATCCTCTATTGTTTGGACTCAAAAAATACTGAGTCTTCCAAAAAATTATTCGGTAGAAACAATTCCTAGCGGTTGCTGTGGGATGGCTGGAAGTTTTGGCTATGAAGCAGAACATTTTGAAGTATCACAGCAAGTGGGAGAGTTAGTGTTATTTCCAGCAGTTAGAAAAGCTGATTCGGAAACCATCATCGCTGCACCAGGCACTTCCTGTAGACATCAGATTGCAGATGGAACTGGCCGAAAGGCTAAACATCCTGTTGAGATTTTATGGGATAGCTTAGTAAACTAAAAAAGACTGGATTTTTCAAACCCAGTCTTTTTTGAGCGATATCTATTAAATTTTTTATCCTTTTTTTCCTTCCGGATAATAATGATGTACATCTCTCTGAGGGAATGGTATTCCGATATTTTCCTTATCAAACTCCTTCTTAATATTTTCTTGCATAAAGAAATGCACGTTCCAAAAGTTTTCAGTCTTGCACCAAGGTCGAACGGCAAAATTAACTGAGGAATCTCCCAATTCTGAAACTAAAATATCCACTGGTTGAGAATGGTCTATAAATCCGCAGGAAGCAGCTACTTTTTCAATGACGGTACGTGCTTTGTCTATATCTGCTTCATAGCTGATCCCAAAAGTCATCGGAACCTTCCTACTTTCATTGGCAGTTAAATTTTCAAGCGGGTTTGAAGAAATGGCTCCATTTGGAATAATGATGATTCGATTGTCAAGAGTCGTTAGAATGGTATTGAAAATCTGTATCTCTTTGACTGTCCCAGAGTATCCATTTGTCACAATAAAATCACCTACTTTGAATGGTCTGAAAAATAAAATAAGGATTCCTGCTGCCATATGACTGAGATTTCCTTGTAATGCTAAGCCTATAGCAAAAGCTAATGCACTGAAAATTGCGATAAAAGAGGTGACTTCTATCCCAAACATGGATGCTGCACTTAACAGCACCAAGAATTTTAATGTGATAGAAATGACTGAATTAAGAAATGGGGCCAGGGATTTATCTACATTATTTTTTTCTAAGGATTTTTTAATGCTTTTTGAAATAATGCCAGCAATCCAGAAACCGATTACAAGAGTGATGATAGCTCCTAAGACTTTTGGAGCATAGAGGTACACTTGGTCTAAAATTTTTGATATATCAAAATCCATAGTAAATAAGGTTTATTGAAACTCCATCAGAGAGTTTTATGATTAAAAGATGACTTAATATCATTATTTTTTTATTAGTTAAAAAATATCATTTAATAAATAAGTAGGTAAGGAGTGAATTAGGTTTATATTTCTAAAAAATCTTTCTTAAAATAAACTCTATAATTCTAGCGGCTAATCGAGCCGAGGCATTATCCTGATCGAATTTTGGATTCATCTCTACTATATCAAGCGAGATCAGTTTTTTACTTGAAGCAATCAATTCAAAAACTTTGAAAGCAATGTCTGGACTGAAGCCCAAAGGAGAAGGAGCAGATACTCCGGGTGCAAAAGCAGAGGAGAAACTGTCCAGATCAATACTTAAGTATACTTTATTTACAGAATTCAAAAATCTTTGGATTCTCTCTTTGATGATTTCCCAATTATTAGATCGAAAATCTTCCATGGTTATCCAACTCGAATTCAGTTGTTCAGCTGCATCGAAAAGTGATTTTGGGTTGGAAGCTTGTTGAATTCCCAAGCATAAATAATTGAAATCCTTTTCATTTTCGACAGCTAATTGATAAAATGGAGAGCCAGAATGCCCTTTACCATCTTTCAGCGGACGCAAATCAAAATGGGCATCACAATTAATAATTCCCAATTTTTCCCCTTTGGGTTTAATATAATTGAAAATACCTCTTCCATGAGCCAAAGCTAAATCATGCCCTCCTCCTAATAAAACAGGGAAGTGATGTGTTTCAAGCATTTCTTGGACAAATTTTGAGAGTAAGTCATGGCTAGTTTCCATGTCACCACCTGCTGTAATTACATCACCATAATCAAAAACTTTAGTGCTTTCTGGAAGATGAAAAGCCAAACTTCCCATCATATTTCTTATGGATTTTGTTGCAGAAGCTGTTCCTAATCGACCCCAATTTCTCCTAACCCCTTCTTCTCCAGCATACCCTAAAATCCCGACTTTAAAGGGACTTTCATTTATATCTAATTTTAAGTCATTGACAAAAATGGTAGCTTGATGCCAGTACTCGATTTTTGAGGACTTTCTACCAAACCAATCAGTAGTGCTGGGATTTTGATGGAGATTACTCATTATTTTTTTAAGACAATTTATCCAAAATGCTTTGATCTACCATATTTGGTAAGGTTACTTTTAGTCCTGGGCTCCTTTCCATTTCTCTCTGAATTGCTTCCAAAGAACCTGAATTCCTTGCCCAAGCTCTCCTTGCAATTCCATTGTTTACATCATAAAATAACATGGATTTTAATTTTCTTTCACTGTCTTTAGAACCATCTAATACCATTCCAAAACCTCCATTTATCACTTCTCCCCATCCAACGCCACCACCATTGTGTATAGAAACCCAGGTGGCTCCTCTAAAGCTATCTCCAATGACATTGTGAATAGCCATGTCTGCCGTAAACTTACTTCCATCGGTAATATTGCTGGTTTCCCGATAAGGAGAATCGGTACCACTGACATCATGATGATCCCTTCCTAAAACAATCGGAGCAGAAATTTCTCCGTAACGGATCGCATCATTGAAAGCATGAGCGATTTTTGAGCGACCTTCAGCATCTGCATAAAGTATTCTTGCCTGAGAACCAACCACCAATTTGTTCTTATCTGCCTCTTCAATCCATGTGATATTATCTTGCATTTGCTGCTGAATTGAGGCAGGAGCGGAGGCTTTAATTTCTTTCAAAATCTTTGTAGCGATTCTATCGGATTTCTTCAAATCTTCTAGTTTTCCTGAGGTACAGACCCATCTAAATGGCCCAAACCCATAATCAAAACACATGGGTCCTAAAATATCCTGCACATAACTTGGGTATTTGAAATCAATGCCATTTTCAGCCATCACATCAGCACCAGCTCGGGAAGCCTCCAAAAGAAAGGCATTTCCATAATCGAAAAAATAAGTCCCTTTTTCCACATGTCTATTGATAGCAGCAGCATGTCTTCTTAAAGTTTCTTGAACTCGTTTTTTGAAAAGTTCAGGGTTTTGGGCCATCATTTGGTTTGATTCATCAAAAGAGAGTCCAACTGGATAATAGCCTCCGGCCCAAGGGTTGTGTAATGATGTTTGGTCTGATCCTATTTCAATAAAGATATTTTCTTTGTCAAATCGCTCCCAAACATCGACCACATTGCCAATAAACGCCAGAGAGACAACTTCCTTATTAGCCTTTGCCAATTGGGTTCTCAGAACCAATTCATCAATATTTTCGATCAGTTCATCGACCCACCCTTGCTCAAATCTTTTCTTAGCAGCTACAGGATTAACTTCAGCACAGATGGTAACACATCCTGCAATATTTCCTGCTTTTGGTTGTGCACCGGACATTCCTCCCAATCCTGCCGTCAGAAATATTTTTCCTTTTGGGGATTCTCCTTTCTTTAATTTCATCCGGAATGCATTCATTACCGTGATTGTGGTACCATGAACGATCCCTTGTGGGCCAATATACATGTAAGATCCAGCTGTCATTTGTCCATATTGAGTGACCCCCAGTGCATTGAATTTTTCCCAATCATCTGGTTTGGAGTAGTTGGGAATCATCATTCCGTTGGTGACAATAACTCTTGGAGCTTCTTTGGAAGAAGGAAAAAGGCCCATCGGATGGCCGGAATAGATATGCAATGTCTGCTCATTCGTCATTTCCGATAGGTATTTCATGACTAAAAGGTATTGTGCCCAGTTTTGAAAAACTGCTCCATTGCCACCATACGTGATTAACTCTTCGGGATGTTGGGCTACCTTAGGATCCAAGTTGTTTTGGATCATAAGCATGATAGCTGCTGCCTGTTTACAATTGGCTGGGTATTCTTCAATAGGTCTTGCCTTCATCTGATAATCCGGAAGAAATCTATACATATAGATCCTCCCGAAGCGCTCCAGTTCTTCAAAAAATTCCATGGCAAGTTCTGTATGCCAATCTCTATGAAAATATCTTAAGGCATTCTGAATAGCCAGCTTTTTTTCTTCCAAACTTAGTATTTCCTTCCTTTTTGGAGCATGGCTTAGCTCTGGATTTCGAACTTTTTTTTCTGGAAGTTCAGTAGGAATACCTTGGGTTATTTGATCTTGGAAAGACATTAGAATTACTAATTATTAGATAGAATTAAAGTAGTTTAATAAACTATAGTCAATGACTCTCAGGTTAAATTTTGTGACCATTTTTCCAAACCTGAGCAGGTTTGAGTTTACCCTGCTGATAAAGGATTTCTTGATAATTATCGGTTGAGAATAGGTTAAAATCAGCCAGCATTCCTGACTTTAAAACACCTCTGTCAGGAAGATTTAATGCAGCTGCAGCTCGATAGGTCATACCTGCTAAAACCTCTGCTGTACTTAGTTTTTCATAAGTTGCCAAAATAGAAGCTTGGGCGACCAAATCTCCCATAGGAGCTGAGCCAGGGTTCCAGTCAGTGGCAATTACTAAAGCTCCACCTCTATTCAGAATTTTTCTTGCAGGGGTAAAAGGAACCCCTAAACCTATAGATGCTCCTGGTAGTGCAACAGCAATAGTATTTGATTTGGCCAAAAGCTCAATTTCATGGTCAGCGGAGGCCTCCAAATGATCAGCAGATTTTGCTCTATATTGAACCGCGACCTTAGATCCCCCAGTAGAAAATTGATCTGCGTGAACAGTCAGATCGAATCCTAACTTCTGCGCTTTTTGATAATAGGGTTTTATTTCTTCTGGTGAAAAAGCACTTTTCTCAATAAAGGAATCAATGCGGTTTGAGAGGTTTTCGGACTTGAGAATAGGGAAAAGTTGTTTAGAAATCATTTCTAGATATTCTTCATTGGTTCCCTGAAAGTCTCTCGGTTTCATATGAGCTGCAAGGCAAGTTGGAATAAGATCCGCGCAAGTTCTAGTGTTTGCCTCCTCGATAGCCCGAAGCATTTTGAGTTCTTCAGCAACATTGAGCCCATAACCGCTTTTCACCTCTATTGTGGTAACTCCCTCACTTAGATGTCTATTTGCATTTTCGGTAGTTTTTTCAGCAAGTTCATTTTGACTGAGATTTCGAGTTTGAGTGACAGTTTCCCAGATTCCGCCTCCAGCTTCAGCAATTTCCAGATAGGATTTTCCGGCATTTCTCATCGCAAAATCCCTGGCTCTGCTTCCTCCAAAGCATATATGTGTATGACAATCTACCCAACCTGGCAAAGCCACAAAATCTGTTTCTAATTTATATACTTCTGCTTGGGGATAAGTGGACTTTAGTGCAATGAACTTACCTACGGCTAGGATTTTTTCTTCTTGAATAATTAAGCCAGCCTCATTTATTATTTCCAGTTGCTCATCCTTTAAAGCTCCTTTTAGTGGGAGATGATCTAGTGTCAAAAGCTGACGAAATGGGCCGATTAATCTGAGTGCCTTTTCCATATGAATTAATATTTAAAAAGTTCGCTCCATTCTGTATCAAACTTTAAGTTTTCAGTATTCGCGACCTCTTTTGCAATTGTGACCAATTCTCCACTTTGAATCAATTCAATTGCCATCTCCATGTCTTCAGTCATTACCCGATCGAATTCGACTGGGTTTATCTTAGACCGAACATGCTCATACATAGCTGTCATGATTTTTCCTGATTTCATGGGAGCATGAAAATCCATCGCCTGAGCAGCATAAAATAATTCAACCCCTAGAATTTTTTCCACATTTCCAATCACCTGAAGCGCTTTCCTTGCCCCGATAGATCCCATACTGACATGATCTTCCTGTCCCAAAGAAGTGGGAATACTATCCGCACTGGATGGAAAACAAAGTCCTTTATTTTCAGATGCCAAAGCTGCTGTGGTGTATTGAGGAATCATTAACCCTGAATTCAATCCAGTTTCCTTTAAAAGCAATTTAGGTACTCCTGGAGTATCTCCTTCGATTGAGAGGTATATCCTCCTATCGGCTATATTTCCGATTTCCGAAGCCGCCAAACAGGCATAATCCAATGGTAAAGCGATTGGTTGACCATGGAAATTTCCTCCGCTTATGGTGTGGTCAGTGCCAAATACTACAGGATTATCTGTGACAGAATTAATTTCAGTTTCAATCGAATCCCTTAAATGTAACCAAGCATTTCGAGAAGCTCCATGCACTTGAGGCATACACCTCAGGGAGTATGGGTCTTGCACTCGTGCACAATTGACGTGAGAGTTTACGATTTCTGATTGGTGAAGCAGATTCAAAATAGTTTGAGCTACATGTTTATTTCCTGGAAATGGTCTCAGTTGGTGGAGTTCGTTCGAAAAAGGTTTGATTGATCCCATCAAACCTTCAAGCATCATGGCACCAGTGATATCCGCATGCTGCAAAACATTGTGAAGTCGATCTACTACCATTACGCCAAAAGCAGCTATAAATTGAGTTCCGTTGATTAATGCAAGACCTTCCTTGGGTCCTAGCTGAAGTGGTTCTAACTGAAATTGATTTAAGACATTTGAACTATTGACTATTTCGCCGGCATAATGAACCTTACCGTAGCCAATTAAAGGCAAAAATAAATGAGAAAGAGGTGCCAAATCTCCTGATGCTCCAACTGAACCTTGCATAGGAACTACAGGCACAACTTCGTTTTCAAGCATCCAAAGCATTCGCTCAAGCGTTCGAAGCTGAATTCCTGAAAAACCCTGGGCTAAAGCATGTAGCTTTAGGACCAACATTAATTTGGAGATTTCCAATGGAATAGGATCTCCTAAACCAACAGCATGGCTTTTCAAAAGATTTTCCTGAAGAGTTCGAGTATCTGTTTCTGAAATTCTACTGGTACATAATGGCCCAAATCCGGTATTAATACCGTAAACTGCTTTTTCCCCTGAAGCAATTTTGGCAACAGCAGCTGCAGAATCATTTACTTTCGAAATAGTTTCAGAATTTAAAAGGCCCCTTGCTTCTTTCCTGGCCAGTTTTAAAGCCATAGATGCCGTTAGTCTGTCTATGCCAAAATGGAAAGTTTCCATAGGATTTGATTTTTTATTCTAATGATTTACAAAACTAGCTAAGATCATTGATAATTTTTGATACTAATTTGTCATGATTTGATAACTTTAAAGCATCATGGAACTTAGACATCTCATATATTTCAAAGCAGTTGCAGAAGAGTTAAATTTTCGAAAAGCAGCTGAACGGTTATTTATTTCCCAACCTGGATTGAGTAGACAGATCAAGCAATTGGAAGAGATGCTCGAAGTCAAACTTTTTGAACGTGATCAAAAGCATGTGGAGCTTCGGGAAGCTGGTCGTTATTTATTGGGGGAGGTAGATTTTGTTTTAAATCATTTAGAAATCACAAAGAGTCAACTCAAACTGATTGATGTTGGAAAGGTGGGGGAGCTAAGGATCGGTTTTTTGGGCTCAGCCTCTAATCAGGTGCTTCCAGATTTGCTTAAAAAATTAAATCTGCTTGAGCCTTTGATCACATCCAGTTTGGAGGAATTAAGTAATGCTGCGCAGGTGGAAATGGTGCAAAAAGATAAATTGGATTTGGGTTTTGTTAGACTAGCTTCTGTTCCTTCTGATGTTGAAATGAAAACTGTCTTGCGAGATTCTTTCTCTTTGGTGGTTCCAAAAGATCATCCAGTTCAAACCAAAGATTTTCATTCTTTAGGGCAATTTTCAAATGAGTCCTTTATACTTTTTTCCAGCGATTATTCGAATTATTACTTCGAGCAAATCATTGGAATTTGTAGACAAGCTGGGTTTTCCCCTAAAATACGTCATAAGTCTGTTCATGCGCTGACGATTTTTAAACTGGTGGAAAATGGCTTGGGTGTGGCAATTGTTCCTTCATCTTTAAAGGAGGGATATGAATTAAATGTTCGATTTATGGAGATTACCCACATTTCAGAATTCACGGAATTATCAGTTATATGGAAGGCTGAAAACCGAAATCCTGCACTTCAAAAAGTATTACCCCTGCTGTAACATTTTCCTTAACTTGACCGCAAAATGCCCCAATAGACGAAATGTCAGGGGAATGTCGGGTTAAATCCGAGCCTATTTCGCCCTTTGTCCAAAATCAATCTTAGAAATTGCCATGGTAAATCAAAATCTACAAAAAATTATGAAACAACCAGAATTAGGCAAGAAAGTCTCAGACTTAAGAAAGGCAAAAGGACTTACTCAAGAAGAGTTAGTTGAAAAATGCAATTTAAATGTAAGGACAATACAGCGAATTGAAGCTGGGGAGGTATCGCCAAGAACCTATACCATCAAAGCAATTTTTGAAGCACTAGAATATCATTGGGAAAAAGATTCTGAAATGGACAGTCAATCGGCTGAAAAGCCAAGCCCTCTATTATATATTTCCATCGGTGCAGCAATTATTTATTTTTTTCTATCGATCCTTGAAATAGGAATGGAGCAAGAATTTTTGGGAGGTGAAGTTTCTTTTAGTTTAATAGGATATACGCTTATTAAAGCAGGAACTTATTTCTTTTACATCTTATTTCTATTGGGCTGGTTGAAATTGACCTTACGTTTTCCAAATCGGATTTTAACGATTGCACTTTGGGTAATGGTTGGTGCGAATGTAATCTGGTTTATCATTGATATGATTGCCTTGTTTACAGATGTATTTTCAATCGGGGATTATTATATGATCAAGGTAAGTTCATTCGGTTTCATTTTTGCGTTTTTAGGATTTGGATACCTTGGATATAAAAAGGAATTTTCTTCAATGGCGACAATTATGGGGGTTCTATTGATTCTAGCTGGGGTATTGATGTTTACTGGAATTGGAGTTTTTTTGGCATTAATTCCTTGGACTTTAGCTGAAATTGTACAGATTGGCCTAATGATTTATTTGATCCAGAAAATCGGGAGTAAAAAAACTCCCGATTTTACTGTTTGAAAGTAAACATTTTACAATTATTTTAATTTTGATTATTAGACGAGTTTAATTTTCAAACAACCCAATAAATGGAAGTATTCAAAAAAAGTATCTTCGTTCTTTTCAGTATAATTCTTTTAACATCCTGTTCAGGAAGTGAGGAAGTTGATGATAAAATTGAGGAGATTACCAACTTTGTTCTCGATGTTGAAAAATTAGGTAATGGCGAAGTTAGAGCAAACTTTTCAGCAACGAACGCAAGTTTTTTTAAAATCAGTTTTGGAACTCCAGGAGAAGTTCCCAATAGAGTAGATGGAAATACAGCTTCCTACACCTACACAGAAAAAGGAGATTATACCATCGTAGTTCAAGCCCATTCTACCGAATCGATCTTCGTGGTTAGCACAAAAATGGTAAATATGAATGCCGAATCTTTGGGTTTAGGTCCAAATTCGGGATATACCAGCCCTGAATCCTATGAAGGTTATAAATTGGTATGGTCGGACGAATTCAACTCTCCTACAATTTCAGAAGATTGGACTTTTGAGTTGGGTGATGGATGTCCAGAACTTTGTGGTTGGGGAAATCAAGAATTAGAATATTATAAGAAAGAGAACACTTCAATAGTTGATGGAAACCTTGTTATAACCGCCAAAAGAGAAAGTGCTGGTGGAAGGCAATATACTTCCTCAAGGTTGATTACAAAGGGAAAACAATCATTTACCTATGGTAGAATTGATATCCGGGCACTCCTCCCTAAAGGTCAAGGTCTATGGCCTGCACTTTGGATGCTTGGAGAAAATATTGATGAAGTGAGTTGGCCAAAATGCGGTGAAATAGATATCATGGAATTGGTTGGAGGATCTGTAGATGACCGTGATAGAACTATCCACGGAACAGTCCATTGGGATAATGGCGGAAGTTATGCCAACTATGGAGGAAGCACCAAGCTTTCAACTGGAATTTTTAATGACGAGTTTCACGTTTTTTCCATTGAATGGGATCCGGAAAAAATAGTTTGGCTGTTAGATGGTGAAGAATATCATGTAATTGATATCACTCCAGCAGGTTTAGATGAATTCCATAAGCCAATGTTCTTTATTTTCAATGTGGCAGTGGGGGGGATTTGGCCTGGTAGTCCTGATGGATCTACCGTTTTTCCTCAAGAAATGAAGGTGGACTATATAAGAGTTTTTCAGGAAGAATAGTCAATTTCACCTTGACTTTAATACCTCTGAAATCCTTCCTTTGATCAATTGCAAAAGTTCCAGATTGATTTTGCTGGAGGTTTCTATTTCCAAAATTTTTGGATGTACGGAATCTGAGTAGAAATCCTTTAGAGAAGCCTGTAATTCTTCTTTATTTACCACTTTAGAATAATAAAATCCATATTCGGTTGCAAGATGCTGCGCAGTGAGATTTTGCTTGGTCTCAAAATACTCAACAAATTCAGGTTGATTTTTGGGGCCATCGATTATCCTGAAAATGCCACCAGCATGGTTGTTTAAAAGAATAATTCGAAGATTTGGCATCGTATAATTGTGCCAAAAAGCATTTCTGTCATAGAAAAAAGCAAGGTCACCGGTTACTAAAGTGACTAGTTCCTTGGTGGTAAAAGTACATCCAACAGCCGTAGAATTTGACCCATCAATTCCGCTTGTGCCTCTATTGCAGATAATTTCTTGATCTCTTTTACCAAGAAAATTTAGATATCTGACGGACATACTGTTTGCGACATGAATTTTTGAAGAAATGGGAGTTTTCTCCAAGGCAGTTTGTAAGGCAGCATATTCTCCAAATCCTACAGAGTCTATGATTTCTGGAAGTTGATCTTTTATTTTTTGTTCCAAACCATGCCAAGAATTGTAGAACTCTGAATTTTGATTAGTTAGATTATTCATCATCCATCCAAGAAAATAGCTTGGAGATGTTGGAAGGATTCTAGTCAAATTTTGGAATGTATCTTTTGCTTTACCATCAGGCTGTATAAGCCAATGCGATGCATCAGTATTTCTGAGGAATAATTTTAAGCTTTTGGAAATAATCGACTTACCAAAACTGATTATTAAATCAGGTTTTAAACCGGCCCAAATTTCAGCAGAATTTAACCAATGGTCATGAAGATTGATACTATAATCAGATTGTAAATTGCTTATGGTATCAGTAACTACAACTACTTTCTTTTGGGTTGAAAGTTTTGTTAGGGTTTCCTGAATCTGATTATTTGGCCTTTGTTGCCCTGCGATGATTAGAATTCGATTAAAAGATTCCAATCTACTTTTCAACTTCATGAAAGATTCTTCAGCAAGTTGAGAATAACTGTGGGCTTGATTAAAAATCCGAGGTTTTTCAGGAAAAATGATTTCCTCTTCATCAACTGGATAAAATGGTTCTTTTAATGGGATATTAATATGCACGGGGCCAGCAGGAAACTCCTTTGCCAGATTAATAGCCTCATTACTTATTCTATTAGCGAGCCATTCGTCATCTGGCGTTCCGACAAAATTTGGGAATTGGAAGCTTTTTTTCACATGTTTTCCATAAACCCCTTCTTGAAAAATTGTTTGCCCATCGTATTGGTCAATCCATTCTTTTGGTCGGTCTGATGTCAAAACTAATAAAGGTACTTGTTGGAAATATGCTTCGGCAATAGCAGGATAATAATTTAAAGCTGCTGAGCCACTCGTACAAACCAATGCCACTGGTTCTTCCAATTGTTGGGCCATTCCCAAAGCTATGAAAGCTGCCGAGCGCTCGTCGGAAATAGTTCTTGTGTGAATTTGCGTATGCCTTGCAAAAGAAATGGTAATAGGAGCACAGCGTGAACCTGGTGATAAAATGACATTTTTAATGCCTTTTTTAGCGCAGATGGCTACTAATTCGGTAATATGATTGAGGATCAAACTTTTGGGTTTTGGATGAATTTACCAATGATCTGACATTTGAGCTCAGTTTCTTCCCATTCTTTTTCTGGATCAGAATCTTCAGTAACCCCAGCGCCTGCATACAAAATTGCTTGTTTTTCTGATAGGGATGCAGTTCTTAAGTTCACATAAATTGAAGTTTGATCCTGAATGTTAACAGGCCCGATAAAACCGGCATAAAAAGAACGGTCAAACCCTTCATAAGCTTGTAAAAACTCATGGGATTCCTTCCTGGGCATTCCGCAAACTGCTGAAGTTGGATGTAGCAAGTCCAACATGATGGATCCTAATTGAGGAAAGCCCGTGGCTTGCATATCAATTCTGAAGTCAGATCTCAAGTGCAAAAGGTTACCAGCAACTACTGTTTTTGGCCCATGTTCCTCATATTCTCTTAATCGGATTTTTTTCAGACAAGAAACGATATATCTACTGACTAATGCCTGTTCTTCAATTTCTTTTTGAGTCCAAGCAGCCGTTTTCAAAGGATTGTCTCCCTCTGCCGGTTGGGTTCCAGCCAAAGACATGGTATAGAAAATATCTCCTTTTGTTTCAATCAGCACTTCAGGTGATGCTCCAATCCAAGTACCTACTTGAGGGATATGGAAAAAATTAATGAATGCAAAAGGATAGGTTTTCATCAGACTTAATAGAGTAAGACTCAAATTGAAATCTTCAGGGATTTCAATATGTTTTGTTCTTGCCGGTACTACTTTTTCCATTTTTCCATCCAAAACAGCCTGAACTCCCATTTCTACCAATTGCATAAAATGCTTTTTGTTCTGACTTTCGTCTTTCCCAGAACCCTGAATTGTATGTGGTTGCTGGGCAAACAAAGATTTTAATTCTTGAGGAGAAAGTAACCGTTCATTTTCTAGCCTGATTTTCGCCCATTCTGGCAATTCATCCTTCTCAAATGAATCATCCAATTTGATTTTCAGGTAATTGTTGGCTTTAATAAAATAAGCTTTTTTATCTTCCTGATCCGCGAAAGGATGAATGATAAATCCAGGGTCTAGTTCTTCTAAATTAATAGTGACTTTGGAGGGAATGGTACTATCATCTAAAACCATCTCTACGGTATTGCATTTTGGCTTTCTCCAAATAGCAAATGAACCGCCAGAACCTAGTCCTAATTGAAGTAGAAGTTGAATTAATTCTGTTTGTGTATGATTCGTGGATACTTCCGTATTCATTTACTTTTTATCAATTATTGCCATTGTGATTCTACTGATACAGGAAAGTTGACCTTTGTCGTTGGTGATTTTAATTTCCCAAATTTGAGTGCTTTGGCCAATATGAATTGGAGTTGTTGTTCCAGTTACCAATCCAGATCTAACTGCTTTGATGTGATTGGCGTTGATTTCCAGACCCACACAAGCCTTCTTTCCAATATCTATCGTTAAAGAGCTTGCAATACTTCCTAATGTCTCTGCTAGAACTACATTCGCTCCTCCATGCAACAAACCCATTGGTTGTTTTGTTCTCTCATCAACAGGCATAGTGGCAGAAATTGAATTTTCTGAAATATCAATAAAAAAAATCCCTAAGTGAGAAACCATTGTGTTCAAACTTTGATTATTCAATTCCTCAAGGGAAGGCTTTCTCTTAAATACCATGAAAATTAAAGTAAATGAGTTTTCTTTGGGATGAAGACAAAAATAGAGAATCTTGAATCGAAAAAAAATTTACTTAGTAAGACACGGGCAAACAGATTTTAACCTGAAGGGAGTTGTTCAGGGCAGTGGGATCGATGCTGACATTAACGAGACTGGTAAGAAGCAAGCTCAATTATTTTTTGAAGCATATAAAGATATTCCCTTTGATCATTTATACCATACTGCTTTGATTCGGACGAAGCAGTCGATTCAAGGTTTTCTTGAATTAGGAATTCCATTTGAGGCACTTCCTGAACTTAATGAAATTTCTTGGGGCGAATATGAAGGGACTCCCATGACCCCAAATGAAAGCCAATATTACCATCATATGCTAAATCAATGGAAAATTGGCAACCTCGATTATGCGATAGCTGGGGGAGAAAGCCCAAACGTTGTGGCAGCAAGAATGATTAAAGGAATTGAAAAAATTATAAATGGTCCAGGCGAGACCATTCTTGTTTGCATGCATGGAAGAGCAATGAGAATATTTCTGAGTTTAATTATGAAGCATGACCTGAAGCACATGGATAATTATGAACATCAGAACCTTTGCTTGTATCTATTAGAAGAAAAGGGAAATGGAGCGTTTGAGATTTTAAAAAGAAATGATGTGGGCCACCTTAAGGCTTTAAATCAACTTTAGCAGTTTTGTCATTTTTTCTGGCATGTTGCAAATCTTCGTATTCAGAGATAAAACTTTGCAACTCTTCCTTTCCTTCAGTTAAATCAAAAAGTCTAAAGGCCATATCCTGAAGTTTTAATTCTTTATCATCTCCCAATTCGATAATAAAGTCTCCAATCGTAGATAAATCAAATTGATTTGATGGAACTTCAATGAGCAAGGTGAGGTCAGAATTACCGGAATAGCTTTTTGTTTTAAAAATGGTGGAAAATTGAGCTTCAATTTTTTGAATTGATGTTTTCAAAGATTTGAGCTCTTTTTGTTTAAAAATCACCATAAACGTTCTAGAATCATCATTTTTAGCAAATGATGAGAGAGAAATAAAAAAGATTATGATTGCTATTCGGAAACTTTTCATATGCATCTAAGATACTAAAATTACAACCTAAGAAGCAAGGCCAAATCTATTAAAAAATAAAAACCCCAAGAGTAATTTTACTTTTGGGGTTTTTAAATATGGTATTTTGAATTATGCTTTTGCTCTTTTCTTTTTTGGAGCTGGAGTTGGATCTTCAATCTCGTCTTCAACACCTGCGAGGATTCTTCCACAATGTTCACATACGATTAATTTTTTCTTTTCTCTTATATCAGCTTGTCGCTGAGGAGGTACCGTATTAAAACAACCTCCGCAAGCTCCTCGCTTCACAAGAACAACAGCAAGACCATTTTTTGCATTCGCTCTGATCTTTTTGTAAGATTTGATTAGCCTTTCATCTACCTTCTTTAAAGCTTTTTCTCTATCAGAGTTTAACTTTGCTTCTTCAGATTCACTTTCTGAAATGATAGTAGAAAGTTCACTGTTTTTTTGATCAAGATCCTTCTGTCGGTCTTTCATTACAGCGTTTAGTTCATCAAGATCAATTTTCTTTTGATCTATCTTAACCGCAGCTTCTGCAATTTTTTTCTTTGAAACCTGAATTTCTAAATCTTGTAATTCCAGTTCTTTTGTGATTGCATCATACTCTCGGTTGTTTCGCACATTCATCTGCTGTTCCTGATACTTCTTTATCAGTTTTTCAGAATCTTTGATGCTTTCCTTGAGTTGTTTTATTTCCTCTTCGTATGCTTCAATCTCGTTTTGGAATTTCTCCAATCGGGTTTCATAACCGGCTATTTCATCTTCTAAATCTTGAACTTCCTCGGGAAGAGCTCCTCTAACTTTAATTAGAGCGTCAAGTCTTGAATCAATTAGTTGAAGGTTATGAATGGCCTCGAGCTTTTGTGCTACTGTACTTTCCATGTACTATCGGTAGGATGTGGGATTTGTAACTACTTTCGTCAAATAGAGTGCAATATTAGGAAAATTTTGTGACAATAACTCTCCTAGTAATTCTTTTGTGAAAATTTCACTTTCATAATGACCAATATCGCAAAGTATTAGTCTGTTTTCGGCATCGAAGAATTCATGATACTTCACATCGGAGGTAATAAATATATCTGCATGGGCTCTTTTAGCATCGGGCAAAAGGAAAATCCCTGCACCCCCACAGACAGCAACTTTTTTAATTTTCTTTTTTAGAAGAGTGGTGTGTTTAATTACCTGAAGTTCCATTTTCTTTTTCATATAATCTAAAAAGTCTGTTTCCTCCAGTGGTTCGGAAAGTTCTCCTATCATCCCGGCACCGACCTCCTGATTTTCATTTTCGATATTTGTTAGATAATAAGCTACTTCTTCATATGGGTGATTGGTTTTTAGTTCGCCAAGAATTTTACCTATCTGGTGATTGGGTACCAATACCTCAATTTTTATTTCTTCCAAACTTTCTGCTTTACCTTTTTCACCAATTGCTGGATTTGCATTCTGGGAAGGGGTAAATGAACCAGTTCCTTTTGTTTGAAAGGAGCATTCAGAATACTCTCCGATTTTACCAGCACCAGCTGTATGAATAGCTTTGAGCACTTTATCTTTTCCGGAGGGAGGTACGAAAAATTCAAGTTTGCTTAAGATTTGTTTTTTGGGTTGGAGAATCTTCGTATTTACTAAACCAAGTCTATCTGAAATTCTTTTATTGACTCCGTTTGAGACGTGATCTAAATTCGTATGAATGGCAAAAATTGCGATGTCATTTTTTATGGCTTTAATAACAGTTCTTTCTACATAATTTTTGCCGGTAAAACTCTTTAATCCTCTAAAAACAATCGGATGATGTGCAACGATCAGATTGGCACCTAAAGAAATTGCTTCCTCAACAACAGCTTCCGTACAGTCTAATGAACATAAGACTCCCGTAAGGACAGTGCTTCTATCGCCAGTAATCAAAGTAGCATTATCGTAGGACTCTTGATAAGATGGCGGTGCAAATGATTCAAGCCGTGAAATCAGTTCTCCAATCTTGTATCCCATAATTTTTCCGTTTATTTGGTCAAAAATAGTAAATCTAAGGAATGCGCCCCTACGCTTTTTTGCTTTATCCTTTTGCGGTACTTTATAATCTGATCACCAAGGTTAGAAATTGGTTTTTTGATTTGGGGTGGTTAGAAAGAACTAAATCTCCTCTAAAAAGCATTTTAGTAGGGAACTTAAGTATTGGTGGAACGGGTAAAACCCCAATGGTTGAATATTTGATTAGTAAGGTTAAATCCAGGCAAAAAACCGCAACATTAAGTAGGGGATACGGAAGAAAAACAAGCGGATTTCTTAAAGCAAAAAGAGGAGTACTACCTTCAGATATTGGAGATGAACCATATCAGATTTTTTCAAAATTTGGGAAGGAGATTTCTGTATTTGTGGGCGAAAAAAGAGTGGAAGCTCTAAATTCAATCGCTTTAAACTTCCCTGAAAATGAATTGGTTATTTTGGATGATGCATTTCAACATCGATACGTTCAAGTTGATTCAACCATTTTACTGACGACTTTTGATCAACCTTTTTATTCTGATTTTTTACTACCTATGGGAAGGTTAAGGGAAAGTAGAAGAGGAGCACAAAGAGCTGATTTGATTGTGGTGACGAAGTGTCCCTTGGGAATTTTAGAATCTGAAAAGATTGAGATGATAAAAAAGATTAGGAAATATAACAAGGTAGCTCCAATTCTCTCCAGTACAATTGGATATGGGCAACCCTACCCCATAGGCAAAGAAAGTACATTTTCTCAACAAGTGATCTTGCTAAGTGGTATTGCAAATGATGAGCAACTGAAGAAATATGTTTCGGCAAACTTCAATTTATTAGAAACCCTAAAATACCCAGATCATCATGAATATAGTTTGTCCGATTTTGATAAAATAAAAGACATATACGATACCTATTCTGAGCGAAGTCCAATAATTATTACTACCGAAAAAGATGCAGTAAAAGTTAAATCTAGTAGTCCTTCGGGTTTTCTAGAAGAAATTCCGATTTTTGTGTTGCCGATTCAAGTGGTTTTTTCACAAGAAGATGAGCGATTCATGGAAAGTTTTATCGATCAGGTAATTCTTCAAAAGAAATAGATTAGGTGAAAATCAAAGTTTTAGGCTTACTTATATTTTTGTCGTTTTGGCTTTCTCAGGCTTTAATGGCACAGCGACCTGTTACAACCAATCCCAATCAGCAGAGAACGCGGGAATTGGTAAACCCAGAAGAAGAGGAAGAGTTGGAGGGCAGAAGGTCACTTTTGGATGATAGTACAAAACAAGTCTATGGACCAAAAACCAGTCTTTATTTTTTTGAAAAGGATATCAAAAGAAACAATTTGATCCTATATCCTCAAGATACCTCACTTACTAATTTTCACAGCTATGATCCGGTTTCAAAAAGTGGATGGAAGTATCAGGATTTGGGAAATATTGGAAGTGCTGCAAAACCGGTGTTTTATCAAATTCCTGAATTAATTGGTACTCGATCTGGCTATTCAGCTTATGATATTTATTATCGATCTCCCGAGAATAACAAATATTTTGATACCAAATCGCCCTTTACTGAGATGTCAGCTTTTTTTGGTGGAGGAAATCGAAATATGCTTGATTTGGCTTTTGCCAGAAATATTAATCCACGCTGGAACGTGGGATTTGAGTTTCATACCATAAAGTCTAGAAAAACCCTAAACCCAGTAGCTAGAGATGATAACATGGTTGAACAAACCGCATATTCTCTTCACACAAATTATCGCTCAGAAAATGGAAAATATTGGTTCCTTGGGAATTTTTCAAGAATGAAACATAAGGTAAATGAGATAGGAGGGATTATTCCACCTGAGGTAGACAGTACTTCCATTTATTTTACCTATGAAGATGCAAAAGTTTGGCTCAAATATTCCCAAGCAAGAGATTTAAGGCAGGATTACCATTTCTATCATGAATATAAAGTTCAAGACGGATTGCAGATTTATCATGTTTTTGATAAAAAAAGCCAGGATATGACTTTTGAAGCTGATTTGACAACTTCAGATTCCCTGTTTTTTCCGAATACGAGATATAATCAACCTGATACCACCAGGAATTTTAATGAGTTTTCTGAATGGAGAAATGAAGTCGGTTTAAAGGGGACTTTTGGAGGCTTCTTTTATAATGCTTTTGCGAAATTCAGAACAGGGAGAATGCAGAATAAATTTTTTGATGAAGATGATAAATTCAATGAGGTTTATTTGGGGGGACAGTTGGTCGGTAAAATTTCCGATAAATGGTCTTTAACTGCCGATGGCGAATATTTGCTTCCAGGAGCATATAAACTACACGGTTTATTTGTTTCACCTTGGATAGAACTAGAATATACGAAAGCTTTATATAAGCCTACATCTGTTCAGCAAATATATAGAGGGAATCACTATCAATGGGAAAATGATTTTGATAATACCGGGGTTGACCAGATTAAAGGGAAGTTGATTTTAAATTTTGATAAAGTAAGGCTTAGACCTAGCCTGACAATCAATAGGGTAAATAATTACATCTATTTTGATGAAAATAGAATAGCAACCCAGAATGATGGAGAAGCATTTATGCTGATGCCGGGATTGATTGCAAATTTCCAAATAGGCAAAAAATTCAGATGGGATAATGAGATTGTATTTACCCAGGTCACAGGAGAAGGAAGTGATGCTTTTCGGATACCAAAATTCTTCGCGAATAGTAAGTTTTATTTTGATAGTCCTGCATTTAATGAGAACGTATTTATTCAACTTGGAATAGACGTGAGGTTCAAATCCGATTATTTTGCTGATGCCTATTTCCCTTCTACGCAGCAGTTTAATCTTCAAAACACTTTTAATATCTATGCATATCCCGTAGCAGATATTTTCTTGGATTTTAGGATAAATAGAACACGTGTTTTATTTAAATACAACCATTTGAATAATGGCTTGATGAAGCAGGAAGGCTATTTTGTAACACCCGATTATACGGGATATAAATCATTTATAGATTTAGGGATTACCTGGTATTTATTCGATTAATATGGAATGGGAAGAGAGCACTAAGCAGAAAATGCTTCATTTGAAGTTACCTACCGATCCTCGTTGGGTAAACATTGCTGAAATGCAAATTGAGGATATTTTAACTGACCATGCCTACTGTGAACAAAAAGCAGCATCTTCATGTATCTCATTGATTTTAAGGTTTTTTGACCTTAAGGAATTGGTTGATACTTTAACACCGATTGTTTCAGAAGAATGGGGACATTTTGAAAGGGTAATGGATCAAATCCGAAAAAGAGAACTGAGATTTGGAGAACCAAGAAAAGATGAATACGTGATTAAACTTCAAGGATTCGTCAAAAAGGGAGGAGACAGATGGCAACAATTGACAGAAGTTTTATTGTTGAATGCTTTAATTGAAGCAAGAAGCTGTGAGCGATTTAAATTACTGTCCAAGAATATTCAGGATCAAGAGTTGCAGAATTTCTATTATGAATTAATGATTTCTGAGGCAGGGCATTACGTGACATTTATTGAGTTGGCAAGAAAATATCAAGATCCTGAAAAGGTAAATGCAAGATGGCAAGAATGGCTTTCTTTTGAAGCCGAAGTTTTAAAGGAAATTGGAGTACGAGGAGATAGAATGCATTAAAGTTGAAAATTATAATATCTGAGATACCGACTAAAACCCTTTATGGGAAAAGGATAGAAACAAGTTTTGGGAAACAGGAAACTTCGAAGCTTTGGAGGCCTTTTCGAATAGCTATTAATCATTCTAAAAATCTAAACCCTACAAAATTTTATTCCATCCAGAGGTATGGAAAGGAGTTGAAGGAAGTGGCTTTAAGTTTGGATACGCCTTTTGAAAAATGTGCGGCCATAGATTGTAAAGTAGAAGAAATTCTCCCAGATTTTGAAGAAATAGTTTTGGATGGAGGAGTTTATGCAGTTTTTGAACATAGAGGAACACCTTTAGATTTTCAGAATAAACTTCAGGATTTTATGCAGAATTGGCTTCCAAAATCAGGATATGAATTGGATACTAGAAATCATTTTGAAACCTTTGATGAAAAGTATGATCCATTTTCTGATAATTCCGTTGAACTTGTTTGGATTCCAATAATTAAGGTTTAACAAATGTTATTGAACGGAAGCACTCATAATTTTTGCTAAGCTTTAGCCAAATCAATGTGAATTGATTATTATTAAAATTAATTAATCAGGAGAATTAAAAAACCTGTTCCAATTCGGACATCTTATGAATCTGATCGAAAATATTCGCGAAGCTATAAATTCTGTAAAAGTTAATTTACTAAGGACTATTTTAACCGGTGCAATCATTGCAATTGGAATTTCTTCTTTGGTAGGAATGCTTACTGCGATTGATGGGATAAAAACTCAGATTGCGGAAAGTTTTTCTGGTTTAGGTGCTAATTCTTTTGATGTTAGGAATAAAGGGTATTCTGGAGGAAGGGCAATCCAACAGGGAGTTACAGAAAAAACTTATCCCAAAATCACTTATAAAGAAACCCAATCATTTAAGCAGGAGTACAGCGCGATTGGAATCTCAACTGTATATACTAGAGTAGCGGGAGCTGCGGAGATTAAAAATGGATCAAAAAAAACAGATCCAAATTCACGGATTACTGGTGCAGATGAGAATTATTTGAATATTAAAGCAATGAAGATCGAGAATGGAAGAAATTTCAGTAATCTCGAAGTTCAATATGGAAATAATGTTTGCATAGTAGGGACAGAAATTGTTTCCATATTATTTGAACCAAACGAAAATCCCATCAATAAAAAAATAACTGTCTTTGGGAGACCATATGTTATTATTGGCGTTTTGGAAGAACAGGGAGGGGTAGGACAAGACCAGGGTGCGGATAGACAAGTAATAATACCTATAGAAAATGCCAGTAGGTTGGATAGAAATGGAAATTTCAATTATAATATTACCGCTCTTAGTTCAGACGGAACTAAAATAGAGTATGATATGGGGCAGGCTACAGGTATTATGAGAAAAATCAGACAGGATCGGGTAACAGATGAAGATTCTTTTGATTTAACAAAAAGCCGGTCAGTAGCAGAAAGCTTAGAAGAAGTTGCAGGATATCTAAGAATGGGAGGTTTTGGAATAGGCTTTATTACCTTATTGGGAGCTTCCATCGGACTAATGAATATTATGTTAGTTTCCGTAACAGAGAGGACCAGAGAAATTGGAATTAGAAAGGCGCTAGGGGCAACTCCTCTACGAATTCGCCAGCAATTCCTTTTAGAGGCAATTATGATTTGCGTATTGGGAGGAATTATGGGAGTGATTCTTGGAATCGCAATTGGAAATTTAATTTCTTTAGTGATAGGTGTAGGTGGCTTCCTAATACCATGGTTATGGATGTTTGTGGCATTTTTGATTTGTATAATTGTGGGCCTTCTTTCGGGTTATTTCCCGGCTTTCAAGGCCAGTAAATTAGATCCAATTGAATCTTTGCGATATGAATAATTGAGTTATATAAATGAATGATAAAAAAGACCTTTAGTTTATTCTAGAGGTCTTTTTTTATGAAAAAACATTTTTAAATCTTCAGTTTTTTATGGATTTCGATTGGATAGCTTTATTTTCCGGCAATGAAATCTAATGAATATGACGCGATAGTTGTTGGTTCTGGAATCAGTGGAGGATGGGCAGCAAAGGAGCTTTGTGAAAAAGGATTAAAGACACTTGTCTTAGAGCGGGGAATGAATGTAGAGCATTTAAAAGACTACCCTACTATGACCTCTGCTCCTTGGGAAATGCCTCATAGGAATCAAATCCCAAAAGCTGATAAAATAGCTAATCCTGTAGTGAACCGTTGTTATGCTTATAAAGAGGATACCGAACATTTTTTTGTTAAAGATTCTGAACATCCTTACATACAAGAGAAGCCTTTCGATTGGGTTAGGGGATACCAAGTTGGAGGTAAGTCGCTGATTTGGGCAAGGCAAACTCAGCGTTGGAGCAAGTATGACTTTGAAGGGCCGAGAAGGGATGGTTTTGCTGTTGATTGGCCAATACGATATGAGGATATTGCACCTTGGTACAGTTACGTAGAAAAGTTTGTTGGTATAAGCGGAAGCTATGAAGGCTTAGACACTCTTCCCGATGGGGAGTTTTTGAAGGCATGGGAGATGAACTGTGTAGAGAAAGAAATTCAGAAACGTATAAAAGAGGCCTATTCAGATAGAGATGTGATTATAGGTCGTTGTGCCCATTTAACCGATCCTAAGGAAGTTCATTTGGCGCAAGGGAGAGGTCAATGCATGGCTAGAAATCAATGCTATCGAGGATGTCCTTTTGGAGGGTATTTTAGTTCGAATTCCTCTACTTTACCAACCGCTGCGAAAACTGGAAATCTTACTTTGAGGCCGGATTCAGTTGTGCATTCTCTGATCTATGACGAAAAAAAGGAGAAAGTCACAGGCGTAAAGATTGTAGATAGATTGACGAAAGAAACCACTGAATATTTTGCTAAAATTATTTTCGTCAATGCTTCTGCCTTGAATTCAAATTTAATTTTATTGAATAGTGTCTCTAAGCGCTTCCCAAATGGATTGGGGAATGATTCAGGAGTATTAGGAAAGTTTATCGCTTTTCATAACTATAGAGGTACAATTGGAGCCTCCTATGAAGGGTTTAAAGATAAATACTATTTTGGAAGAAGACCGACTGCGGTGATGATGCCAAATTTCAGGAATGTTAAAAAACAAGAAATGGACTTCTTGAGAGGATATATGACTTTTTATTCGGCAGGTCGAGCTGGATTTGGACATGCAGATGTTCCTTTTGGTCCTGATTTTAAAAAGGAAAATACAAAACCGGGTCCTTGGTCTGTCTACATGATGATGCAAGGAGAGACGATCCCTAATGAAACGAACTACGTCAGTTTAAGTAAAGACCAAGTGGATGAATGGGGGATCCCTTTACTTGAAATTGATGTTGATTATGATCCTAATGATGAATTAATTCTTAAGGATTTCCATGAACAGGGAGAGGAGATGCTTACCAAGGCAGGCTGTATCAATATCCATAAATCAGATAGCAAACAAGCTCCAGGTTTGGATATTCATGAAATGGGGGGGGTGAGAATGGGGTATGATCCCAAAACATCCCTATTAAATGGATTTAATCAAATGCACCTGGCACCAAATGTATTTGTAACAGATGGAGCTTGTATGACATCGACAGGAACTCAAAATCCCTCGATTACTTATATGGCTTTGACAGCAAGAGCGGTTGATTATGCAGTAAAAGAATTGAAAAGGGGAAATATTAAATAATCGGGATAAACTAGTTATATATCTCCAATGGCCAATCAGTTACTATTATGGAGTGGATTTCAGCCCAAAAAAAGAAATGAGAACTATAATATCTTTGATTTCGGAACCTTTCGACTTAAAATAGCAAACCCTGACTTTATTAATGATTCCTAAATCTATTTTTGACTCCGAGAACTGTGCACTCGCTGAGAAATCTGGAAGTTTGTTACCGGAATGGCTTGAAAAAATTTACGAAGAAAAATGGTTTAAGCTTTTTGTTCCTAAAGATCTTGACGGGCTTGGGTGTAACCTAATTGAGGCATTGAGAATTGAAGAAAAGCTGGCAAAATTAGATGGGAGTTTAGGCTGGACGGTAACGCTTTGTGCCGGTGCTGGTTGGTTTGTTGGATTCATGGATGAGTCTCTTAGAAAGGAGGTATTTCCGAGGAAAGATTTATGCTTGGCAGGAAGTGGATTTGTCGGAGGGAAAGCAGATTTAGTTAAAGGTGAATTTGAAATAAATGGTAGTTGGACCTATGCTTCTGGAGCACTTCATGCCACACATTTTACCGCAAATTGTGAGGTTCTTGTAGAAGGGCATCCCAAAATAGATGCAGCGGGAAACCCGATTATTAAGGCTTTTCTTTTAGAAAGAAGTGAGTTGGAAATTCTGGACAGTTGGAATTACATGGGAATGAAGGCGACTGGAAGTCATGCTTTTCGAACTGAAAAACTCAAAGTTCCAATTTCTAGAGGTTTCGAAATTGATCCACTCAAAAATCAACTAGATGACCCATTGTATCAATTTCCGTTTTTACAGTTTGCAGAAATAACTTTGACGGTAAATATATTAGGGATTTCCTTCCATATGATCGATTTGATTGAGTCGGCATTTTGGCGTCGGAATGAGTATAAAAAATATGATAAAAAACACCTTACATACTTTGAGGAATTAGTTGGTAAGAAAAAAAGAAAGCTCCAAAAGCTAAAAGTGGAATTCTACAAACAAGTAGAGAATGCTTGGAATGAATTAGAGAAAAAGGGTGATATCTCTAAAAAAACCTTAAAAAAGGTAAGTAAAATCAGCCGAAATCTTACCCAAAAATGTCGCGAAATCAATTCTTCATTATATCCTTTTTCAGGTTTAGAAGCAGCAAGGACCGATACAGAACTAAATAGAGTCTGGAGAGACTTTAATACAGTTAGTCAGCATTCCTTGCTAATTTCCCCTTTTTAATAAAAGAACCAGAATTTATTCAATCAGCTTAAATACCATCATTGTTCTGTTTGGTATATAAGCTAATATGCACTGTTTTGGGTCTGTAAAATAGGTAACTGCTGGATCAAGCCTTTCGAATCCACCAAATTCTTTATCATCAGAATTAAGTATAATCTTATAAGTCCCATGGACTGGAACATATATTGGAAAACCAAAAAAAGACTGGGTAGGGTGAAATGAAAAAACGAAAATTAATCCTGCACGCTCATAAGCCAAAATTTTCTTGTCCGGGTCTAAATGTAGTTGAACTGCAGGTTTGGAAGCTAAGATTTCGTACTCATTAGCAAGCTTGATCATCTCTTTATCCCAAGTATTCAATTGGACATATCTTAATAGGGGGTCTGAAATTAAAGACCATTGACGCCGAGCATGTTGGTAACTCCAATTGTTTCCCTCTCTCGGGAAATCAATCCACTCAGGATGACCAAATTCGTTACCAATGAAATTTAAGTATCCCTCTCCTCCTAAACTCATGGTTATCATACGGATTAGCTTATGAAGGGCAATTCCACGGTCTACGATAAGATTCTGAGCTAGCACCGTCATTGAAAAGTACATTTCCTTGTCCATAAGTCGAAAAGCAAGAGTTTTATCGCCTACAAGCGCTTGATCATGACTTTCTGCATAACAGATGGACCGTTCCTTCAATGGGCGGTTTGATAATTGATGCCAAAGCTCAAACATGTCCCATTCTTCATCTTTTTTGTGCTTTAGCATTTTTATCCAATAATCCGGTACACCCATTGCCATACGGAAATCAAAGCCAATACCTCCATCTTCAATTTTCCTTGCGAGACCTGGCATCCCGCTTACATCCTCTGCAATTGAAATGCTGAGTGGTTTAAAATCATGAATTAGTTTATTTGCCAATTGTAGATAAACAATAGCATCATCATCTACTTGAGAATCAAAATAAAGATCAACCTTGTCAAAATCCATAAAAAGGCCATGGTGCTTGTACATTATAGAGGTAACACCATCAAATCTAAATCCATCAAAATGGAACTCCTCCAGCCAATAGCGAATGTTGCTGAGTAAAAATTGCTTCACTTCCCATTTAGCGTAATCAAAAACTTTTGAATCCCAGCCTTCATGATAGCCTCTCTCTCCAGGGTGGAAATATTGATGGTCACTTCCATCAAATTCATTCAGCCCTTCATTCGTATTTTTTATCGCATGGGAATGAACAATATCCATCACCACAGCTATTCCCATTTTATGGGCTTTGTTTACCAGTGATTTTAAGTCCTCTGGAGTGCCAAACCTTGAAGTTGGGGCAAAGAAATTGGAGATATGATATCCAAAAGACCCATAATATGGATGTTCCATAATAGCCATCATTTGGATCGTATTATAACCAGCAGCTTTAATTCTAGGTAAAGTGAATTCTTCAAACTCTTTATAGGTTCCTACCCCTAGTTTTTCTTGAGCCATCCCAACGTGACATTCATAGATTAAGGGTTGATGAAGGCTTTCCTTCGCTGAAAAGGATTGATCTGACCATTGGAAACTTTCTCCAAACCAAAGTTGCCCTGCAAAATCATGACTTTTTTCATCCTGAACTGCTCGCCTGATATAAGCAGGGATTCTATCTAGTGCACCTTTTGCCCCAATTACATGTACTTTAACTTTACTTCCATGTGTAAATTTATCTTTGTATTTATCGAATGGTAAAAATATCTCCCAATCGCCTCGGGTGCTTTTTTTCATAGGGTGGGATTTTCTGTCCCAATCATTAAAATCACCAAAAAAAAATAATTTATCTGCTTCAGGTGCCCATTCTCGGTATACCCATCCATTTCTCCAGGCTTCAAAATGAATTCCGTAGAAATCATGAATTCTTGCAAATTCTAAAATATTCCCACTGAAATCTTCAATTTCTTTTAGTGCAGATTTATAATTAAAGTATCGGTTTTTTATAACCTCCGCATATTCAGAGAGCCAAGGTTCTTCTTTTACCAATGCAAATTCAGTTGAATCTTTCACGTAATATTTTTTAGCCAATTTGAATTTAGAAAAATGTAACTGAATATAAGCAAGACTAGTAATTTTCCAGTTCTAAATCTTAGGGAAAATAGAAAAGTGGTCAGAAAGTAATTTCTGACCACTTTATTAATGTGAATCTTATATCTTAAAATTAGATTAAATCTGTTTTTCTCGGATTTGGTCCATATTCATTAACAGAATTTTCACCTTGCTTTGCAGCAAGCCAAATAAATCCGATAAAATTGATTGGTGGTGGGATCAATAGATATAATGCATATTTCCAATCTAGACCAATATCATGTAGTCTTTTTATTGCTTGTATGAGCAAAACACTAATTGATGCGATAAGTATAACACCTGAGCCATAAAAAACAAGCCAAGATTGTGATTGGAAGCTATCCCACAGGATTAACAAGCAAAGTATATTGATGAAATAAAAAATAATAAACATCACTAAATATTTTCTTCTTGTAATTCTACCTTCCGGGTTAAACATTGAACTCATAACTTTATAACAGTTAAGAGGTAGTATTGTTTAAAACTATAGGTATAAAACTAAAAAATAATTAGTGCTTTTCGTATACTATTTCAGGTTCTCTTACTTCCACATTTCCTTTCTCATTTATTTGATCCAAAGTCACTAATTTTAATTCATTTACTAGCATTGGATCATATTTTGCTGCAACACGAATATAATTTTCAGTAAACCCGTGGATTTTACCATCTTCAACATCTTCTTCAAATAAAACGCTAAACGTGTTCCCTAGATTTTCTTCATAAAATTTTCTTCTCTTTTTATCAGAAAGAATCCTTAACATTTTGGACCGTTCATGTCGCTTTTTCTTTGGTACTATTCCATTCATTTCGACCGCTCTGGTATTAGCTCTTTCTGAATAGGTAAAAACATGTAAATAGGAGATATCAAGCTCATTCAAGAAATGATAAGTTTCTAAAAAGAGCTCATCGGTTTCTCCTGGGAAACCAACAATCACATCGACGCCAATGCAAGCATGAGGCATCAGGGATTTTATTTTAGAAACCCTGTCTTCGTATAATTCCCTTAAATATCTTCTTCCCATCTTACGAAGAATAGTATTTGAACCGGACTGTAAGGGGACATGAAAATGAGGTACAAACCTTTTTGACTTAGCGGCAAAGCTGATTATTCCATTGGTCAATAGATTTGGTTCTATTGAGGAGATTCTAAAACGATTGATTCCCTCAACTTCATCTAATGCATAGACTAAATCAGCAAATCTTTCATTTCTCTTACCTTCTACTATCCCAAAGTCTCCAATATTTACCCCTGTGAGTACAATCTCTTTGACACCGGAGGAGGCAATTTCTTTAGCAGAGTTAATAACACTTTCGATTGTGTTACTTCTACTTTTTCCTCTTGCCAGAGGGATCGTGCAAAACGCACATCTATAATTACATCCATCCTGAACTTTTAAGAATGTTCTGGTTCGATCATTAATAGAATAGGCATTATTGTAACTAGTAGCCTCCTGAATTTCAGAAGCCAAAACTTTTGTTTCCTGAGCTTTTGCAAAATCGCCGAGAAGCTCAATCAAACGAAACTTTTCAGCAGCGCCTAAGACAGCGTCTACTCCATCAATTTCAGATATTTCTTTTGGCTTCAATTGTGCATAACAACCAATGATTGATACGAAGGAATTTGGAGAAATCTTTTTTGCTTCCTTTACAATTTTTTTACACTTCTTATCGGCATTTTCGGTAACGGAGCAAGTATTGATAATAAAAATATCAGGATTTTCCTGAAAGTCTACCTTTAAAAAACCTTTCTCCTCAAACTGTCTACTTATCGTAGAAGTTTCCGAAAAGTTGAGTTTACAACCAAGTGTATAAAATGCTACCTTTTTCACAATTATTCTCCTTCTTTAGAAAGTTGCAAAGGTAATTATTCTGATGATGTTTTCAATTCTATAATTTCCAACCTTAAAATCAGTTTTTTGAAGGAAATGGTATCAAAAAGACCATGATTTTTTAATAAAAATGTAAATTTTTCAAAAAATGAGCTCAAAAATTGACCATTTTCATTTTCGAGTCAGTATTTTTCTATTTTTGTGTGTATAATTTTAAACCACAAATTGTAGATATGGCAACACTCAGACAACAAGCCTTGTCAATGGTGCAGGCTAGACAGCGAGTAGCTGTAAAAGCACCATCCCCTAAAATTTCTAACTATTTTGGAGATAACGTGTTTGGAACAGCACAAATGAAGGTTTCTTTAGCTCCAACTGTTTTCAAAAAAGTAATGGAAGCAATTGATAAAGGAACTAAAATTGATGTTTCAACTGCAGAAGAAATTGCATCCGCTGTAAAAACCTGGGCTCTTGCTAAAGGTGTTACACATTATACGCATTGGTTTCAACCGCTTACTGGATCAACTGCTGAAAAGCATGATTCATTTTTTGATGCATTAGGAGGCTTGGAAAAATTTAAAGGAAGTGCATTAGTTCAACAAGAGCCGGATGCTTCTTCATTTCCAAATGGTGGTATTAGATCTACATTCGAGGCAAGAGGGTATACAGCTTGGGATCCATCTTCACCAATTTTTATCTTTGAAAATACACTTTGTATTCCAACTATATTTGTTTCTTATACAGGAGAAGCTCTTGATTATAAAACTCCTCTATTAAAGTCGATGGAGGCAATCAATGAAGCTGCTATTCAAGTCTGCCAATTATTTGATAGAAATGTAAAAAAAGTATTTCCTTCATTGGGTGTCGAGCAGGAATATTTTGTTATCGACAAAGCACTATTTGCAGCAAGACCAGATTTGGTAATGGCAGGTAGAACTGTCTTTGGTCACAGTCCTGCAAGAGGCCAGCAATTAGATGATCATTATTTTGGTTCAATTCCAACCAGAGTTAAAGACTTTATGGTTGATTTTGAAATTGAAGCTCATAAATTGGGTATTCCTGTCATGACAAGGCATAATGAGGTAGCTCCAGGTCAATTCGAAGTTGCTCCATTATTCGAGGAAATCAACAAAGCAACGGATCACAATCAACTTTTAATGGATGTGATGGAAAAAGTTGCAGAAAGACATGATCTGAAAGTTCTCCTTCATGAAAAGCCATTTGCCGGTGTAAATGGTAGTGGAAAACATAATAACTGGTCTTTGATTACTGATACAGGTGTTAATTTATTCCAACCAAGTAATTCTGCTAGAGAGAATCTTCAATTCTTGACATTCTTGGTTGCGACCATTAAAGCTGTCTATGATCATTCAGACTTGCTAAGAGCTAGTATTGCCTCCGCAGGTAATGACCATAGATTGGGAGCAAATGAAGCGCCTCCAGCGATCATTTCGGTTTTCTTAGGTGCTACCTTAACAGAAGTGTTGGACGAACTTGAGAAAAATGGAAATATCAAGATTGAAAAAGGTGACAATATGTATATGAAGTTAGGGATTTCTAAAATTCCTGAAATCATATTAGATAATACAGATAGAAACAGAACTTCACCTTTTGCTTTCACTGGAAACAAATTTGAATTTAGAGCAGTGGGCTCTCAAGCCAACGTTGCAGGACCAATGACTGCTCTAAATGTGATCGTTGCAGATGTCCTAAAAACGATGACAAAAGACATTGAGAAAGAAATGTCAGCGGGGAAAGAAAAGAAAATTGCGATTGTTAATGTATTGAGAAAGTATATTAAGGATAGCAAAAAAGTTAGATTTGAAGGAGACGGTTATTCTGAAGCTTGGGCTAAAGAAGCAGAAAAAAGAGGATTGTCTAATTTGAAATCTACTCCGATCGCTCTTGATGTATATTCAAGAAAAGCTACAACTGAGCTGTTTGAGAGACATAATGTGATGAATAAGATTGAGTTACACGCTCGTCATGAAATCATGCTAGAGAATTTTATTATGAAAGTTCAAATTGAAGGACGTGTGATGGGGGACTTGGCTTTGAATCATATTATTCCAACAGCCATTATTTATCAGAACAAAATGATCGAGAATGCGAATGGTTTGAAAGGCCTAGGTTTAGATCACACAGCTGCAGTTGATACAATTAAAGAAGTTTCCAAGCATATAGAATCTTTGAAATCCAACATCAACGCTATGGTTGAGGCCAGGAAGAAACTAAATAAAGAGGAAGATATCGTGAAAATGGCAAAAGGATATCAAACAGAAGTCAAAGAAGCTTACTTCGATAAAATCAGATATGCTGTTGATAAACTGGAGTTACTAGTAGATGATGAGTCGTGGCCATTAGTGAAGTATAGAGAAATGTTGTTTTTGAGATAATAAGACTCAAACTCACTTAAAAGCCTCTCAATTAATTGAGAGGCTTTTTTAGTTTTTATGCTTAGAATGCCGAAATTATGGGGGAATAATATTTTGTAAAATTCCATTAGAACAAAATGCATATCGATTTTTAGGTAAAACTTCATTCTACTTTTTGAAAAAATTCATTTAATTACACAATATTTTAAATAAAATATTGTGTAATTGTTTTTTATCTTTTTTAAAATATTTAGATTTACTAAAGAGGTCTTCGTTTAAGTGATACTTTTCAATTCGTAATTGTAAATCGCTCATTTACAGGTTTTTTTAATTCTTCATAAGCAGACTAAAAGTTGTTTATGTATTGTTTGAAGAAGCTGTTAGGCCTAAATTAAAATTTTAATTATTTCTAACCTTTAATTACCAACTATGAGGAAAATTTTATCAATTTCTTTTACTCTGGTCTTGATGTTAGGGGCGATAGCCTTTGCTCAAGCTCAAAGTAGAGTCTTGAGAGGAGTTGTGACCGCATCCCCAGATGGGCTACCTATGCCCGGTGTCACAATCCTGGACAAGAGCAATCAGACGGGTACTACCACCAATGTGGATGGGGAGTATTCGATTTCTGTAGGACCAAATTCAGTTTTGGTGTTCTCATTTATCGGTTATGCAACACAGGAGATTGCTGTAGGCAACAGAACCGAGTTAAATGTTAATCTGGAAGAGGATGCAAGTGAACTTTCCGAAGTTGTTGTTACTGCTTTAGGTATCAGCAAAGAGAAAGAGAAACTTGGATATTCTGTTACAGAGGTAAACAGTGAATCAATAAATAAAGCACGTGAAACAAACGTGGCAAACTCACTAGCTGGCCGTGTGGCTGGTTTAGTCGTAAAAGGGACCAATAGTGGTCCAGGTGGAACTTCAAAAATTACATTAAGAGGTTTGCCAAGTATCAGTGGTACAGGTTCTCCATTATATATTATTAATGGTATCCCAATGGACAACACCCAAAGAGGAAGTGCTGGACAATGGGGTGGTAGTGATAATGGTGATGGTATAGGTAACCTAAGCCCTGATGATATCGAAACGATGACCGTATTGAAAGGTCAGGCTGCTTCCGCACTTTATGGTTCAAGAGCTTCAAACGGTGTTATTTTGATTACCACCAAGAAAGGATCAAAAGGTAGCGATTGGAGTTTGAATTATAACCTAAACTACATGGCTGAGAATCCTGTGGATTTCACAGATTTCCAACAGGAATATGGTCAAGGAGTAGGAGGAGTGAAACCTACGACTGCGACAGATGCCCAAACAACCGGTAGGTTCGCATGGGGGGAAAGAATGGACGGAAGTTCTGTTATTGGTTTTGACGGAAATCAATATCCTTATTCACCAACTAATGACGGTTATCTTGATTTTTACAGAACTGGCTCAAATTTTACAAACACGGTTTCTGTTGCAAAGGGTCTAGGCGATGATGGATCATTCAGATTATCTCTTTCCAATTTGAATTCTAAATCTATTGTTCCAAATAGTGACGTAGATAGATTAACGATCAATTTGAATGTAGAACAAAACATCACCGATAAGTTGAATGTAACCGCAATGGTTAATTACGTAGATCAACAATCTACAAATATTCCATTCTTGAGTGATGGTCCTAAAAACCCTAATAACTTCCTGTTTTTAGCTCCAAATATTAGCCAAAGCATTTTTGCTCCAGGCTTTGAAGAAGGAACAGGTGCTGAGACAGTTTTCAGTGATGATATTTATGTTACTAACCCTTATTTTATTGTTAATCAAGGGATAAATGATAGAGGAAGAAAGCGTACCATTTCAGCAATTTCAACCAAATACAGTTTTACCAAGGATATCTATGCTATGGTAAGAATGGGTAATGATGTTTCTAATGATGACTTCTATAGTATTGACCCAACAGGATTGGCATACTCTGCAAATTTGAAAGGAAACTTGAATGGTAGAGGTCAATCTACCATATCAGAATTCAACATCGACGGTATTTTAGGTGCAAGAATTGATTTGACAGAAGATTTAGAGTTAGATGCTCTTGCTGGTGTAAACATGAGAAATAACAAGTTCGAATCAGTAGGTGTAGGTGGAAGCAGATTTGTTCTTCCATACTTATATTCGCCTTTCAACGTTGAGAACTTTTCAAGATCTTACGGGTACAATGAGCGTGAGGTACAATCTGCATATTATTCATTTGGGTTTGGTTTCAAAGATTACTTAACTATTACCACAACAGGTAGATACGATGTATATAGTACTTTGCCTACGAACAATAATAGTATATTCTCACCTTCTGTCGCAGCTGCATTTGTATTTGATCAGTTGATTGATATCCCAGCACTTGATTTTGGTAAATTTAGAGCCTCTTATGCTGTAACAAGCGGAGAACCATTTAATGCTTACCAAACTACATTCTATTATAACTCTGCAAACTCTTACAACGGGGTTCCTGCTGGTTCTTCTCCTTTATCTTTGCCAAATCTTTCCTTGAAGCCATTCACGACGGACGAATATGAGTTTGGTCTTGATTTGAGTTTCTTCAATAATAGACTGGCATTTGATATTGCATATTATAAGAAGACAACAAATAACGAAATCATGAATGCTAATTATAGTATTACTTCTGGTTTCAATAGTGCAGTAGTTGCAACAGGATCTACAAGTAATAAGGGGCTTGAAGTTTTAGTTACTGGTAAGCCAATCCAAACTCCGGAATTTACTTGGACTTCTTCTTTCAACCTTTCAAGTGTCAAAAATTTGGTTGTTAGTACAGATCCAAATAATAATCCTATCAATCTTGGGCAAACAAGAGGTACTTTGGGTAATGCAATTACGGCCTATGTTGTAGGAGAAGCGGGACCTCAAATTAGAGCCTATGATTACGCCTATAACAGTGATGGAAGCATCAGGGTTGACGAAGCTGGGTTACCTGTTAGAGGTGAACTTATAAATATGGGTTCTGTATTACCAACACTTTATGGAGGTTGGAATAACGAATTCAACTACAAAGGTGTTTCATTCTCTTTCTTGATTGACTACAGTTATGGAAACAAGGTGCTTTCTGCTACTGAGTTCTATTCAATTTTCAGAGGCATGAATCAAATAACTCTTGAAGGAAGAGAGAACGGTGTAACTAATGGAGGTGTGACCGCCCCTGCTGAAGATTACTATAGAGCATTAGCTCAAAATGTAACAAGCACAAGTGTGGTAGACGGAGACTTTATTAAGCTTAGACAATTGACATTAGGTTACTCTTTACCTGCAAATTGGTTTGGCAACAATCCAGTTTTGAAAGGTTTAGACATCTCCTTGGTGGCAAGAAACCTTGCGATTTTAATGCGTAAGGCAGATAACATTGATCCAGAAGCAAGCTTTGGTTCCAATATTAATTACACAGGTATAGAAGGTACCAGTTTACCAAGTACCAGGTCTTTCGGGTTTAACCTTAATTTCAAATTGAACTAATCATGAAAAAATATATTAGCATATTTCTTACCGCTATATTTCTAGTCGTAGCAGGCTGTGATGGTGATTTTGAGGAGATTAACACAGATCCAAACCGTGCTGGTGCAAGTGTTTTTGATCCAAACTTAATTTTACCAACCGTATCTTATAATTACGGTAATATGATGACCGGTTATTCTGGCGCGATACTTTTCCAAAGTATGTGGATTCAGATTATGGCTTCCACCTCAACTGGTGGGGCAAATTATTACTCTAATGCTGACAAATATGTCGCTTCCGGAAGTACAAATAGTTACATCCAAAATGTTTGGGGGGCTGGATATTCGGCAGCATCAAGAGTGTATCAAATGCAGAGTCTTGCAGAAGAGAAAGGTTTTACAAATCTGGCAGCAGTTGGTGAAATATGGAAAGTGTTGACTCTTTCCTTTGTTTCAGATATTTATGGTGATATCCCTTATTCTGAGGCTTTGAAAGCTGAAGAAGGAATTACTCAACCAAAGTATGATTCTCAATCTGAAATGTATATGGCTATGCTTTCCGACCTTGAAACTGCTTTGGGATCAATTAGCGAATCTGCTGATCCAATCAGAAATGATGTTCTTTATGGAGGAGATCTTTCTAAGTGGAGAAAATTAGGTTATTCTATAATGCTGCGGATGGCTATGAGACTAGTAGACGTAGATCCTTCTACTGCCCAGTCTTATGTACAAAAAGCTGTGGCAGGAGGAGTTTTTACCTCAGTTGCAGATGAAGCTGTACTAGTTTCAGATCAAGGAAATGGTTATTCTAACTCAAGTGCTAATGCATTGAATGTTACGGATGATGTTTATGAAGTGCGATGGTCAGATAAGTTGATTGATTTTTTGAAATCAAATGATGATCCTAGATTACCTATCATTGCTGAGGTTCCACCAGCTGGACTTGCTGCAAATAGAGATGGTAATGTTGTGGGTAATAATGATCCAAGTGTTCAAATAGGTTTACCAAATGGGTTCGATTTAAAAGGCGGAGAAACAGATATTACTAATTCTGCAGACTATCCTGGACCTACTGGTATAGGTGGTGATTTAGCTCCTATTGGTGCCTATTCTAGACCAACTGCTATTTATAGAGATAGAAATGCTCCAGTATTTATCCTGACTTATGCTGAGGTTCAGTTCTTGCTTGCAGATGCTGCTACTAGAGGCTATTCAGTTCCTGGATCAGCATCAGCTTACTATGCTGATGGATTAACGGGTGCGATGGTTTCTATTGGTAAATTTGGCGGTAGTAGTATTTCTGCTGGAGATGCCGCAGCTTTCGCAGCTGCTAATCCTTTGGATACAAGTAGCGATGCAAGTGCATTGAAAATGATTAATGAGCAGATTTGGGCTACAACTGGCTTGTTTGCGAATTTTGTTGAGTCTTGGAACAATTGGAAGAGAACAGGTTATCCTGATTTAACGCCTGTTAACTACACAGGTAATTTCTCAGGCGGTCAAATCCCAAGAAGACAACCATACCCTGCTTCTGAAAGTACAACTAACCCTGAAGGTTTAGCAAATGCTATTTCAAATATGGGAGGAGATACTTGGGTAAATACAGTATGGTGGGATAATTAATATTTCACAAAAATTTAATTAGAAAGAATACCGAAAGAGGTTTTGATTCAATTCAAAGCCTCTTTCTTTTTATTTTAAATTAATATTATCGTTTATAAAATCTTAAATCCATGTTAATAGGTGTAGATATAGGAGGTTCCCATATTTCTGCTGCCAGAGTTCAGTTTGGGAATGGGGAGGCAGTGTTATCGGATTTTCATGAAGCTGAAGTGGACACATTTAAAGACAAGAACTCAATAATAGCAGCTTGGTCAAATGTTATTTCAGCAGTAGCTGACAAGGCAAAGGATATCAAAGTTGGCATCGCAATGCCCGGACCATATGATTATAAGAGTGGCATATCCTTAATTAAAGATCAAAGGAAAATGGCATCTCTATATCAAAAATCTGTTAAGAATTTACTTGCAGAAAAACTTGGTGTTTCACCCGTTCAATTGGAATTTACAAACGATGCAGAAGCTTTTCTTCTGGGAGAGAGTCTTGCAGGTTCAGGAAAAGAGTTCCAAAATTCCATAGGAATAACTTTGGGAACCGGACTTGGTTCTGCAATCAAAGTTTATGACGTTGTTAAAGACGGGAAGCTATGGACAGCTCCTTTTCGTGACGGAATTGCAGAAGATTACCTGGGAACTTCTTGGTTTAAAAATATTGCTCAGGAACAATTTGGAATTCAAATTTCAGGAGTAAAAGACATTTTAGAAGAAGATTTCGATTCTGAAATTTCAAGAAAAATATTTGATGAATTCGGTAAATCTTTGGGTGAATTTTTATTTCCATATTTAATTCGACTACAGGCGGAAGGAGTTGTACTTGGTGGAAAAATAAGTTTGGCATCGGAAAAATTTTTGCCTTCAACCAATTCTTATTTAAAATTGATGGGATATTCAGTCCCTTTTAAAATTTCAGCCTTGGGGGAAAAAGCAGCTTTAATTGGAGCATGTTTACCTTTCCATCTTAAATAACCTTGTATGTATTTAAAAAAACTTTCCTTTTCAATCATCTTGATCTTCCTGTGGTGTTCCCACTTTTCAATTGCCCAAGAAAAATATGATTTAATCATTGTGGGAGGTGGTGCTAGTGGAACCGCTGCTGGTATCTCTGCAGGTAGGTTAGGCGCTAAAACTCTCATTATTGAACATACAACATGGCTTGGAGGTATGTTGACTTCTGCAGGAGTTTCTGCAATTGATGGGAATCATCGACTTCCATCGGGAATCTGGGGAGAGTTTAAGGAAAAACTAGAAGAATACTACGGCGGAGCAGATAAACTAGCACCTGGGTGGGTGAGTAACACACTTTTTGAACCTAAAGTTGGAAATGAGATTTTGCAGTCTATGGCTGCATCCGTTCCTTCCTTGACGGTTACATTTGAAAGTTATTGGAAGCATGCTTCTTACAACAATAAACTTTGGACGGTCAGCTATCTCAAAAATGGGGTAGAACAGGTAGTGCAAGCGCCGGTATTAATTGATGCTACTGAACTTGGAGATGTTGCGGCCACCCAAGGGCTTGAATATAGGTTGGGAATGGACGCAAGAGATGAAATCGGAGAAAGTTTTGCACCGCAGGAAAGTAACGATATCATCCAAGATCTAACTTATGTAGTGACACTTCAAGATTATGGTAAGGGTGTCGATAAGACTATCCCAAAGCCTTTAAATTATGATCCTGCTGAGTTTGCTTGTGCCTGTGCCCATGCTGATCCAATTACAGATAAAGACCCAACTTTGGATTGTGGGAAAATGATTGACTATGGAAAGCTACCCAACGGAAAACACATGATCAACTGGCCGAATTGTGGCAATGATTACTATGTGAATATCATTGAGAAGACTCCTGAAGAACGGATAGTAGCTTTAGAGGCAGCAAAGCAGGCTAGTCTTAGATTTATTTATTACATACAGCATGAGCTTGGCTATAGGAATTTAGGTATAGCGGAGGATGAATATCCAACTGAAGATAATCTACCCATGATTCCTTACCATAGAGAGTCAAGGAGATATTATGGTTTGGTTGATTTTACATTGCCTTTTGTCAGAACACCCTACCAAGCACCTAATCCTTTGTACAGAACAGGAATTGCGGTGGGAGATTATACAATTGATCATCATCACAAAAAGAATCTAGATGCTCCTGCAATTGACTTTATTAAGATTCGTGTGCCATCTTATAATCTGCCCTTGGGAGCTTTGATACCAAAAAACCATACTGCATTGATTCTAGCTGAAAAAAGTATATCAGTTTCTAATATTGTGAACGGGGCCACCAGACTGCAACCTGTAGTTTTGGGAATTGGGCATGCTGCAGGTGTTTTGGCTGCTTTAGCAATCAAAGAAGGAAAAGAGCTAAATGAGATTTCTATTCGAGAAGTTCAGACTGTTTTATTATCTCAAAATGCCTATATCATGCCATTTCTGGATATGAATCCATCAGCGGAGCATTTTATAGCAATGCAGAAAATCGGGGCAACAGGGATTTTAAAAGGGGAGGGAGTTCCCTACCTCTGGGCAAACCAAACTTGGTTTTATCCAGATCGATTGGTGACGGAATTTGAAATGGTAGATGGAATGAGGCCTTTCTATCCTGCGCTTAAAGATTATTGGGGCGCGTCAGGAGATTACTTGACTGGGGAGAGATTCCAGAAAATACTTGAAATAGTGAAGCCAAAAACGCCTTTGTTGGAAATTGCTCAAGCTTGGAAAAGAAGAGGATTAGCGAGTGAATTTACAACAGAGATAAAATTAACTAGAGAGCAGGTTTCAGTGTTGTTGGATGAGTTATTGGATCCATTTTCAATTGACGTGGATTGGGATGGTTGGATAAAATAAGCCATGTAGGTTTATTCTATCCTCCCATGTTTTCTTAATCCAGTTCCTTCTGATTCCGTCAACGCATCTCCCATATCTTCTCTGGCAGTATCCGCATACTGTTTTAATTTAGCTGCGATTTCAGGATTATTTTCTGCTACGTCGGTTGTCTCATTCGGGTCTGTTGAAAGATCAAATAATTCAGCTTTTTCCAGTTTCAGCATGTGATATTTTACCGGAATACCATCGTTTCTCATAACAGTACCTTCAGGTATACTTCTATAAGCATGTGGAAAAACCATTTTCCATTTTCCATAAATTACCGCTTGTAATTCATTTCTATTATAGTATGCAAAATAAGGTTTCGGTTCCATTTCTTTTCCCTCCAAAATCGGAAGGATGCTTCGGCCATCAATCGGTAAATCAGGTAATTTAGATCCAGTGATTTCTGCCAAAGTCGGTAAAATATCTATGGTCATAGCGGCTTGATTTTCTACCTTGCCTGCTGGAAAATGATGCGGCCATACAAAGATTCCTGGCTCACGGATTCCACCATCCCAAGAAGTACCTTTTCCCTCTCTCAAACCACCGGTAAGGCCCGCATGACCTCCATAGGATAGCCAAGGACCATTATCAGAAGTGAAAATAATAATCGTATTATCTGCCAGTCCTAATTCTTTTAGTTTTTGCCTAACCTGACCAACCGACCAATCTACTTCCATCATCACATCTCCATACAATCCTTGCTGAGATTTCCCTTTAAATTTATCAGAAACAAAAAGCGGAACGTGAGTCATACTATGAGCCAGATACAAGAAAAATGGCTTGTCCTTACTTTTTTCTATAAATTCTAAAGCCTCCTCGGTATAATTGGTCGTGAGCATACTTTGATCATCAATCGTATCGATTACAGCTGTATTTCTATATAATGGAAGAGGAGGATAATAATCCTTGACCCCTGGATGATGCGGCCACATATCGTTGGAATAAGGAAGTCCATAATAGGAGTCAAATCCTTGTTCTGTGGGAAGAAAAGGGGAAAGATGCCCTAAATGCCATTTACCAACCATTCCTGTCTCATAACCATTAGCTTTCAGCATTTCTGCGATGGTAGTTTCTTCCGGATTTAATCCATGTTTTGCAGTATGGTCCAGAGCTCCGAAGATCTCTAACCTGTTTGCATAAGTTCCAGTTAAAAGAGCTGCCCGCGATGCGGAACAAACCGCATGGGGTACATAAAATTGAGTAAAGCGTACTCCATCTGCCGCCAACTGATCCAGATTCGGAGTTTTCCATTCCCTAGCACCATAGACTCCTAAATCTCCGTAGCCCATATCATCTGCAAAAATCAAAACGATATTGGGTTTTGAAGTAGATTCTGTTGTCACTTTCTCCTCTGTTTTTTTTTGACAAGAGGTAAAAATGATTACAATTAAAAAGGCTAAAAAAAGATAAACTGATTGGCGAAATCTCATAATTAGATATTTACTTTTTCTGTGTTTTAATCCTGACTTCCAACCTTTGACCAAATCATATCTCCGATTTTCTCTCCTTGTTTCACTCCCTCTTCAATGGCATCACGAAAGTGAATTCCACCATATAATCTCGAAATAGCAGCTTCTTCTGAGGCATAAAGAAAAGAGGGGAATGGTCTTTCTGGTAAACCAAAGTAGGTTTCAGAGCTATCGATAAATTCAAAATTATCTCCAAAATAGCCTGTTAAAACAACTGCAGATGCTCTACTGATAACCGAGTGACCAGAAGTGTATTCGGGGAAAGGAGGCGTCTGTAAAAGCGGTCTCCATCGCTGATCCATTTTTTGATTGATTACAGTTTCAGGACGGATTCTATCGGTATCGTATTTTGCTTTCCAACAGGAAATAAAGGCATCATGCAATGCCATTCCAACCAATGCGTGTACAAAAGCTGTTTCTGTAAAAGAAAGATCGGATTTTTCGGCAGCGATCCCAGTGATACCTATCCAATGTCCTCCTGGTGATATTTTTTTAACACCAATTGCCATATGTCCTGAAAATTCAACTTTGAAAGGATTACAGTCCCAGAAATTGGCTATCAGTTTTTTCTCTTCATTTAGCTCATTGGTAGTATTGTATACTTCCATCAACTGTTTGTGAAATGAGCTCCCTTCTTTCATGTCAAATGGAGCCATAGGAGCTGGCTTAAAGTCTTCCAGATTTTGAATGAAAAAAGGCTTAATAGTTTCCCACTCAGGTTCTACTGCCGCGATATATGCAGGAGGAGTGGGGTACCAATACCCTTCCCCTTTTTGAGGGGTGTATCTGGTCAAAGTAGAAAGTTGGAGATAACCATCTTTTCTTGCTACTTCCATAATTTTCTTAGCAATTAAATCTGCTAAATTAATATGCTCTTGGAGCGACTTTTTTCGAATGATTTTATCTTTTAATGCCTTTTGAATCCATTCTTTTTGTTTTTCTTCCAATAAATAACCGGATGGCATGATAGCCTGCCCTACTTTTAGCATAGCCAAGATTCCGACAAATTCGGGAGAGGACACTTGACTTGTTGGAATACCCCATTCATGATTTTTCAAGTAGGAGCTTTCAATTAAGTCCCCATGTCTAAATGATTTTCCTTGACTTTTGACAACTAGATATGGGGCCAAGTTGGAATAGGCGTAAATTCTAGCTGCCACAGGAGGGCTTGCTACATCGGTGACCATAACTTCTGTTATATGGAATAGCTCCTCAGCATAAATTTTAGGCCAGTTTGGGTCTTTAGGACTACTTAAGACGGTATTAATATAGAGGCCACCAATTAAGAAAAGACCCGAACATATTTTGAATAAAAAACTCATTTGATTTGAAAGCTTTGCAAAGGCTGCTGGTTAATGCCAAATAGGATTTGGGTCGTACCGAGAGTTTTTACAGGAATGATTGATTTGATATCCCCCTTGATAGCCAGTCCGGATTCATTTGGTGAAATGGTTTGAAAGTTTCCTTTACCGTCTCCCAGCATGACTAATCCTAAACCAGCATCTATTTTTCCAATACGTATTCTAGCATACGTTTGATTTCCTCCAAGAATTAAATCCAAGTTTCCATCTCCATTAATATCAAAAGGCAGGATAGCATAAATCGGAAAAGATTGTGCCAGTTTCGGAAGTTTTTTAACAATGAATCCACTTTGAGTATTTTCTAAATAAACGGATTCGAGGATGTTTGCTTCGAGAACTTGGGCATTTTCAAGCTCCTTTTCTGTGAAAAGGTCCTGCATAGTTGCTGTAGAATAGGAAGCATAATCTGTAAATTTACTTCTCATACTGACCATTTGATCCAACAATTCATCCCTGCTTGGGAATGGGTACATTTTATCCCCAACAAAGCATTCTAAAATAGGATCTATCGAGCCATTTTTATCGAAATCAGAAGCATATAAACGCAGTACTTTGTTTTCATTTGCCTCAAATTGAGAGTTTAGTCCAAAATTACCTGCCACTAAATCCATATCTCCATCTCCATCAAAATCCCCTTTAGCAAGACTTCCCCACCATCCTGATAAACCAGATTGAAAATACTTTTGAGTTTGATTTTCAAAACCTGAGCCTGTATTAATCAAAATAGTAATTGGTAAAAACTCTCCGGCGAGAATTAAATCCATTTTACCATCGCGATTTAGATCAATTTTTTCAGAGCTGGTTATTAAACCTATTTTCCCTTCTTCAGGCAAATAATCTAACGTTTGATCCTTGAAATTTCCTGTTCCGTCATTGATAAGAATTTTACTTTCCGGAATTATTGGGTATTTGCCAGGGATTAATTTTGCACCAACAAATAGATCCAAATTCCCATCTGAATTGACATCGATTGCTTGAGCTGTACCTGTGCTAAATTTATAATCTGGAAAAAAATTTTGTTTGGACAGGTTACCATTGCCATCATTTAAATATAATCGATCTTGAAGGGCTTCATCAGAACCGATATAATCATGGTATCCACCACTTCCTATAAATAAATCTTGAAATCCATCCCCGTTGAAATCCTCGAAAAGAGCCACTGCATCTGTATATTCTGGCGTACTTCGAAAACCTGAATTCACTACCCAGCTATCGTTTTTGATGGAGTAGATTTCACCGGCTTGTCCTTTTGTTCCGCCAATAAAAATTTCAGGATTTCCGTCCTTATTCAAATCTCCTTGAGCCAAAACAGGACTGATATAACTTGGCATAGTTACCATTAAAGGTTGCCTTTTAAAATCATTAAACTCCATAGGAACTGGAGTGTATTTAGGAGCGAAATTACTTTTGCTAAGCAATGGAACTGGCTTTGAAGAGAGTTGCGAGCGACCAGAATTTTCTTTTTGAATCTTTAGATGCTGATTCGCAGGAACATTTTCAAGGAGTTGCACGGATTCATCCGGCCATGTTATTTTAATTGAAGTAACAGAGGTGATTTCATCTAATCCAAATTGAAGTCGTGGACTGACAGAGGATTGGAATCCTCTAACAGGTTGTAACTCTAAGGTTTGATTTTCTTTAGTTGTAGATACTTCTACAATAGCACCAATAGCATAAGTATTAGAAGAGTTTTCACTTAAGGAGATTTGTAGCCAATTATTGGGATTTGTATTGTTTTGGTAAATTGATGCGAAGTCATTCAGATTGTTTACTACTAAGTCCAAATCTCCATCATTATCCAAATCCGCATAGGCAGCTCCACTTGAAAACCCTTTCTCATCAAATCCCCAATCTTTGCTACGATCGGTAAATTCCAAGTTTCCCTGATTTTCAAAAATATAATTATGAATAGGGGTAGAGGTCATTGAAGTAACTAAATGAAGCGTATCCGCTTTTTCATTTGCAACTGCCTGTTTAAAGTAATAATCACCTTTGTACTTCAAGAAATCTCGATTTGTGTAATCACGAAAATACCCATTAGTAATAAACAGGTCTTTTTTTCCATTATTAGTTGCATCAAAAAACAGAGCAGACCAACTCCAATCTGTATTTGAAATATTGGCCATTTGAGCAACTTCAGTAAAAATTCCTTCGCCAAGATTTAACTGAAGCATGTTTCTCATGTTCTGATGATGAAATCCCTCTTTTATCATCAAAGCATACTGTTCGTAATTTTCTGGACCATATAATAATTTTTGCCTCTCATTATCCTCAGGTAGCATGTCTAGCGTATAGATGTCCAAATCCCCATCATTATTGATGTCTGAGATATCCGATCCCATAGAAAAGTGAGAAATATGCTGAAAATATTGAGGCATCAGATCTGAAAAAGTACCATCTTTTTGGTTGATGTAAACGTAATCCGGTTCTATGTAATCATTTGTAACCAATAAATCCATCCAACCATCCTGGTTGATATCTGAAGCAATAACTGATAATCCAAACCCTAGAGCAGAACCTTTTATTCCAGCCTTTTCGCTGATATCCACAAATTTCCCGCCGTCGTTTCTATACAGCTTATCTCCAGCATATGGATGTCTAATATCTTTTACATCACTAAATTCGAGTTCATTGATGACCTCAATGTTATGATTAAGCAGATACATATCAAGATCACCGTCTTTGTCGAAATCAAAAAATAATGCTTGGGTACTATTTGACTTATCATCCAAACCATATTCTGATGCTGATTCAGAGAAGGTGAAATCACCATTATTTATCCAAAGTTCATTGCCACGGTTAACAGGTTCTCCCTTACCCGAATAGCAAACATAGATATCTAATAAACCATCTGCATTCACGTCCGCCATACTTGCACCAGTAGTCCAAACTTCCTTTCCAGCTAATCCTGCATCTTTTGTTTTGTCTTCAAATTTCCAGTTTCCTAAGTTTTTATAGATTTTATTTGACCCCAAATTTGCCGTGAAAAACAAATCTTCTAGTCCGTCATTATCAAGATCTCCAATGGCAACACCCCCACCATTATAGAAATATTCGTAGCGGAGAATATTGTTCTTTTCATCTTCTTTTAATTGATTCTTAAAAGTAATTCCTGACTTCCTGTTTGAGATTTTTTCAAAGGATGTTGAGGAAGCACTTTGTGCTATTAAATTGTATTTTGGATTAAAAAGAAGTAAAAACCCTATGACGATAAAAACTGCCTTGGGTTTTAATAAGGAATTCATGATTTAAATTTTGAAGATTCTTAGCTCAATCGGTTTATTACATCTTCAAATAGCTTTTCATTGACGACAGCAACTCCGCCTAATAGCCCAACATCTTCACCAAGCTGGTAGAGTGCAAGCTCTGACTTTTCACGGGATTTTGCCATGCTATAAATATTCAAGGCTTGTTGAATTGGAGTTATTAAATATTGATTTGCTTCTGCCACTGATCCACCAATGATAATTAGTTCAGGATTTAAAAGCTGAATGAGAATAGAAATACCTCTTCCTAGATCAAGACCTGCTTCTGAAAGGATGGTTATCGCTCTTTGGTCGCCAGCTAGCGCAGCTTCCACTACCAGAGCTGGTTCAAGCTCCCCTTGATGATCTCTCACCATTCTAGCCAGAATACTGTCTTTATCAAGTTTGATGGCTTCTTCTGCCATCCTAACGATTGCTGTTCCCGAAGCAACTGCCTCTAAGCAACCTTTTTTTCCACACGTGCAAGTAACGTCTCTGGATTCGAAGATTGGGGAGTGGGAAAATTCGCCTGCAAAACCTGAAGCGCCTTGATATATTTTACCGTCAATGATAATACCAAGACCAATTCCCCATCCTACAAATATTCCTAAAACATTTTTGTGAGAATGGTCAGATCCAAATTTGAATTCCGCGAGGGTCATTGCCCTCGCATCATTTTCCAGGAATATTTTCTTCGAAAACCTCGCTTCTAAATTTTCAAGTAATGACTTTTTTCCGAATCTCAAATAGGTATAATTTACTCCTGTAATCGAATCTAACAAACCTGGCATGGATATACCAATTGCTATAATTTTTTCAGAACTAATACCGCTTTTTTGAAGATAAGTATCAATTAAATCACACAATCGGTCAAACGTTTCTTTTTCGTTATCTAAGGTGATTTTATGACTTTCCTTTTCGTAAGCTATTGTTTGATTACAGGAATACAAAGCTAGATTAGCTTGAAATCTTGATAAATCTACAGATAAGACATAGAATGCATCCTCTGCAAGTCGATATAAATCGGGTTTTCTCCCACCCTGAGACTCAGCTCTTCCTTGCTTTATTACTTCACCAGATCCCATAAGGTCACCTAGCAATGCATTTACTGTTGGAAGAGAAATTCCGACTTCTGAACATATTTCACTTGCTGTATTTGCACCTTTCAGATACAAATTCTTAATGATTTTGAGTTTGTTTAGGTAGCTTTTGATTTCGACGACTCCGTCCATTTTATCAATTACTTCCTGAGGGTTTATTAGATGCATAAGTCAAAATTATCCTTCAATTAAAGTATTTTTTAAGTTTGAAAAAAGTACTTTTTTAAAAAAATACATAAACTTAATTTGAAACATTGTGTAATTCGTGATTTATTGAATAAATAAGGGTATTTCGGTAAAAAGATTTAAGGAAAAAGCTGTTCAAGGATTGTGTCCCCCTTTTAATACTTCATTATTTTTAGCTAGATAAGTTAAAAAAAAATGAAATTGAACTAGTTCCTGACTTATTGAAATCCTTCTGGTGTTCAAGGCCAGGCAATCCCAATGAATTTTGGAGAAAGAGTTTCTCTTTAAAAAGGGGAGCGCCATAGACTGTTTGGGACTAAATTACAGGGTTTTGTTGATGAAATCTGAATGCATTCAGACCCAGTTAACCCATCTAATGAAGATGATATAGTCTAGTTAGAGGACGATTATGCTAGATCATATAAAAGCCCGGAATAACCGGGCTAAAAAATTTTGACAAATAGGTCCGTAGCTCAATCACCCTTAAAATAATCTAATACAGTTTAAAAAATCAGTCTATCGGACAAGATTAAATAGTTATCTAATTTAAGATAAATATCTAAAAATTAAAATATTACATTTGAAAATCATTTTAATTAATTTGAAATATTCTAATATATTTCGATTCTAGGATTAACAGAAATTCGATCAGGAATATATTTTTTTGATTTTCATTGATCAAAAAGGAGTTTGTCTAAAATCTAATTACCTCAGAATCCTCTTCTACAATTTCATCATCTTTATATTTTATAAGATCCTCAAGTCTTCCAGAAGGATTGTAATATCTCCATAAACCATCCTTTTTACCTTCTTTCATGTTGCCTTCAGAGGCTTTCCTACCATTTTCATGGTAAAAAATCCATAATCCTTCAGCTTTTCCTGATTTATAATTCCCTTCTGATTCTTTTTTTCCGGTTACATAATAGGTGATTCTTGTACCATTTCCATCTTTCAAAGTCCCCTTATCATATTTTTCTTCTCCATCAAAAGAATTATATGGGCCTACGTTCATTAATTTTCCCGAATCCCAGAATTCCTCTTGTGTAAGATTTCTATTATCGTAAAAAAGACCCCATACTCCATCTTCCATTCCTAATTTATAAGTACCTACGGACTTTAATTGACCTCCGTCATAATAGTAAAACCATTGACCCACTTCTAACCCTAAATTGAATTCACCTTCAGCAATGAGGATTCCAATTTTGTTAAAATATTTCCAATTTCCTGTTTTTAAATCATTTCTATATTCTCCAATAGAATAGATTTCTCCATCTGGAAAAAAACTTTTCCAAAGACCAGTTTTCATTCCAGATTTATACATTCCTGAAACAGAAAGCTCACCGGTGTTATGATATTCCACATATTCTCCTTCAGGAACTCCCAATACGTAAGTTTGCCTTTTTGAAAGGTCCTTATTCGGAAAATACTCTTCCCAAGTGCCTTCAGCTATATTATTTTTGTACTTTTCAATTCTCGCTATTCGCCCATTTTCATAGTAATAATTCCAAGTCCCGGTCTTTTTGCCATATTCATCATAAATTTCTTCTGCTTCAATCCTTTGATTTTCAGGGAAATACCTCTTCCAGACGCCGATTTTATTTCCATTGGAGTATTTACCTTCTTCTATGGCCCTATTAGGATAAAAATATCTCTTGAAGTCACCGTCTAATTGTCCGTTTTTATAGGTTGTCTCAATTAATAAAATTCCTTCTGGATCGTATTCTAGATAGGGTCCTTCTCTTTTGTTTTCCTTGAAATTTTCTACTATTGCGGGCTCTCCGAATTCATGATAGGTTACCCAAACACCAGTTTTCATCCCATTTTCATAAGTACCTTCTCGTTTGACTTGCTTCGGTCGAATATATCCTGGATTACCTGTTTTCCCATAATATTCAATATACTGCCCGACCAGTAAACTATCCTGGAAAATCATTTCATTTATCAAAGCTCCATCCGGATCATAGATTTGAGTAGGTCCAAAAAGTTTTCCATCCTTATATTCAGCAACAACTTTTTTTTGACCTCGTGAGTTGAAAGAGGTCCATTGACCTTCTTTTACGCCATTTTTGAACGTTCCTTCAGAAAGTAATTGATTAGTTTTTGGATTATAATATTTCCAAAGTCCTTCTTTTACAGGACCTTCCAAAACACCAGTGGCCATAATTGAAGAATCTTGACTGTATATTTTAACAACAGCGGGTTTCTGGGCAAAAAGCGACGATGAGTACAAAATCACCCCTAACAACAGGATATATTTCATAGAGATACTATTCTTTCAGGTGAATAGGTTATAAACGATTTTGACATAAAGTAATAAATTTTGAACTCTTATTAAGCAATTGATTTTATTTTACGTGATTACCCTGTTGCAGTTTTAAAAAAAATATTATTTCTCCTCTCCGAAAATTTTGGAAAATTGTTCTATGAGTGCACTGATATTCTGAGAGATTGTTTTAATTATCTCAGATTCATCACCTTCTATTTTTATTTCCTTAAGCCAAACTTGTAATTCTTCTTTCGAAAATTGATTTATATCGGGAGAATTTGTTTTTTGATTTTCAAGAATTAACCCCGGATAATCCCACGGACTATCTGTCATTCCATAAAAGAAACTGTTTTCATAAAGAAAATTATAAACCTTTTCTGAATTTTCATTTCCTGTCAAAATCTGTAAGTATAGTCCATTTCCAAACCAATTCAAGACTCGAATATTCAAACCTGATTTTGGGTTAAAATCTCTAATTATGTCTAAAACATGATATGGCATTCCAAGTAGATCATTACCTCTTGAAAGCTTTTTGGATTTGTGTTTAGAACGGATTTTTTGGAGAGACTTATCTGAAATATTTTCAGCGACTCTAGACAATATTTCCCAGAATTGGAGTTTTAACCTATGCTGTCTTTTAAAAAAAGAATTGTCTCTCCACAGTTTTAGGTCTACATGGTGTCGATCTGAACTCATATTACCATCTTAATAGAGAAGATGCCCAAGTAAACCCTGAGCCAAATGCTGCTAGGCAAATTAAATCACCTTCTTTTATTCGACTTTGTTCCCAGGCTTCACTGAGTGCTATAGGGATAGTAGCTCCTGTGGTGTTCCCCAAATGCATAATATTGTTGAAAACTTTATCATCCGAAAAATTCAATTTTTGCTGGATATATTGACTGATGCGGAGGTTTGCTTGGTGCGGAATCAAAAGGTCTATATCCTCTTTTTTTAATTTATTGAATTCTAAAGCTTCATTTATTACTTCTATAAACCTTACAATGGCATGTTTGAACACTACGTTTCCATTCATTTTCAAAAAGAAACTACCTGAATCAAATAATTCTTGGGAAAATCTGTCTTCTCTTGAACTTCCCGGATCCTTACAATATAGTTCTTCTGCAAAATTCCCGTCTGCATGTAAGTGAGTAGATAAAATTCCTGAATTTTCCTGATCAGTAGCCCCAAGTACCAAAGCCCCGGCTCCATCTGCAAAAATAACTGCACTTGATCGTCCTTCATTGCTTTTATCTAATCCAGAAGATTGAATTTCCGCTCCTACTACTAAGATTCGTTTATACATTCCGGTTTTTATAAACTGATCAGCTACAGAAAGTGCATAAATAAATCCTGAGCAAGCATTTCTTATGTCAAGAGCTCCAATTCCCGGTATTCCCAATTCCCGCTGTAACAGGACTCCATTTCCAGGGACATAATAGTCGGGCGTAATAGTTGCAAAAACAATGAAATCTAAATCTGAAGCTTGAATCCCAGCCCTTTCTAATGCAATTAGAGAAGCTTTCTTTGATAAACTAGTCACAGTATCGATTCCAGGTGTAAACCATCTTCTTTCTTCTATTCCCGTACGTTCTACAATCCACTCATCATTTGTATCCATTATTTGAGAAAGTTCCGTGTTGGTAACTACTCGATCAGGGACAGAATGGCCTACACCTAGAATTTTAGATTTCTTCATCACGAATTGGGTTTATTAAAAAGATATTCAAATATGAGAATATGATTACACTCAAGCAAAAGACCCTTTCATACAAGAAAATGTTTTTTACTACCCAAACAAAGTATAATTTCCATGTTGATCCATTGGAGAAGTTTTGCGCATTACAGCTGGTGTATCATTTTGCACAGAGTTAACCAAAGGTGAAACTGAAAAACTAACCATGGAGTCAGATGATAAAGGCTTAAGGATCTTTTTTAAATCCTCATCAGATGTGTAATTATCCAACCATATTTTTTCAGCCTCTTTTGTGAAAATAACTGGCATTCTATCGTGAATCTCAGATACAACCTCATTAGGAGTGGTCGTCAAGATCAAAAAGGTATGTTGTGTTTCTCCGGATACAGATTCGTATTCTTCCCAGATTCCGGCCATCGAGAATAATTCATTATCTCGGAGTGTAAATCGATAAGGGATTTTTGTCTTTTTGCCCAGTTTTTTCCACTCATAAAATCCATCTGCGGGAATGATGCATCGTCTTCTTTGGAAAGAGCTTTTAAAAGAGATTTTCTGATCTATCGTTTCAGATTTTGCATTGATTAGTTTCAGGGCGACCGGTTTGTTTTTTCCAAAATCTGGGGTGATACCCCAATAAAAAAATGAAAATCCTTTTGGACTTGCTGAAGTAATGACGGGGACTAACTGAGTAGGAGCAATATTATATCTAGGCTTAAAATCACTTAGCATTTCCGCTTGGAACCTTTCTTCTAGTTCGATTTTACTTTTACTCAGTGAATAGCGTCCGCACATAATTGATTTGATTTATTAAACCTAGAATTGGAAGTTAGATATCCTTACTTATAAATTCAACTGCCCGAAGTTCAGAATAGTAAGGTTTTTTAGATTCGGTTGAGGTAAATCCTACATGACCTCCTTTTTTAGGGAACTCAAAATACACTTTTTCTAGTTTTTCCGCAAGATCATATGGATAGCAAAGTTCACTTAAAAAAGGGTCATTTATTGCATTTAAGACCAATGTTGGCACTTTTATTTTTTCTAGGAAATATAATGAAGAGTTGATTTCGTAGTATTCTTCAGCATCTGAAAACCCATGAAGTGGGCCTGTTAAATAATCATCAAAATCTGTTAAAGTTTTTATGTTTTTCAACATTTGAACTGGAATTTCTTTGGGATGAGCTCTAGATTTTAGGACAACCTTTTCTTTTAATGTTTTTAGAAAACGTTTGGAATACATCGTATTCTCCAAAGAAGAGATTTTTTTACTGGAACTACTGAGATGAAGTGGGACAGAAATAGCAACGCCTTTTTTTATTTTTTTTGATAAATTCTGATTTTCTCCTAGATATTTTAAAATTAAATTTCCCCCTAATGAAAAACCTATCAAATTAACTTCGTCATAATTAGTTTCAGAATGGTTAATTACAGTCTTTAAATCATAGGTGGCTCCTGAATGATAAAAAATGGGTTTATGATTTAATTCCTCTCCACAGCCTCTATAGTTCCAAGTAAGAACATCATAATTATTTTTTAGGAAAATTTTAGTCATTCCCAGAATGTAGGCCCGGGAACTATTTCCTTCTAAACCATGGTTCAGAATTATTAGTTTTGAGCTCCCATGTTTATACCAATCTAAATCAAGAAAATCCCCATCAATCGTTGTAATTCTTTCACGAATAGGCTTTTCCAACTCAACATTTCTAAATATGGCAGGGTAAATGGTTTCTAAATGGCGGTTGAAAAGCCAAGTTGGTCTTTGATAATTATTGTTCTGAATTAAGGGCATATCAGGGTTTTGGAATAAGATGGCTGAAATGCATGGGTAAAATACTAGTTTTATATTTGATTAAAGATATTATAAAAACTATTTTTGGACACTATTAAAAACGAATAGAGCGCAATAACTCATGGCCGAAATTATCAGAATGCCTAAAATGAGCGACACCATGGAAGAAGGTGTGATCGCTGCATGGTTGAAAAAAGTTGGGGATACTGTAAAACCGGGAGATATTCTGGCAGAAGTAGAAACCGACAAAGCAACCATGGAGCTTGAATCCTACGATGAAGGTGTGCTTTTATATATTGGAGTAAAAGAGAAAGATTCCGTACCAGTTAACGGTGTAATTGCTGTCATTGGTGAGAAAGGAGAGGACTACGAACATTTATTGAATGGAGCTGAGAAGCCTGCTGAAGATAAAAAGGAGGCCGCTAAAGCTGAAGAAACTCCCGCAGAATCAAAACCTGAAGCTCCAAAAGAAGACATTGACGTATCAAATATTGATGCGACTGTTATCACGATGCCTAAAATGTCAGACACCATGCAGGAAGGGACTATTGCCTCTTGGTTGAAAAAAGTGGGGGATGATGTTAAATCAGGAGAAATAATCGCAGAGGTGGAAACTGATAAGGCCACCATGGAGCTGGAAAGCTACGATGACGGGACGCTATTATATATTGGTGTAGAGTCAGGGGATAGTGTTCCTGTAGATGGTGTTATCGCTGTGATCGGAGCAAAAGGAGCGGATTATGAGACTTTGTTGAAAGCCCATAAAAGTAGTTCTGCTGATTCAAATGCGGAACCAAAATCTGAGCCAACACCTACTCCAAAACCGGAACCTGTTTCATCTGAAAAATCTGAACCTACTACAAGTTCAACTCCTGCTATGACTTCTGAAGGAGAAAGGGTTAAAGCTTCTCCTTTAGCCAAGAAGATAGCTGAGGAAAAGGGATTTGATATTAGACTGATAAGTGGGTCAGGTGATGGAGGAAGAATAATTAAGAAAGATGTAGAAAACTTTGTTCCTGCTGCTGCAGCACCTCAGGCCACAGTTGCTTCAGGAGCTCCTGCTATAGGTCAGGAGAGCTTTAAGGAAGAGAAAGTTTCTCAAATGCGTAAAGTCATTGCAAAAAGACTTGCCGAAAGTAAATTTGGTGCTCCTCATTTCTACTTGACCATGGAAATAAACATGGACAAAGCTATTGAAGCGAGAAAGAGCATGAATGAGGTTTCTCCAGTGAAGATTTCATTTAATGATATGGTAATTAAAGCTGCAGCTGCAGCTTTACGCCAGCATCCCAAAGTTAATTCTAGCTGGTTGGGAGATAAAATCAGATACAATGACCACATTCATATTGGAATGGCAGTTGCTGTGGATGAAGGTTTACTGGTTCCTGTAATTCGATTTGCAGATAGCTTGTCTCTATCTCAAATTTCTACACAGGCGAAAGCTTTAGGTGGGAAAGCGAAAAATAAAGAATTACAGCCTAAGGATTGGGAAGGAAATACCTTTACTATTTCAAATCTGGGCATGTTTGGAATTGACGAATTTACAGCGATTATCAATCCACCGGATGCTTGTATACTTGCTGTAGGAGGAATTAAAGAAACTGTAATAGTTAAGGATGGTCAAATGCAAATTGGAAATGTGATGAAAGTGACCTTATCCTGTGATCATCGAGTAGTCGATGGATCTGTTGGATCTGCATTTTTGATTACCTTAAAGAGTCTACTCGAAGATCCTGTGAGAATCCTGGTATAAATATTAACTGTCAAAAAGTCCTGATTTCAGGACTTTTTGCTTTTTGTATGGTTATTGGTATAACCAAGAGAAATGATGAATTGCTAGGAGTAATTTTTCTAAGAGAGAGTTATTATTAATAGCGTAAGAAATAAACAAGTTTTTATGGAAAGAATTAAATCAACAACTGTTGTGGCTATTCGTCATAACGGCGAAGTAGTAATAGGTGCCGATGGACAGGCTACATTAGGAAATACAATAGCAAAAAGTACTGTAAAAAAATTAAGAGTTTTGCAGGGCGGAAAGATTGTTACTGGCTTTGCAGGATCAACGGCTGATGCATTTACCCTATTGGAAAAATTCGAAGAGAAATTAGGGGCTTTTGGAAATAATATGAAACGGGCTGCAGTTGAGTTGGCAAAAGAGTGGAGGACAGATAGAATGCTAAGCAAACTGGAAGCCATGATGATTGTTGCAGATATGGAAGATATATTAATTATTTCTGGAACTGGAGATGTAATCGAACCAGATATGGATATTGCCACAATTGGTTCAGGAAGTATGTACGCTCAATCTGCAGCCAGGGCTATGAAACAATTTGCTCCTCAAATGACTGCCGAGGAGATGGTTAGAGAAAGTTTAAATATAGCTGCAGATGTATGTATTTATACCAATCATAACCTTGTAATAGAGAAAGTGAATTAACTATTTTTGAATCTAACAATTCGGCCGGAGATAATTCTCCGGTTTTTTTTATGCCTTTTTATAAACCTGTTGACTCGTTTATATGTTACGCCTATGACATCAAGTAAAATCTATGACAACTACTTCAGCAAAAAAGACAACAAAGAAAGATTTTAAAAAAATAATTCTTGAAGCATTTAAAGCGTATGTTTTGGAGCATGGAACGATGCCCAAATCAATCTTTAAGTTTTCAAAGGACTTGAAAATGAAGGAAGAGGAGTTTTATACTTGGTATACTTCTTTTGATTCTATTAAGTCCGCCATTTGGCTTGAAATATTTGATGAAACTTTGAAGCAGATTGAAGCCCAAGAAGTTTTTAAAGAATATAGCGCAAGAGAGAAATTTCTAGGTTTTCTATTTACCTGGATCGAGGAACTAAAGAAAAACAGATCTTATTTACTGAGTCTATACTCAAGTAATACTCAAAAAGTAACTTCTCTTCCAAAAGAAGCAATCGCATTTAAAGAAAAGTTCAAGGAGTTCGCTAGCGATATCATATTAGAAGGTAAAGAAACTGAGGAGATAGCAAACAGGCCTTTTATAAGTGAAAGATATGATGAGGCAATGTGGATTCAACTCTGGTTTGTTTTTCAATACTGGTTGAATGACAGTTCCCCAAGATTTGAAAAAACTGACGCAGCGATAGAAAAATCCGTCAATCTAGCTTTTGATCTAATGGGCAAAAGCGCTTTAGATTCTTTTATAGACTTTGCAAAATTCATGTATCAATCCAAATAGGTAATGGCTGAAAAATTAAATGAACAGGAATCAATTCCGGTATCTAAAGTACAAAGAGCTGCCAAATTCATTTCAACTGGAGCTAGGGTTGGAGGAAATTATGTGAAGCATTATGCCAAGAAGGTTGTAAACCCAAGCATGAATAAAGAAGAGTTGCATCAAAATAATGCATCTGATATTTATAATTCCTTGAGCCAGTTGAAAGGTTCAGCTTTGAAAGTGGCTCAAATGATGTCGATGGATAAAAATCTTTTACCTAGAGCTTATCAAGATAAGTTTACAATGGCTCAATATTCTGCTCCACCACTTTCTTACCCTTTGGTGGTAAAGACATTCCAAAAATACTTTAGTAAAACACCTGACCAAATCTTTGAAACTTTCACTAAGTCGGCAGTGAATGCTGCTTCTATTGGCCAGGTTCATAAAGCAACTCAATCTGGAAAACCGTTAGCTGTTAAAATTCAATATCCTGGGGTAGCAGATTCAGTGAGTTCAGACTTAAAGTTAGTAAGGCCTTTCGCTCTTCGTTTATTAAATATGAACGAAAGAGAATTAGATCATTATATGGCTGAAGTAGAGGAGAAACTATTGGAGGAAACTGATTATATTCTTGAAATTCAACGTTCTAGAGAGATTTCAACAGCTTGCTCACATATCTCGAATTTAAAGTTCCCAACCTATTACGATGAATTTAGTTCAGATAGGATAATTACTATGGATTGGATAGAAGGGCAACATTTGAAAGAATGGTTGGATTCAAATCCAAGTCAAGATGCTAGAAATCAAATTGGACAAGCGTTGTGGGATTTCTATCATCATCAAGTCCATAATTTAAAACAAGTCCATGCGGATCCTCACCCAGGAAATTTTATTATTCAAGAAGGTGATCAATTAGGGATCATCGATTTTGGATGCGTTAAGGTTATTCCAGAAGATTTCTACAATGGGTATTTTGCTTTGATCAAAAAAGACCTTCTTATAAATCAAAGTGAACTTGATCAGATCTTTTATGGCCTTGAGTTTATTTCTTCCAAAGACACAGAAGAGGAACAAGCTTATTTTAAAGGTGTTTTTAAAGAAATGATTTCTCTATTAGGTAAACCGTTCCATGTGGATCGATTTGATTTTGCCGATGACGGTTTTTTTGAACAAATTTTTCAATTGGGTGATAGGATCTCCAATGACAAAATGTTTAAAAAATCAAGACAAGCCAGGGGTTCAAGGCATGGCTTATATGTAAATAGGACTTACTTTGGTCTGTATAATTTGTTAAATCAACTTCAGGCAGAAGTAATCACAACAAAACCTGATTGGTTAAAATAGAAAAAAGGGAAGCACCAGCTTCCCTTTTTTTATTCTGGAGATGAGTAAGTTACCCTGTAAATAACACCTGCCATGTCATCTGATATCAGCATACTGCCATCTGGCAATTCTTGAACATCTACAGGTCTTCCCCAAACATCCTGAGATGCATCATCTAACCAGCCTTCAATAAATATTTCTTCTCCTGTCACATTAGAACTGTCATCTAATTTTTCAACGGCTACCACATAACCTGCTTTTTTGCTTCTGTTCCAAGAACCATGCTTCGCTATAAAAATAGAATTGTTGTATGAATCAGGAAACATTCCGTCTTCATAAAATCTCATTCCCAATGGAGCATTATGAGGCCCCATCAATGCTGCGGGGGCAATGTAGTCTGATTGTGCACCACCAGCATCTCCAAACTCAGGATCTTTAACATCGCCTGCATGCCAATATGGGTAACCAAAATGCTGACCTGCTTCTGTAATTCTATTTAATTCACAATTCGGAATATCGTCTCCCATCATGTCTCTACCATTATCGGTAAACCACAAGTTTCCAGTTTCTGGGTTCCAGTCAAAACCTACAGAATTCCTAACTCCATGGGCATAAACTTCTGGTTTAGGATTCGCAGCATTTACATCTAATCGAGTGATGCTAGCAAATATTTCTTCTTCCGGATCACAAATATTACAAGGTGCTCCAACTGGAACATAAAGTTTACCATCTGGTCCAAATGAGATAAATTTCCATCCGTGATGTGTTTCTGTCGGGAATTCATCATAAATCACTTCGTAGGTAGGATTACCGAGATTGTTTTTGATATCTCTAAATCTTAATATCCTACTCACTTCAGCTACATATAAGTCTCCATCTTTATAAGCAACTCCATTGGGCATTTGCAGTCCTTCTGCCAAAATGAATTTTGAATCTGCTTTACCATCACCGTCTTCATCTATCACAGCATAGACTTTATCTTCTTGTCTGTTTCCAACAAAAACAATTCCCTCTTCACTGATAGCCATTGCTCTTGCATTAGGAATATCTGCAGCCCAGACATCAATTTTAAAATTTGAAGGCAGGGTGAGTTTATCTAATTGTACTTCAGCAACTGCATTTGATATATCTCTTTTATTCGCAGAATTAACGGTTTTAATGGGCTGGATTTTAACTTTTTCTTTTTGCTGACAACTCGCTGTAATACAGCATACTGCCAAAAGCATAGATAAGGATACAATTGAAATGGTTTTCATAATATTTTCTTTTCTTATTGTAGGTAAACTAATCAATTTCAGAATGTTCTTTTTTCAAAGGTATATGAACGGGTTAATCTTTATTTTTGGGGTATGTTATCAATAAGTAATCTATCATATTTCATAGGCGGTCGTCCTTTATACGAAAATGCCAACCTCCATATCAAGCCAAAAGATAAAATTGGATTGGTTGGGCAAAATGGTACTGGTAAATCGACACTTTTGAAAATTATTTCAGGAGATTATCAGCCTACATCAGGAGAAGTCCAAAAAGCAAAAGATTGTTCCATTGGATTTTTAAACCAGGATTTACTTTCCTACCAATCTGATGATAGTATTTTAAATGTAGCCCTTGCCGCTTTCAAAGAAACCCTTGAATTACAGGATGAAATAGATCAGGTACTCAAACAAATGGAAACTGATTACTCAGATGAAATTATGAACAGGCTTGCAAAACTGCAAGATATGTTTGAAGCAAATGAGGGTTATACAATTAAAGCCAAAGCAGAAGAAGTATTAGAAGGAATAGGGTTTAAAACTTCTGATCTTCAAAAACCACTGAGAACTTTCTCTGGAGGTTGGAGGATGCGCGTCATGTTGGCTAAGCTCCTTTTAGAGAAACCATCTTTATTGATGCTCGATGAGCCCACCAACCACCTTGATTTACCCTCCATACAGTGGGTAGAAAACTATTTGAAAACATATGAAGGAGCAGTTGTTGTAGTTTCTCACGATCAGACTTTTTTAGATAACTGCATCAGTAGTACGGTGGAAGTAGCGAATCAAACTCTTACGCTATATTCCGGTAACTATTCCTTTTATAAAGAGGAAAAAAAGGAGAGGATGGAAATTCAGCAAAATGCTTATGAGAATCAACAGCAAATGATCAAGCAAACGGAAAAATTTATTGAACGATTCCGTGCCAAGGCAACAAAATCCAATCAAGTTCAATCAAGGATAAAAGCCCTTGACAGGATGGAGAAAGTTCATGAAGTTATTGATGATCAAGTTTCAGTAAATTTTAAGTTTAAATTTTCTAAGCAATCAGGAAGAGATGTCGTTGTTTTAGATCATGTTTCCAAAGCTTATGGAGAGAATATTATTTTGAAAAATGCATCTGCAAGAATTGAGCGAGGAGATAAAATTGCTTTGATTGGGGCAAATGGTAAAGGAAAGTCAACATTATTGCGGGTAATAGATGGCTCTGAAAAAATTGATGGTAAAAGAGAAGAAGGATATAATGTAATCAAATCGTTCTTTGCACAGCACCAATTAGAGGCATTGACGTTAGAAAATGAAATTCTTCAGGAAATGGCTCAATCTGGAAGTGCTAAAACCGAAACAGAACTTAGAAACGTACTTGGCTGTTTTCTTTTTACCAATGATGATGTTTTTAAGAAGATAAAAGTGCTTTCCGGAGGTGAGAAATCTCGCGTTGCATTGGCTAAAACATTAATATCTGAATCAAATTTTTTACTCTTGGATGAACCGACTAACCATTTGGATTTCCAATCTGTAAACATATTAATTCAGGCTTTGCAGCAATACGAGGGTACTTTTGTAACTGTTTCTCACGATAGACATTTTATTAAAGGTGTAGCGAATAAGATTTGGTACATAGAAAATCATGAGATAAAAGAATACCCGGGAACCTATGCAGAATATGAAGTTTGGAAGTCTCAGCAAACTGAAGAAAAGGATACCGAAACATCTAAACCTACAAAAAAAGAGAAGCCTACTCCTCGGAAGAATCAAGTTGAATTAACTCAGGCAAAAAAAGATCTTCGAAAACTAGAAGAAGATTTAAAACAGGTGGAATCTGAAATTGAAAAACTGGAGAAACAAAAAGCTGATACTGAACTTGAGATGGCAAATCCTTCACTTTATACTAATGAAGAGGAATTAAAAAAAGTACAGGAAAAGCATCAAACTTTACATTCTAAGTTGGATAGTCTAAATGAAAATTGGGAAAATCTTGTGGATAAAATCTCTGCAATTCAAGACGTAATTGCCTAAATGAAGCTATAATAGACTTCAAATTGACTAATTTGGGAAACATGAAACAAATTCCGTTCGTACTTTTTTCTTTTCTATTTTACTATTGTCAGGAAGTTTCCGCACAAATTGAAGATAAAGTTTATAAAGATCACATTCAATCGGTCAGGTTATTTCCTATGGGACCTTTAACAGGAAGTCAACTTGATGCGCCTGTAGTCTCTGTGCTGGGAGGTAAAAAACTCGTTTTACTTTTTGATGACTTGGCTTATGATCCTGAAATGTATTCAGCCACTTTAATTCATTGTGATTCTGACTGGAAACAATCTGCATTAAAGAACAATGACTTTTTAGTCCCTTTTAATGAGTTTAATATCCAAGACTATGATTATTCAATAAATACACGAATACCCTATATACATTATAGGTTTGAAATTCCTCAAGTGACCAAGTCTGGTAATTATGTAGTCAAAGTTTATAGAAGGAGGGATGCCAGCGATGTGATTTTGACAAAACGATTTATGATTTATGAGGACTTATTGACTGTAGGGGCAGCAGTGGTTCCACCTACACAAACTGCCAATAGGAGAGGAGTGCAGCAAGTGAATACAGTAGTTAATTATTCAAAAGTAGAAGTAATTAATCCTGAGACTCAAATAAAAGTAGTAGTCAGGCAGAATCAGAGATGGGATAATGCGAAATTTTTGACAAAGCCAACCTTTATGAATCAAAGCTCAAAAATTCTTAGATATGAAGACTTTGATGGAGGTAATAGCTTTGATGCGAGCAATGAATTTAGATTTATTGATCTGAGGTTTATGAGAGCAAGTGGTCAAAATATTGCTTCAATGAGAGTTGAAGAAGATGTAGTTTTCGGTGAATCTCTCCTAAATCAGCCTAGAACAAATGAAGTATACTCACAATACTTGGATCTGAATGGACAATATATTGTAGATAATAATGATAGACCTGGTGGGGATCCTGAATTAGAAAGTCAATACGTATATATGACTTTTAATGTGGGTGTAGACCAATCTTCAGAACCGATTTATTTATTGGGTTCTTTAACAAACTGGGGAAAATCACCCGAAGCTAGAATGGCCTGGGATGAAAAGGATAAAATCTATAGAACTTCTATGCTCCTAAAACAAGGTTGGTATGATTACCAAATAGGCATTATGAAGAATGGAACCATCGAAACGAATTTATTTGAAGGTTCACACTTTGAAACAGAAAATGAATATGAAGTATTTGTATACCTGAGAGCTTTAGGTTCTAGGTATGATCAACTTGTAGGTTACGTCTTATTGCAACCCAATCGAAGAAGGCTATAAAAATTAACCCCTCTTAAATTTTTAAGAGGGGTTAATTTTAATCTTCTTTAGTTTCAGATTCCGAACTTTTATCTTCCTCTGCATCTGCAGGAGCTACGTTTTGTCTAACGCGCTCATTTGGCTTATAGGGAACGAAGCCTTCTCTCTTGAATTTATATGTTTTTGTTCTGGCGCCCGGAGGATGCGTTGCTAGGTCTAGCATACCGAAACCTTTATGAGTAAATGCTCCAAGACCACACTTGAAAACAAAATCTTGAACTTCCGGAGCTGCATATAAAGTAAATGGCAATGTATATCCACGTACCTCATATTTTACGTCCATGTCATAAACAGCATAAATTCGAGCAAACTTCTTCTGCTGTTCTTTTAATTTATTGACATAAACCATGTCAGGAACAACTTGAAACTTGAAGAAAGATTCCATTTGCTCCGGAGTATACCATCCAGACCTTTCCATACGGGTCAAGGTGGACTCATAAAGGAGATCAGAGAATTCGTCACTATCGGGACTGATAAATCTTTTGCCTGCTTCTTCATTAAATGCAGGAATTATCAATACCAAAGGTGAAATACAAACAAACTTGTTTGACGTTTCTAAGATTGGCTCTACTTCAATCTCTGTGTACTCAGGAACTAGAATAAGATTACCAAGTTCAACTTTTGGGGTCGCGAAAACTTGCTCCAATAAATAGTCCATGAAGTCTTCACTTTGTGAAGATAGAACTAATGTGACAAGACTGGAATAATAGTGCAAACCACTTCTACTTACTTTAGTCTGGCCTTTTAGTCCAGAAAAATTAAAGAAGTTGTAATTGTAAAATTCTTCACGTCCACCTTTTACGATTAATCCTTTCAAGAACTGAGCAAGGATATACTGGTGATGGAAAGGCAAATAACTGCCTTTGTTTTTTAGGGAAAATATAAGTCTAACTCTCACGGTGATTTAAAAATAAATTGAGACAATAGATAAATTAAAATATTTACTATTAGGGTGTTTAAGTTGCAAAATTACAACTTTTTTCAAGAAAATGTTAAACATTGAATCTAAAATGCATGATATCTCCATCTTTAACCACATACTCTTTGCCTTCAATGGATATTTTTCCATTTTCTCTGCAACCAGCTTCTGTTTTAAATTGTTGATAATCCGGTAGTTTAATTACTTCGGCTTTTATAAAACCTCTTTCAAAATCGGTATGAATAACACCTGCTGCTTGTGGTGCTTTCCAGCCTTTTTTGATCGTCCAAGCTCTAACTTCCTGAACACCTGCGGTAAAATATGTAATTAGATCTAATAACGAATATGCAGCATTAATTAGTCTATTTAAACCGCTTTCATTTAAACCATATTCACCCAAAAACAGTTCTTTTTCTTCAAAATCTTCAAATTCTGCAATTTGAGATTCAATAGCCGCACATAAAACAATAACCTCAGCATTTTCTTCCTTTACATTCTCTCTAAGCTGATCAACATATTTATTTCCTTCCAAAATGCTACCTTCATCGACGTTAGCAACGTACAACACAGGTTTTATTGTTAGCAAGTGCAGATCCTTAACAGCTTCGAGGTCTTCTTTCTCTACTTCTACTGAACGAGCATTTTTGCCGGAGGTTAGGGCATCCTTGAAAAGAATTAAGGTTTCTAATTCCTTTTTTGCTTTTGCATCTCCTGATTTAGCAATTTTTTCAGTCTTTTGTACCTTCTTTTCGATGGATTCTAAATCCTTTAATTGCAATTCGGTATCAATCACTTCTTTGTCAAAAATTGGATCGACACTTCCTGCTACATGAACAATGTTTTCATCTTCGAAACACCTGATTACGTGAATAACTGCGTCAACTTCCCGAATATTTGCAAGAAACTTATTTCCTAACCCCTCTCCTTTGCTAGCTCCTTTGACCAAACCAGCGATATCCACAAACTCAATGACAGTTGGGAGTACCCGGTGGGGATTTACAAGTTTTTCCAGAATTTGAAGTCTGTTATCAGGGACAGTAACTACTCCAACATTTGGTTCGATTGTACAGAAAGGAAAATTCGCTGCTTCTGCTTTTGCGCTGGAAAGAGCATTAAATAAAGTGGATTTTCCAACGTTTGGAAGTCCTACGATGCCACACTGTAAGGCCATTAATTCGTTATTTTATTTTAAAGATTCTATAGGATTTATACCCTTGGTAGAATTCCATAATGGAGACTCTAAAAATAGTATAAACCGGTATTGCAAAGATCATTCCTACGACTCCGGCGATTTTTGCCCCGGCAAAGATAACAACAAAAATTTCAAGGGGATGCGCTTTTACAGATTTAGAAAATATCATTGGCTGTAAGAAAATATTATCAACAACCTGAACTGCACCAAAAACAGACAAAATCTTCAATAATAAATAGTTTAAACCTTGATCTTCGGTAAAGTTTCCAGTGGATATGCCTACAATTATCCCAAAAGTTGCTCCCAAAATTGGTCCAGCATATGGGATAAGATTAGCAACAGCTGCAAATAGCGCAATAGTCAAAGCGTAGTCCACACCGACAATTGTTAAACCAAAACTTGCTAATGAAAAGATTGCTAACATTTGAAGGAGAAGTCCGGAAAGGTAATTTGAAAGTAATTTCTCAACTTTTGTAAAAGTAGCTACAGACAATTCAAAATAAGGGTTAGGTATTAAATGGAGGAGATTTCTACGTAAGAGTCCATTTTCGAGGAGTAAAAAAAAGGATATAAACAAAATAGCTAAGAGACCAATAAACAGGCTACTAGTCGTATTAAGAACATTAGAAATAAAAGCTCCTAAATCTATACTTGTTATAGCTTGGATCAATTGGGATTTTAATTCGTCAAATAAATACCCTGGTTGATTATCGAGTAATTGATAGCGGAATAGGAAGCTTTCTATTTTTGAGATCGGAGCATTTATCTCTTGGTAAATTGTTTCTAAATCTAACCCGCTCAAAATGATAATTTGGTTATTTATCAATGGGAAGAATAAAAAGCTTAGAAGGACTAAAATGATTACGATAGAAGAATAAGAAATAATAATAGCCAGCCAGCGGGGGATATGCTGTCCAAGCAAGTGAAAATCATTTAAATGATTTGTCATAGGCCGCAGAAGTGCAGCAATAATTAAAGAAATAATAAGGTATAAGGTGATATTTGAAAAATACCATCCAAACAAAAGGAAGCATATAATGAAAAGGACTATATAAATAAAAAAGCGCTGCATGTTCATAAAATAAAAGGAGGCATTTCTGCCTCCTCTAATATACTATTTCTGATTTTGAAAAAAATTTCAAGATCAGATGTTATTCCCATTTTAATTCATTTGAAGACTCTTCTTCTTGCTCATATTGATCAAAATCAACATCTGGTAATAGCTCATTTTTCACGTGATCTACTGATTCATTTAAAGCTTCAACAAATTTGAAAAAATCTTCCTTATAAAGGAAAATCTTATGTTTCTCGTAGGTAAAAGAATCACCATTAACTCTTCTTTTACTTTCTGTAATTGTTAGATAATAATCGTTAGCTCGGGTTGATTTGATATCGAAAAAGTAGGTTCTCTTTCCAGCCTTCACTTTTTTCGAAAAGATTTCTTCCCTGTCGTAACCTCTTTGATCTTCCACTGTTCTCTAGTTATTAATTAAATGATAAGGATAAAATACAACCTAAGATAAGGTAATTCAATGCTAGAATTCAAAGCAAATTTGCAATTTTTTGGAAAAAAATCTAAATAAGCTGCTTAATGAGTTAGAAATCAGAGCAAAAATTAATAATTCTCTAGTGTTGTATTTTTTATTCTCCGTGCATGAATGCCTTTTTGGCTAATAATTCTTCTTCTGTTTCTGGATGATCTGGATCATCTACGCAACAATCAACTGGACATACAGCAGCACATTGAGGTTCTTCATGGAAGCCATTACATTCAGTGCATTTAGCAGTGACTATGTAATAAAATTCATCTGATACAGGTTCCTGCTTTTCATTTGCGTCTACTACTGTACCATCTTCAAGAGTAACCTCTTTCAAAGTAGTCCCTCCTCCCCAAGTCCATTCTACTCCACCTTCATAAATAGCAGTGTTTGGACATTCAGGCTCACATGCACCACAATTGATGCATTCGTCGGTAATCATAATTGCCATAACTCAGTAATTTAAATTCAAAAGTAATAAGCCTAAAGGGAAGAGGCAATAAAAAATTGATAAGGCTAAGAATTTAAATGAATTCTTTTCTGATCCTTCCTACTAAAATCGGTAATTTTGCACCTTTAAAATTAAAATATGGATTTATCCCAAAGAATAGCTGCATTTGTCAAATTAGGTGAAAGTATCCGAGAAATGGATAATGAAACGAAGGAAGAACTTTTTTGGCGTGCTCAAAATGAAAATAACTGGTTTACCGAAGAATCAATTACATCCGCATTCGCAGGGGTAGCCTATATGCTTCAAGAAAATAAATTGAACAAGTGGTTGAGTTCTTATGAAATTCCTAAAAGATCAATTATAAAGTCTGTTGGAATTCTTATGGCAGGGAATATTCCTCTTGTGGGATTTCATGACTTTTTAACAGTATTGATTAGTGGAAATAAAGCGAATGTCAAATTGAGTTCTTCTGATTCTATATTGATGAATTGGATATTTGATAAATTAGTTGAAATCGAACCCCTATTTGAGCCTTTGATCCAAGTAGAAGAAATGCTCAAGGGAAAAGATGCCTATATCGCAACGGGAAGTGACAATTCTTCTAGATACTTTAATTATTATTTTGGAAAATATCCAAGCATTATAAGACAAAATAGAACCTCTGTAGCCATTCTTTCAGGGGATGAAGATATTGAAGATCTCGTATCTTTAGGTTTAGATATTTTTAGATATTTCGGATTGGGTTGCAGAAATGTTTCTAAAGTTTATGTTAAATCCGCGGACCAATTGCAAGATTTGTTAGGTGCATTGGAAATTTATTCCGCTGTGGGCAATCATCACAAATATCGTAATAACTACGATTATAATAAATCTATCTACCTGGTCAATAATGAGAAGCATTTAGATAATGGATTCTTGCTGTTGAAGGAATCTCAGGATCTAGTATCTCCAATTTCTGTGTTGTATTACGAAATTTATGATTCAAAAGAAGACCTTAAAAACAATCTTGAATCCAATAAAAGCAAAATCCAATGTATTGTTTCAAACCCAAATTTTTGGCCAGGAGCTATCCCGTTTGGATATGCTCAAAACCCTGAACCTTGGGAATACGCAGACGAAGTGGATACCTTAAAATTTTTAATTGAATTAAATTAAAAAGCTTTTGGGAGCCGAACACAGAATGTTGTTACCTGATTAAGTACAGAATTTACTTCTAAAAACCCCTTATTTTTCTCTTCCTATTCACTGACTAAAATAAGGCCCAGTCCTGTTCCAGTCTCGTTAAGTTATCCTTTTGTTGTGAAAGAGATTCCGTCTTTTAATTTTTGAAGATTTTCCTCTGATATTCCAACTCCATTATCTTCTACAAAGATATCGATATACTCTTTTTCCTCCTTTGCATAAAAGTTGATTTCACTCTTTGCCATTATTCAGCAGATTTCTTAGAACTAATTTGATCATGTTTTTATCTGCATAAACCCATAATTCCTTCGAATTATCCACTTTGATTTCTATTTCTTTTCCTTTGGCAATTCTATCTAAAAGATTTTTTAATGGATCATTAAAGGAACAATATCAAAGCTTGTTAACTGAATGAATTCTCCTTTAATCTGTGAACTGGTCCAAGCCAATAAATTTTCTAAAAAGATGGCTACATTTTTCATGTTCTTCGAAATTTCCGGCATCATTTCCATAAACTCTTCCTGTGAAATCAACCCGCTTTGAGTTAAGTGGATGAGCTCTTTGACACCTAAAATAGGACCTTTCAAGTCATGGGAAATTATACTAAAATACTTGTCTTTCAAGTCGTTTAATTGTTTCAGCTCAAGTGCCTGATTTTGGAGAGTTTCATTCGTTAGTACTTGTTTGGTGATGTCTTCAAATAGCAAGACTGTTCCAATAAAAACAGAGTTTCTCTCAAAAAGTGGTATGGATTCAATTCTGATTATTTTTTTAATATCATTTGATCCATCCTTTACCTCGATTGTATCATGATTTTTTGATTTTATTAAATTCAATATCGCAGGGAAATCCATCAAAATATTATCTAAGTTATTTGCTGTTTTGATAGAATCTGGATCCTCAAAGAAATTTTGAATTGCAACATTAAAGTCGATAATATTCATTTTGTTATCAATTACAAGGACTCCTCTTGTAATGGCTTGATATTGAATAAGTTGAACTTGATGATTGCATAGGCAAGAATCAAATAGGTAAATAAAAATGCAAATGGGGTTAAATCTATTTCGGTAAAGACTCGAATGGTTCCTGTTTGATATAGGAAGTTTAAAAGAATTGGTAGTGTCCCAGCAAGTAAAATCAATTTAGTCTGCATCTTATAATGAGGATTTGCAAACCGAAATCTTTTCCAAAGTATCAGGAGCCCGGTTGAAAACAAAGCATATGAGTAAATGACATTTACTAAATACCAGGGGCCGATTTTAATTTTTATAAATGGAAATGACCCAGAATTAAGAATACTTGTTTCAGCATAATGGAAATGGTGAAGGTCATTCGTTAAAAGAATGAGGTAGGAAATAAGTGGGATGAGAAAGATTGAAGAAAAAAATAATTTTGAGTTATTGGGTTCAATGCCAGTATATCTAAAAGTAAAAATAAGCTAAAAAACAGGTGTCAATAAAATGCCTATGTATTCAAAATTGATAAAAAAAGCATTAATTCCTTTGAAATCCTGGATAGTTCTAAGCCATAAAAAATCCCCAGATGGAGGCTGATAACTTTGTTAGTGCAATCCATCGGGTGGAATCCTTAATTTCTAGAGCAATAAAAGTAGAAAATCCGCCAACTAATAGGCTTGAAATTAAAAGGGTAATAGAGAAAGGGTTTAATATTAATTCCATCAAAGGATTTCCGCTAAGGAATTTTTTGGTATTGAGTATTAACTAGTAATTAAAGAATAATATTAAGTTTAAAATCTAATCTTAAAAAGGAGCATCTATCAAATTGATTAAAAACAAGAAAAAACTTTCTTTTCCAACTCCATTTGAACTTGTCATTTGGATCACAATTTTTTCTTTTTTTTTGGTGATAGTCCTATCAAAAGATTCTGGAGATACCATTCTGGAGAGATTAAATACCTCAATAAATTATTGGCAATTAGGTTTTTTTGGCTTGCTAGGTTTTACGCTTCAAATGATGATGATTTTAGTTTTTGGATATGCATTGGCTATTTTTCAACCTGTACATGATTTTTTAAAGAAGGTTTCCCAAATCCCAACAACTAATTTGCAAGCTATACTGAGTACAGGTACTATTACTATGTTTGCAGGGCTTTTGAATTGGGGATTTGGATTAATAATAGGAGCCTTGTTAGCGAGATTTGTTTCGGAAGCGCTTCAAGAAAAAGGAGAACGTGTAAACTATCCATTAATAGCTTCTGCTGGTTATCTTGGTATGGCAGTTTGGCATGGGGGGGTATCAGGATCTGCGCCATTACTAGCGGCAGAGTCCACTAATTTTTTAGCTGGAAAAGTTGGAGTTATCCCTGTAGAACTGACTATTTTCAGCTTTTCCAACCTTTGTATAACTGGGGGGTTGGTTGTTGTTTTTCTTCTAGTTTTGGGTTTTTGTGAAAAATATATTTCATGGCCAAATCAGAAAATAGATCCAGATTCCTTCAAACCTATAAACAGAACCAATTCTATTAAACTTGGAGGAATTATTGGTTTTGCAATACTTTTAATTTTAGGAGTCAATTTTTTTTCAGAAACTATCCTAGAAAATTCAACCATTGACTTGAATTTTGTGAATTTTGCGCTTTTTGGCTTAACACTATTGGTTTATAGATCATTCTCCAAGTTTACAAAAGCGGTTACCTCCGGACTAAAAACCTCTGTAGATATATTTATTCAGTTTCCTTTTTATGCTGGGATTTTAGGATTAATGACACAATCAGGCCTTTTGGTAGAGTTTTCTAATCGATTAGTTTTATTTTCTGATCAAGAAACAATCCCCGTAATTTCGTTTTTTTCAGCTGCTGTTATGAATACTTTAATTCCCTCAGGTGGAGGACAATGGGCTGTTCAGGGACCAGTTTTGATGGAAGCGGGAAAAGCTTTACAAGTACCGTTTGAACGGATAATCATGGCTTTTTCATATGGAGATCAAATTACAAACTTACTCCAACCATTTTGGGCATTACCACTATTAGCTATTACTGGTGTTAAACCAAAAAGTATGTTTAAATACTGTTTGATCCTATGTTTATCGGGAATGGTTTACTTAACTATAGCAATCTATTTTTTCCTTTAAACCTTAATAAGTATTTAAAATGGTTTAAAATTAGGATAAACCCCTTATTAGAGATTATATGTAGCTACCGAATATTGGGGTATATTTCTATATTTGCTCTCGTAAAAACAGAACCTTTTATTCAACATAAATTTCTATACAATGGCTTTTGATATTCAAATGATCAAAGAAGTGTACGATCGATACCCAGAAAGAATCGAGGCAGCTAGAAAAGCTGTGGGTCGTCCGCTAACTTTGACTGAAAAGATTCTATATGCTCACCTTAGTGAGGGATTGACCTCTAAGGCTTATGAGAGAGGAGCATCTTATGTTGATTTTCAGCCTGATAGAGTTGCCATGCAAGATGCAACCGCTCAAATGGCACTCCTTCAATTTATGCAAGCGGGTAAGAGCCAAGTAGCTGTTCCTTCTACAGTTCACTGTGATCACTTGATACAGGCCGAAATCGGTGCTGATAAGGATTTGACAAAAGCTAAAGACAAAAACAAAGAAGTTTATGACTTTTTAGCATCCGTATCTAATAAATATGGGATTGGATTCTGGAAACCAGGAGCAGGGATTATCCACCAAGTTGTTTTGGAAAATTATGCGTTTCCTGGAGGAATGATGATTGGAACAGATTCTCATACCCCCAATGCAGGTGGTTTGGGGATGGTTGCCATTGGTGTTGGAGGAGCTGATGCATGTGATGTAATGGCTGGTCTTCCATGGGAACTTAAATTTCCGAAATTAATAGGAGTCAAATTAACTGGTAAAATGTCTGGTTGGACTTCTGCAAAAGACGTGATACTTAAAGTTGCTGGTATCCTTACTGTTAAAGGTGGAACGGGCGCTATAGTAGAATATTTTGGTGAGGGAGCCAGATCTCTTTCAGCAACAGGAAAAGGAACCATATGTAATATGGGTGCTGAAATTGGTGCAACAACCTCTATTTTCGGATATGATGAAAAATCTGCAGCTTACCTTCAAGGCACAGGTAGAGCCGATATTGCTGAGTTAGCAAATGGTATTGCTACTCATTTGACAGGTGATGATGAAGTATATGCTAATCCTGAAAAGTATTTTGATCAAGTGATCGAAATCAACCTTTCTGAATTAGAACCTCATGTCAATGGTCCTTTTACACCTGATTTGGCTTGGCCAATTTCTAAATTTGCAGCTGCTGTTAAAGAAAATGGTTGGCCAGCAAAGTTAGAGGTTGGTTTGATTGGATCTTGTACAAACTCTTCCTACGAAGATATTTCTAGGGCTGCTTCTCTTGCTCAGCAAGCTGTTGATAAAAAGTTGAAAGCAAAATCAGAATACACAATTACTCCAGGTTCTGAACAGGTTAGATTTACTGTTGATCGGGATGGTTTCTTAGATACATTCGGTAAAATGGGCGGCGTTGTATTGGCGAATGCTTGTGGGCCATGTATTGGACAATGGGCTCGTCATGGAGCTGAAAAGCAAGAAAAAAACTCAATTATAACTTCCTTTAACAGGAACTTTGCTAAGCGAGCTGACGGAAATCCAAATACACATGCTTTTGTTGCTTCCCCTGAAATTGTAACTGCATTAGCGATTGCAGGTGATTTGACATTTAACCCACTTGCTGATAGTTTAATAAATGAGGAAGGTAAAGAAGTGATGTTGGATGAGCCAAGAGGACTTGAGTTACCAACAAAAGGATTTGCGGTAGAAGATGCGGGTTATCAAGCTCCTGCTGAGGACGGATCTAAAGTAAGTGTTGTAGTTTCTCCTACTTCAGATAGACTTCAACTTTTAGAGTCTTTCACTCCTTGGGAAGGAACTGATTTGAAAGGATTGAAGCTTCTTATCAAAGCAAAAGGGAAATGTACTACAGACCACATATCTATGGCAGGTCCATGGCTTAGATATAGAGGCCATTTAGATAATATTTCTAACAATATGCTTATTGGTGCAATAAATGCATTTAATGATAAAACTAACTCAGTAAAAAATCAATTAAATGGTGCTTACGGAGAAGTTCCGGCTACCCAAAGAGATTATAAGGCAAATGGAATAGGATCTATAGTGGTTGGAGATGAGAATTATGGAGAAGGATCTTCAAGAGAGCATGCTGCTATGGAGCCAAGATTTCTTGGGGTTCGAGCTATACTTGTGAAATCTTTTGCTAGAATTCACGAAACAAATTTGAAAAAGCAAGGTATGCTAGCTTTAACTTTTGATAATCCTTCTGATTACGATTTGGTACAAGAAGATGATTCCATAGATATCATTGGGCTGACAGAATTTGCTCCAGGGAAGCCTCTGCAAGTGGTATTGAATCATGCCGATGGTTCTTCTGATACTATTACTGTTAATCATACGTATAATCAGGGACAGATCGAGTGGTTTAAAGCAGGATCTGCGCTCAACTTGATAAAAGCCAAAGCATAAGTCTAAAACACTATATTTCAAAGCCGGAACATTACTCAGTTCTGGCTTTTTTTTTGAATTAGTCACTAATTTTGGAAAACATTGAATATTTTATTTGAAGAGAAATTAGCCCATTCATACTCAATACTGATTTAAAGTTTACTAATAATTGATTTTTTTATACAATAATCTGTATTTATAATTCAAAATATTTGTTATGAAATACAATTCAATGTATGTTTGCTGTTTAGGTTTTTACCTCGCCTTAAAACGTAATAAGATATCATACATTCAATTAATTTTACAATGCAAGAAAAAGGTATTAACAGCACCTTCAAAAAAATCATATCTGAGTCTTCGGAAATGGTATTCCTTGCAGATGGTACTTTCCCAAATAGTATTTTCTTCTCTAATCAGGCATTTCAGTCTCAGATTGGTGATTCCTTGAATGAAAAAACGTTGGCGGGTTTGGGCTTTGATACAAGTGCTTATTTATACAAAGAGGATTTGATTCTTTCCCATGATGGAAAAGATTACAGCTTTAAAATAGAATCACCTGATGAGAATGGATCCAACTATTTCCTTTTTCACAAGGGTAAGGAAATAATAAATGCTCATTTTCCTACTACAAAGGAATCTCAGCAATTTTTAAGTTCTTCTAAAGATATTTTTGTGATTGGCAGACGTGATAAGCTAACATTTATTAATGATGCTGTGACAAGTATTTTGGGGTATGAGGCTGGTGATTTATTAAATAAAAGTATCTGTAACTTGATCCCTGAGGCAGATTTAGAGAATATAAAGTCAATATGGGAAAATAATATTGGGAAAAGTCAAAATGTTTTTTTTGAGACAAGTATAATTTCAAAAGATGGGATCCCTAAAGAGATTGAATGTTCAGTCCAGTTTGTAAATGATCGTTTTTTTATCATTGGTCATGAAATTTTAGAAAAGTCAAGAAGCAAAATACTTGAAAAACTTTTAATTGAATCGGCAGAGCCATGTATGATCGTTTACGCTGATGGTAAAATATTTTTGGCGAATTCGGAAGTTTTAAACTTATTCGGTTTAGATAAGGAAAAGGAATTTAAGCATTTAAGTGAGTTGGGAGTTCTTTTTGATGATTCCGATATTTGGAAAGACTGGATTTATTATGGAGAGAAAGATGCCAATATTCAACGGTTTTCATCTTTGTTGTTAAATGCTCAAGGAAACCAACTGACATTGGAAATAGCTTCTAAATTTATTTCAATAGAAGATCAAGGGTTAATTAGTCTGACATTTAGAAATATATCAGAAAAGGTGAACCTTCAGAAAAATCTTGAGGAAAGCACCGAATTTTTGAAAAATTTGACGGATCAAGTACCCGGAGGTCTTTATCAAATGGTATTAGGAGGAGATGGGAAAATTAAATTTTCATTTTTATCTCAAGGAATCGAAAACGTTTTAGGAATAAACCCGGAAGAAATTAATGATTTTGAGGATATTTCTGATGCTATTTCTAGAATTCACTCATCAGATATTCCAAAAGTAATAATGAGTGCAGTGACTTCTGCCAGAACACAAGAGCCTTGGCAATGTCAATTTCGGGTAAAAGCAGATGCTGATGAAAATAAATACCGATGGATTCTCGGTGCAGCTAGACCACAAGTATTGACAAGTGGAGAAATGGTTTGGTATGGGTATTTGACCGATATAAGTAACCAAAAGGAGTTTGAGGCTAAGCTGGACGAGGCAAGAAAAACTGCTGAAAAAGCAAATCAGATTAAGTCAGATTTCCTATCCATGATTAGCCATGAGTTAAGGACGCCTTTAAATGCTATCTCCGGCTCCACATATTCCCTTCTTCAAGAGCAGCCAAGCGAAGCACAAAAAAACGAGTTGAATACAATTAATTTTGCTGTTGATAATTTGATCATTATGATCAATGATTTACTCGATTTTCAAAAGATCGAAGCAGGGAAATTAAAAATTGAGAAAAATCCATTTAATATTCAAATTCTAGTTAACCAGATTATTAAAGGTTTGTCTTTTCACGCTAGAGATAGTGAAAACAACTTAGAGCTTAAGATATCTAAGGGGTTGGATATTTGGCTGAAGGGGGATAAAACAAGGTTATCACAAATCTTAAATAATTTGATAACTAACGCACTTAAATTTACGAAAGCAGGAGATGTTGATTTAACTGTTTTATTGAAAGATTTTAAGGACAATAAAGTTAAAGTTTATTTTGAGATAAAAGACACCGGGATTGGTATTGACAAGGCAAATCAAGAGATGATTTTTAATGATTTTGACCAAGTCAAACCATCTTTTAGTACAAAATATGGGGGAACTGGATTGGGGCTCTCAATCACCCGTAAGCTTTTGAATTTAATGGGAGGAACTATTCAATTAGAATCAGAAGTTGGAAAGGGGAGTCGTTTTTATTTTGATCTAGAGTTTGACCTTGCTGAAGAGCAATTATCCTTAAATTCTCCTAAAAAAGAAGATTTTTTAGGATCCAGTACATTAAATTTATTAATGGCAGAAGATAATGATGTTAACGCCCTAGTCCTTGGTAAAATCATAAAGAAGTGGGGATTTTCCTTTGAGAGGGTTTACAATGGGCAAGAGGCAGTAAAAGCAGTTGAAAAAAAGAAATATGACTGCGTTTTAATGGATATTCAAATGCCGGTAATGGATGGGTTTGATGCAACTGTGGCAATAAAATCGTTTTCTGATATTCCAATAATAGCGTTAACGGCTGCCTCCAAATTGGAGATTATGGATAAAATTGATGAATGTGGTTTTGATGGGTTTGTCGCTAAGCCGATCGATGCTACTGAGTTACTTAAGAAAATAAATGAAATGGTTTTAGGTGAAAGTTATAGCGCCTGAGCTTTTTGAAGATATTCTTGGACTAAATCCATATCTGGATAATTTTCACTTAAATCATTTAAAAACTGTAATGCAGTTACTTTATCTCCTTTGAAAACATAATAAATCCCTTTATTTCTGAGTGCATAAGGGTTCTTTGAATCCATTTTTAAGCTTTGATTAATTAGTTCTAAGCCATCCTCCATTTTTCCCAAATACATTAAGTAAAGACCCTTGTTGTTATAGAAATAAGCCTGTCCCTTATCTAATGCTATTGCTTTTTCCACTGCTTCTAAAGCTTCCGGGTATAATTTAGCATCAAAATAAATCATGGACCTTAGATTGTGTAAGTTTGGCTCAGTTGGGTTGACTATTTCGGCTTTTTCTAAGATTTGCAATGCAGTCTCAGGCTGCTTTAAATAATAAAGTAATGTTGCCTGGTTAACTAAAAGATCTGAGTTTTTTGGATCTAGGCTTACAGCTTTTTCGAATGAACTTAAAGCTTCCGGATAATTTTTTAATTTTTCCTCAACAAGACCGGATAAAAAATAAGATTTCCAAGATTGATCATTAAGCTTTTTGAGTTTCAAGGCGTCTTCTCTGGATTTATAAAATTCTCCATTATCCAAAAAGGCTAGGCCTCTTTGAAAATAACTTTCAAAATCATCGGGTTTGACTTTAATAGCATCATCTAAAGAATGAATAGCTTCATCTAATTGATTGACCTTAAGATGTGCCATTGCTTTATTATAATAAGCATCAAAATATGAGCTATCTAGCTTAATGGCTTCTTCGTAGAAAGAAATGGCAGATTTCGAATCATTCTCATCCATTTTTTCATTTCCTTTTAAAAGAAATCTGCCTTTTTTATCTTCAATTGAATCGCAAGAAATAATGGAAAGAAAGGATAGAAAAGCAATATTTCTAATCGCTATCAGGTTCTTGTTTGTCAGTTTTATCATAAGTTTCTTCTTCTCCCAATAAAAGGGCAAAAGGACTTGTATGGTCACTTAATTCAAATATTTCTCTAAGAATTGCTAAAGTAGGAATTATCAAAATCATCCCTGCTACTCCCCAAATTGATCCTCCTACTAATAAACCCAAAAAAGTAATAAAAGGATTCAAGTTTACATTTCCACCAACAATTTTTGGAGTAAGAATATTTCCTTCAATTAGTTGAATAAGTTGATAAGCAGCCAAAACTCCTAATGGGTAAAATAGACTGTCTTTGGTTAGGAAAGAATATACCATAGGCATTAATGCGCCTATGAAAGGACCTACATATGGAATAATATTTAAGAAAGCTGCTATTAATCCGAAGAATATTGCATGCTTAATCCCAAGAGCTGAAAATGCTATCACGTTAAGAACGGCAAGGATACCCATTACCTTTAAAACACCTATAATATAGTTTTGAAGTAATTTTCTAAGACTTGTGATTCGCATTCTGACCAATTGCGGGTCTTTATCTCTGTAAATACGAATCATTACTTCTGTCAAATGATCTCTATATAAAAGAAAGAAAAACATAAAAACCGGAATCAGGATTGACCCTGAAAGAGAACCAACTGTTCTCAGGGCAAACCCGGTAATATTAGCACCGTGCTCTTGTAGTAAAGTTTTAATATAGTCGTCACTGGCCTTTTCTTCTAGATTCTCGTCAATACCAAAATTTTGATAAGTCCAATCATCAATTTGTTTCGCGTATGAAGTTAATTTCCCCGAAACATTATCAAAATCCTGTGTGAAATTTGAGACCGTTGTGATTATAAAGGACAATAATCCCACGACCAGTGCAATATTAATAAGCAAAGAAATGATGGAGGATAAAGTTCGGGGAACCTTGTTTTTTTCAAGCCAATTACTGAGTGGGGTGAATAAAACTGCAAAAAATCCTCCCATAAATAATGGTACTAAAAGACTTTTACCGACGATTAGGAAAAACACCAAAACGATAATGAAAATCAAAACAGAAAGTGCTTTGAGATAGGAGGGAGCCGTAAAATTATTGTTTGCCATATTATTCTTGTTTGGACTCGATTGTATGAATATATAGAAGTTTTTTAATCAATTAGATATTCTTAAGATTCAATAAGGCCCGCTCTTTTAAGAAGTGCATCTTGCTTAGGTTCTCTTCCTCTAAACCTTTTGTATAATATCGTAGGGTGTTCGCTTCCACCAGCAGACAAAATGTTTTTTTGAAAGGAAATAGCAGTTTCTTTATCAAAGACTCCTTTCTCTGAAAAAAGCTCAAAAGCATCGGCGTCCAACACTTCTGCCCATTTATAACTATAGTAACCAGCTGAATATCCGCCTTGGAAAATATGTGAAAATGAGGTTGACATTAAAGTGCCAGGAACTTCGGGTAGCAAATCGGTCTCTTTCATGACCTGCTTCTCAAAACTTGAAATATCTTTAATTTCTGAAGCTTTATGGCTATGAAATTCAATATCCAGTAGTCCAAAACTAATTTGTCTTAATGTCTGGTATCCCTGTAAAAAGTTCGCAGCTTTTTTGAGTTTATCTATTAATTCTGAGGGAATCTTTTCACCCGTTTCATAATGGTCAGCAAAAAAATCCAAGCATTCTTTTTCATAACACCAGTTTTCAAAAATCTGTGAAGGAAGTTCTACAAAATCCCAGTAAACACTTGTCCCAGATAAAGATTCATAGGTGGTATTTGCAAGCATTCCATGAAGCGCATGTCCAAACTCATGGAAAAGGGTAGTGACTTCATTAAAAGTCAGAAGGCTTGGTTTTGTTTTTGTAGGCTTAGTGAAGTTACATACTATCGAAACATGTGGTCGATTATTAATTCCATTTTGTATGTTTTGACCTTTATAACTTGTCATCCAAGCCCCATTTCTTTTTCCAGATCTTGGGAAAAAATCAGCGTAAAAAACAGCAATATGCTTCCCGGCTTCATCCTTAACTTCGTAAGCTTGCACATCAGGATGATACACTGGGATTTCTGGGTTCTTGACAAATTCTAATCCGAATAATTTATTTGCTGTTTTAAATACTCCGGATATGACTTTTTCTAATTGAAAATATGGTCTAAGTAATTCATCATCTATTGCATATTTTTCTTTTTTCAATAATTCAGAATAATAGGCAAAATCCCATTTTTTTAACTCTTGAATCCCGTCAGTTTCCTTAGCAAAGGAGGTTAATTCATCTAAATCTTTTTGGGCTTTTGGTTTAGCTTTAATTAAAAGGGATTCTAAAAATTTTGTAACTTCTTTTGGGCTTTTTGCCATACGCTCTTCAAGAATGAATTCCGCGTGATTTTTATAACCTAAGAGTTGAGCTCGCTTTTCTCGTAATTTAAGTATGTCTTTGATTATTTGCTGATTATCCAATTCATCTCCTTTAGCGCACTTTGTATTATATGCAATAAAAAGGAGCTTTCTTAATTCTCTGTTTTTAGCATAAGTTAAAGCAGGGATATAACTTGGATAATTCAATGTAAAAGCCCACTTCCCTGGTTGCCCTTTTTCTTCAGCAATTTGGGCTGCAGCTTCTTTAATACCCTCTGGCAGCCCTTCGATTGCATCTTCATCAGATTCAAAATGGACAAATTTATTCGTCTCCTCTAAAACATTCTCACCAAATTTAAGACTCAGCTGAGCTAATTCCTGATCAATTTCTCTAAGTGTATCTCCTTTTTCCGAATCTAATTTTGCTCCATTTCTGACAAAGGATTTATAGGTTTTTTCTAGTAAAGTCCTCTGTTCTGGAGTTAAAGAAAGATTGTCTTTTTTTTCGAAGACAGACTCAACTTTTTGAAATAATATAGGATCTAAAAGAATATCATTAGAATGTTTAGTTAGTAGAGGAGATATTTCTCTGGCTAACTTTTGTAATTCAGGGCTTGTTTCAGCCGAATTAAGATTAAAGAAGATAGAGCTAATGATATTAAGTTTATTACCTGATCGGTCGAGAGCCTCTAAGGTATTCTCAAATGTTGATTCTTTTTGTTTTTTAATATCTTCGATTTCAATTTTCGCCTCTTCGATCGCGGCCTTTATTGCAGGAAGATAATCCTCTGTTTTAATTCTTGGGAATGGTGCGGTATTAAATGGAGTGGTAAATTTTGCTAATAGTGGGTTTTGCATATAATAAGAAACTAATTGTAGTGTTTTATACGATACTTACAAGTCATGAATTCGGAAATAGATTTCCGGATTTACTTTACTCAACTTTAAATTTACCATTTTGATCTGAAAGCCCATCACTTTCAATTTGCAATGGAGATTTTTTTAGAGGATCTAGCATTTTTATAACATCAATCCCAGATCTCTTTAATATTCTGATTTCAGGTAAAAGGGATAAGAGTATAAACCTCTGTTATCAAGCTCCAACCTACGAGTACAATTTTGAATAAAAAAGGCAGTACTGATCTAGTACTGCCTTGATTTAAAATTGTAAAATTTAATAATCAAAATCACAGGTCATTGATTCTGATCCTATAGGTGATCCGTCTGGCGCTTTTAATGTTTCCTGAACAGTCAATTCCATAGGTAACTCTAAAAATGCATTGATTTTTGCGGCTAAATATTGAGAATGTTGCCCTAATAAAGCATTAGATGATCTTGAAATTAATCCGTCGTCACCATTTGCTAATTGGTCTAATCGAGCTCTAGTTATAGCTCTCACAGTATTAGAAGCATTGGCATTTTTTGAAAGATTGATAAGATGGTCGACCAGCTTTGTTTCTGTCATTAATTTAATTTCTGCTTGAAGTCCAGTAGGTAGATTCCCGGAAAATACCTGATTACTAATTTGATCCAAAACAGCTTGGTAGCCTGGTAGACTATTGTTTTGTAGATTTTGTAAGTACAGTCTATTCATTCGTGTTTCATTCAAAAGAAACGAGAAAGTTAAATCAACAACAGTTTCAGCCGGTGCGATAGGATCGAAAATAGGCCCTGTCCTTGAAACAAACGTTTCTCTTGTTCTTCCAAATCCATAAGGTCTTGGAGGAATTAATGCTAGAATATGACTTGGGACTTCCAATTGGGCAGGTGAAATTGTTAATAAAAGTGCGTCTAATGCCTCCAATTGATCATTTGCTGGTACCCAATTATGATTTGGCTGATTATCTCCCTTTACTTTGTAAGAATAATCCATACCTCCCACAATTTTTGTAGTAGCTTCCACCTGATATCTGTGCATTAGATAAAGAGGTACAAGAACTTCCTCTAACATGGCCTCCGGTGTCCCCGTAGGAATGGCATTCAACCCAAAAGTATTTAGCTTATTTGCTCTTAAATCCAGCATTCTTTTTAGCTCGTCTGAGGCAGAAGCTCCATTATCCCATAAATGTGAGCGAGGATGAGCTCCATTTGGATCTCTTGAATCAGAATCGGTAATGAATTCGTAGCCAGCTGCATAGGTGTCTTCCAACGTTTTATTCAAGAACTCTTCCTCAGTCATTCCAGAAGGGACAGTTCCGTAACCATATTTGATAGCCCATTTGTCCCATTCTCCAATCTTTTGATCATAAGCACTTGAAAGATCTAAATCACCATTTGCATTTTGAGTGATGACAGGATATGGATAATCCATTACAGAAGATCTTCCTTCAGCAGAGGTGGCATAGCTATGTGCCAATCCGATGGTGTGTCCAATTTCATGTGCGGAAAGCTGTCTCAAACGATCTAATGCGAGATTTAGCATTTTAGGGTCAGGTTCATCACCATTCTCATATGGTTGAATTAACCCCTGTGTAATCAAATAATCCTGACGAACGCGAAGGGAGCCTAAAGAAACATGACCTTTGATAATTTCTCCTGTTCTTGGATCTCTAACACTGCTCCCATAAGACCAGCCTCTGGTAGATCTGTGAACCCACTGGACCACATTGTATCTCACATCCATTAAATCCATTCCTTCCGGAGCTAATTCTACTCTAAAGGCATTCTTAAATCCTGCTGCTTCAAATGCCTGACTCCAGTAATTGCCCCCTTCTATTAAAGCGGAAGCTACCGGTTCTGGAGTTCCTCGGTCCAGATAATAAACTATTGGCTCAACGACTTCAGAGACAGCTGAGCTGGGGTCAGTTTTTTCTAAACGGTGTCTGGAGATAAATCTTTTGACAATGGGCTCGGTGATAGGAGTAGTGAAGTCCATGTAGCTGATAGAAAAATATCCGCCTCTTGGATCAAATTCTCTTTTCTCATAATCCAAATCTGGAAGCTCTATAAAAGAGTGTCTCTGACGAACGGTCACAGCATCAGATCCCGGTGTAACTGAACTCAACTCTCTGCCTGTGATTTGACCTGTCAAAGTGATCACCGCTTCTACTTCTGTGTTTTTAGGAAAGTTTTTAGTAGTTGGATAGTACAGGCTGGAGCGACTCGCATCTGTTCTGAATGTTCCTTGTCGGCTTCTGCTCAATCTAGTACCAACACCATGCGTATCTTCCATGTAGAATTTTGTCGCCTCGACAATGTAAGAGTCTCCATTTTCTTGGGTGACATCAAATCCCCAAAGAGTGGATTCTGCGAAGGCATCTCTGATCGATTTTACCTCGGCTGGATTATCAGAATAGGCCCGATAGTCGTAATTTTTCTGAACTAAAAAAATCTTGTTTCCAGTCTTTCTGAATTCAACTATCCTAGTTTGACCTAATTGTCCTCTATCAAGTCCAAGGTCATTTGACCCAACACCCGCAGTCAAGGAACTGACGTATAGAAATTCTTTCTCGAGATCCTCGATTTCCAGGTAGATTTTACCTTTTTCTTCATCAAGATAGAAATCGACAAATCCTTCCATCTTGGTGAATTTGCTTAAATCCACCTCCTGGGCAATTGCTGAAGATAGAGTGAGTAGTAAAATGAAACTCGCGTAAAGTATTTTTTTCATGGTTTAGTGGTTTGTTGACAAATTATTAAAAAAACAGCCTCAAGATTGTACCATTGATGGAAAATTACCGATGTAACATATATCTAATTAAAAATGTACTTTCTGTCTGATGTGATGACTTAATCATTTGAAGTCCGGATCCGATTTCTTTTCTATCAGCATAGCTTGTTTTGGCAAACCGAAAGTAGAATGTAAGCTGAGAGTTGAATTTGTATTGACCCAACAAATAATATCTTAATCCTTTTCCTGAAAATGCTGGAACTGAAAATGCCCAAAGCACATTGTTTTCAAAAGTATATTGTCGATTATCATAATCATCAGTATCAAATAAAGCTGCTCTGGCTGTGATCCTCCATTGATTTTGCCCGTATCGAACGTCTTGAAGGATCATGAATCCATTAGTCTTTTTTGAATTGAAATGGACTTTGCTTGATAAGATTCTTGACCTTAAAAACAATTTGTCGCTCAGTTGATATTCTAAACTTAGCATCAAATTGGATTTTTTAATCGGTAGAACTAGATAGGTGAGACTAGGCTCGCCAGAATCAGAGATATTCCTTTCTTTTGCTTCTGTTCGAATCTGTAGAAAGGTTACTACTCGTTTATTCGGGAGATAACTCAGTCTTCCTAACCATTCATAGCCTTGAGATGGAGAATATACCCGATACCTAAGCCAAGGGAATTTGAAAAAATCATAGTAGGCATTTATTTTCCAATTAGTCGAAGGCTTTATTTGGATTCCTATATACAGCCCTTTTTCGTTCATTGGCTTAGTTCCTTCTGAAAAAGCGTTGGCATAAAAGCTATGAAAATCCCTTGCATAATTCCTCCAAACAAATGAAATATCGACTTCCTTGCTAAGACTACTAATGAAGCCAAATACTGACCCTTTTCCTCCAGATTTTGAAATCCCTGTCTCTCCAAATAGAAAGAAATTTTTCCAGTTGTGATTAAAATAAATACTTCCAACCCAGTTGTTGATTCCTGAAAAATCGAATTGGTTATAAACTGTAGGTGTTTTTATCCAAGGTTTGTTGAATCGTGTAAAAAGTAGATTTCCCCCAAACTGTGTTTTTCTATTTATAGAATATTGAAGATTCCCTCCCAAATTTGACTCTCTGAATTGCGATTTGGTTGAAATTTCACTTGCGGTTCTATGTAGGCCACTTTGGCTTAGTGAGGAAATGGTTTCCATTTCATTTTGCTCTGAGTCTGTGGATATAATTGATCTTCCATCTCTTGGTGCAGATGACATAATTAGACTGCTTTCCCAATTGCCAAACTGATAAGTAGCTCCAGCTCCTCTGAAAAAACCGAACTCCAATGCAGCTGTGTATGGTAAAATCCCTACACTGCTTCTCCGGACAGTTGGGACTGTTTCCGAACCTTTCCCAAAAGAATATCCTGCTCCAAATACTAAACCCTGACCGAACTGTGCTTGGTAATCACCAAGACTGACTACTTTCCATCTTCCTATTTGGTACTTCGTGAAATGAAATGAAAAAAAATTAAAACCATATCTTTTTGTTTGACTGTCCCAAACGAATTGTTCACCAGAATCCTTATCAAGGGTAATTCCTAAGCTAAAATCTCTGCTATGTTGAATCCTAAAACGTAGATATAAATCATTAGGATCGCCAGCATAGCGACTATTCGGAATTCCTGAACTTGAACTATCTACAGGTGTAAATCCTTTTCTAGTTTCCCAAATTCGGCGATGACGAAATAATAAATAAGACTGATCTTCTTCAAAAATTCGTTTAATCAGATTATTAGGATATCGGATTTGTGAACCTCCCAATGTAATGAATGGTAGGATTTGATTGATTGTAGGTAAATCAAATTTTGGGATCGCTTGAAGTTCATATAGGGATAATAATGGGCCGGATTTTTCTCGATACTCCAAAAGGGAAGATATTTGATCTGGTGCTAATAAGTAACTTGCTAGCAGTACTTCGGAATTCGCCAGATTTATATTGATAGGGTTAGTATATAATTGAAAAAGTACTTCATAAATAGATTCGTAATCCAAGTCTTCATCTTGAACAGGGAATAGTCTTTCTATTAAGTTTTCCAAATTTACTTGCGGTTGGGGAGGGTTTTGGGCATAAAGATTTTGAACCAAAAAGGAAATCAAAAAAATAGATTCAAATTTCAATTTCCTCAATTCCATTTATATCCAAAACTTATTTGATGTGTACTTCCAAGCACATTGTTTTGTCCGAAACCATAATCGAAATGGAATTTTCCCGGGGTGACCCCGAACCCGAAATTTACTTTAGAAGGATTGCTATTGATCCCAGTTCTCAAAAAAAACCAGTCTCTAATACCATATTCTAAGCCTAATTTGACATTTGGTTTGAGTAAAATATCTTTCTCAACTTCTAAGTGGAATTGTAAACTTGAAACAGGGAAATAAGAAATCCCCATCGAAATCAGTGTGGGAAGCCGGTCTTCAGAATATCTGCTTATTTTGGAGTTATTTAAATTTGAAAAATAGGCTCCTAATTGAATTTTGGGACCTAAATCAGCAACTCCTCCAATACTCAAAACAAGTGAATTCCCGGTTCCGAAATCTTGAATTTGGGTTTGAAACCAATCTGCTTTTAATCCAAAGCTAGCTATTCCCAATTTTTGAGAATAACCAATTCCTAGCATTTGTTGGTTGAAAAGTTTGCCTCCAAATCTGGATAAGTTAAATCCAAAAGAACCGAGTTCTGTTTTTAAAGCAACAGCCAAGTCAAAAGTACTTAGTTCTTTAAGTCCATATCTATTTTCAACCCCAAGAACAATATGTGAGTCTTCAATTCGATCAAGTGTTCCTATATTATTAAAAATTGTCCAAGCATCTTGAAGGTTTACTTTTAAGTTGCCCATACTTTGACTTCTAGCCCCATGGGCCTGAGTTAATAGACCTGTTTGAGATTTGGAGTTGAAGCAAATCACAAAAGCGAAGAATAAAAAAGTCAATCGCTTCATAACTAGAAAAACTTAAATGAACTATAAATTTAAATAAAAATTCATTTATCTAGTTAATTTAACTAATATTTTTTTCTATCTAAAAAGCAGTTTTAAAGTTGAAGAAGAAATTTCCTTCTCCCACATTATTTAAAGAATATTCAAACCTTAGAACAGAATCATAAAAGCCTACCATGTCTATTCCTAGGCCATATCCCATTAAATATTTATTTGCTAATCTAGCATTTGCCGGAATCTCATTTCGATCTTTAACAAATCCATGATCAAAATTGGCGCTTAGGTAAAGTCTAATTGGGATGGTGCTAAACTGCTCTAGTGGAACTTGGTTGGAAATGTCAAAATCTCGATCAAAAAATTTCCATCTGAAACTATTCTTGTGAACATAGAGCTGCTGACCCTCAATTACATTTAATTCATATCCACGAATGAAATTTGGACTATAACCAATCCCTCTCACAAGAGTATAAGGTTGGTCTTCACTCAAAAACCAGTTTGCTGTTAAACCCGTGTTAAAGTGAAATTTATCGTTAAGCTTAATATATTTATTTGCGGTCAGGTTTACTTCAATTTCATCTAATTCATCCGTATAAAAAATTCCATACTTAGTTGCAGATAATACCAAAAGCTCTCCATTTGTTGCATATGCTACATTATCCCTTCTGTCATGTCGGAAAGAGTAAGTCATATACAAATACCTCAAGGTATTAGATCCATGCTGAAAATAATTTGGGTTTTCATCTAGGATCAGAGGGCTTACCCAGGTATGATTAAATCCAAGTGTAACAAAATGGAAATTGTAGAAGCTTCGTCTATAGGTATATCTAAGTGCTGCAGCAATATTTTTTCTAAGTATGTCCTCTTCTGGGGATGTGTAAAATACTTGTCTGTTATTTTCAGATCGGACTGCAAGTGTTTTATTATTGAAAAAAGTAAATTGAGCTGCTAATCCATGCTTTTGCTTTTTGTCAATATATGGTTTGCTATACTGAATATCCAGTGCTTTTGTGAATCCAAGCTGTCCAGAAAATCTAAGCTTCTCATTTCTTCCTGCAACGTTGCTGTGGCTCAATCGAATTCCATAATTTACTCTCGAGAAGTCACGTCCTTGATTCGTCCACCATTCCGCAAAGTTTCTGTCTGCCAATTTAAAAATAAGATTGGGTAAGATATACCACCTTTCTTTAACAGTAATAACTACCTCTACCTCTTCTTCACCAGTGATAAGTGGTGTGATTTCAACTTCTGTAAATAAGCGAAGATTGTAGATCTTTTTTTGATCAGCCTGAATAATTTCTAAAAAAGTCTCCCAGTCGTAAAAGAAATCAGTGGTAAAATCAAGCTCCCTAAGAATGATGCTCTTTTTGGTTTTTTCATTTCCAATAATAAATATATTATTCACCTTCACTCTTTCTGGTGTTCTGGTATTTGCAGGACTGAAAGAAGTGTCTATTTGCCCATAAGATTTATTTAGCCCAAAGCCGAGGCTGAGGGTTGAAATAAATAATAAGAGAATAAGTATATTTCTAATATTAATTGACAAGAGGGAATTCTGATTGAGTAATTTTGGTTAACTATAGTAATTCAACAGGGCGTTAGATGACTTTTAGAACTTTAATTCGAAAGATAGCCATATTTCCCGTTTTGGTGTACCAATACACCATTTCTCCTCTTTTTCCTGCTAGTTGTAGGTATACTCCAACGTGCAGTCAATATACCAAAGAAGCTATTTTGAAACACGGTATTTTCAAGGGGGGATGGCTTGGTATCAAGAGAATTTTGAGTTGTAACCCTTGGGGTGGTCATGGTCATGATCCTGTTCCATGATTTTCTTCTGGTTTCAATCCATTTTTTAAAGCCCGTACTACTAGGATTACTCCGGCAATGATTAGTGGAATACTTAAAAGCTGTCCCATATTTAAAGCCATAGTTTCTTCAAAATCTACCTGTACAACTTTAAAATATTCCCAAACAAATCGCATCCCGAAAACTGAAATCAAAAACAGTCCCAATAAAATACCTTCAGGTAGCCTAGATTTGTATTTATTCCAAATGCCTAATAGGATCAAGAAAATGACGAAATAGGAAACTGATTCGTAGATCTGCGTAGGATGTTTCGTTCTTCCAAATGTTTTTACAGTTGCCAGATAATAGTCGCCTTTGTCAGTAATAGTTAAATTTAATGGAGGTTCTATTGGCTCAGCTAAATACTCTTTAGAAGAATTAAATTGGGTCAATGCATATTTAATATCTCTTCTCAAAGTAGATTCTAAATCTGCCAAAGAATATCCCCCTTTTGTTATTTCTAAATCAAAATTTACAGGAACAATTCCGGTATTCATTAATTCGGAATCACGGCCTTTAGGTTTATAAGCATTGATTGATTCAATCGGCACCCTTAAAGTTTGTAATATTTCATCGGCATCCCAAGCATAGACAAATCCATAATCTGAACCTGTATCCTTTCCCCCAATTTCTGAATTCATCAAGTTTCCAAAACGGATGAGTGCTCCAGTCATGGCCGTAACGATTACGATTCTATCAACAACCCACAAGTAACTTTGGCCCGGGGTCCTTTTTGAGTATAACCATAAAGCAAAAAGAATGGCAATCGCCGCACCATGACTGGCCAGACCACCTTCCCAAACTTTCAATATTTCAATTGGGTTACTAAGGTATTTTTCCGGTTCATAAAAAAGAACATGTCCAAGTCTCGCTCCGATAATGGTAGCTAAAACCATATAAATAGTGAGTTTATCTACCAACATTTCATTATGTCCTTCTTTTCTAAAGAAATAAACCATGAATTGTTGAGAAATAATAAATCCCAATGCAAATAATAAGCTGTACCATCTTAATCGTTCAAATCCGGCAAATACTGCAGGATTCGGATCCCAGACGACATAATTTAGCATTGATTCAATCATAGTTACAGTTGATCTAATTGTTCTAGTTCTTCTTGATACCCCCCGGACAAAATTGGAAATCTATACCAGGTTTTTGGGTCTACATTAAATTCATCTAAGTGAAATGAAGGAGCAAGCCGTTCTCTTTTCCATTGATTTCTGGACCAAAGACTGAAGAATTTTTTAATATATGATTTTAGCATGGATGATTCAATGTCCAATTCATCTACTAAGATTGAATAAATATCCATTGGAGACCTTTTATCCCGAATTGCTAACTTTTCTATTTCTACTATCACCGAATAAGGCATTAAATCCTTTTCATCAGTTTGAGTTTTATCCAAAGGCCTTAACTCTGCACTTGGCTGTAAAGAGTTTACATATTTTAGTCCAGGCTGATTTAAATTTTCTTGGGCCCAAGATAGCCAATGCAAAATGAAATATTTGTCCACTGCTGCAATAGGAGAGATGCTACCACTGGTATCTCCATCCATTGTTGTATAACCTACATCACCTTCACTTCTATTCGAGGTGGAAAGCAATAATGCATTGTTTATGTTAGCCAGCATCCAGATGATTGGAGAACGACTTCTTGCTTGAATGTTTTGTAGTGTAATATCATCCTTTTCCCAGGTCAACTTTCTTCCTATAGCTTTTTCTATTTTACTAGTGTAGGATTTGATTTCCTCATCAATTTTCCAGTGATAAAATTTAGCACCAATACTCAAAGCGAGTGATTCGGCACTATTGAAAGTATCATCTGAAGAATTTACAGTTCCCTGATATGCAGTCGTAAGTAACTCCCCAACCAAGAATTTTTCAATGTTTTCGATTTGTGATGGAGGAAGTTGAATATTTAGTTTCCTACAAAAAAGAACAATTCCAAGTTCTTGAATTCCTCTTTTTACCATTTCAGAAACCAAGATAGCTATCGTTGAAGAATCGGCTCCTCCACTCAAAGAAAGGACAAAACCATGACTTTTACTTTTACGTAAATAATCAAATAAACCTAATGAAGCAGCTTGGACAAATTCTTCTTCCTTCGTTTGAATTTCTGCAGTTTCCTGAACTTTCTCTTCGAGGTAAAAACTTTTCACCTGAAAATCCTGAAAGGAAAGCAATTGATTTCTTGAGATGATTTTGCCAGATTTACCAAGCATTATTTCCCCATCAAAAATCATCCTCCCTGATTCATTTCCCAACAAATTTGCATAGCAGTAAAAGCAATCAAATTGTTTACTGCTTTTGGAAATCAATTCTTTCCGCTCTTTGGTTTTTCCCATTGCAAAATGGCTGGCACTAGGATTGAAAATCAGATCAACTTTTCTTTCATGCAGCCGATATCCCGGACGAATAGGACCTCTCCAAGCATCTTCACAAATCTCGAATCCATAATGAATATCCTGATGGTAAAATGTAAGATCTCCAAAAGGAAACTTTTCTCCTTCAATCTCAATCTGTATTACTTCATTTGCCTTCCAGGGAGTAAACCATCTGAATTCATAATGAACGCCATCAATAGCCATGTATTGTTTAGCCACGAAGCCTTTGAGCTTTGCATTCTCAATTACTGCAACTGTATTGAAAACTTTTTCTTGAATTCTCACAGGTAAACCAACGGCAACTGTGATTCCTTCACATTCAGGAATCAACTTTGTCAGTTGACTAACTGCTTTTTGTGGATACCAATAGCTTAAAAATAAATCTTCACTACCATAGCCTGTAATTGCTAGCTCCGGTAAACAGAGGATTTCTGCTTTTTCGGATTTTGCTTCTTTAATCGCTCGAATGATTCTGTCAAGATTTCCGTTCCAATCTAAAGGAGTTTGGTTGACGGTAGCAGCTGCAATTTTTATGGGTGACTTCATGAATTGAAATGAACGTAAAAGTAAGGCTCTAGTTGGTAATATTCAGATAATCACATGCATTTTTAGAAGCCTCTTGTTCAGCTTTCTTTTTGGTGCTGCCTTTTCCTTGTGCAGCTTCTTCTCCATCCACCTCCAAAGAAACTATAAACTCTTTAAATCTTTGATTTCCGTGAACGTGAAGAACTTTGTATTCAATCGCCCTATTCTCTTTTTGTGACCACTCAATAATTTTGCTTTTATAATTTGTGACTGTAGCGATCATTCCTTCTAAATCAAAGTGGAGCAAAATTCTTTTGAGAATAAAATTCTTTGTAAAATTATACCCCCTGTCCAAATAAATTGCACCTAAGAAAGCTTCAAGGATATCGCCATACAGAGATTTGTTACCAATAAACGTACGATCTCCAATTTCAAGATTCAATACTTTTTTCAAGCCTATTTTTATTCCTGTTGAATTGAGAGATTCTCTATTTACTAATTTAGAGCGAGTCTCTGTTAAGAAACCCTCATCTCGGTAAGGATATTTCTTAAATAGGTATTCAGCCACTACTGCACCTAGAATGGCATCTCCTAAATATTCGAGTCTTTCATTCGAAATCTTGAAACCTTTACGAGTTTCTTCTGCTAATCCGGAGGGTGTAAGGGCTAATTTGTAAAGTGTAATGTTAAAAGGCCTGCTACCCATCATCATCTTGATGTTTGCAGCAAGCCTTTTATCTTTTTTGTTAAAGAAGAGTGTATTGATTCCGAGTCTTTGAAGAATTTTCAAGTTCGGTTTAATTATATTTTTTGAATATGACGGAACAGTTATGACCACCAAATCCAAATGTATTGCTCAAAGCAAAATTTATTTCTCTTTTCTGAGCTTTATTGAAGGTCAAATTTAACCTTGGATCAAAGTTTTCATCATCAGTGAAATGATTGATAGTAGGAGGAACCAGACTATTTTTAATGGCAAGTATACATGCGATGGCTTCAACAGCTCCTGCCGCACCTAGTAAATGCCCGGTCATAGATTTTGTACTGCTGATATTTAAATTATAGGCATGATCTCCAAAAACTTGTCCAATAGCTTTAGTCTCACCCACATCACCAAGAGGGGTGGAAGTTCCATGGACATTGATATAATCAATCGCTTCTGGTGATAGACCTGCATCTTCAAGCGCAATATTCATTACTGTACTAGCTCCTAAGCCTTCAGGATGTGGTGCAGTAATATGATAAGCATCTGCAGACATACCTCCGCCTACAAGTTCTGCATAAATTTTAGCTCCCCTAGCTTTTGCATGCTCATATTCTTCGAGAATAAGAGCTCCAGCTCCTTCTCCTAAGACAAATCCATCTCTGTCTTTGTCGAATGGCCTTGAAGCCGTTTCTGGAGACTCATTTCTTTGGGATAATGCTTTCATTGCATTAAATCCTCCAATTCCTGCCTCAGTAACTGCAGCTTCAGAACCTCCACTGATAAAGATATCAGCTTTACCTAACCTGATATAATTAAACGCATCAATTAAAGCATTAGTAGCTGAAGCACAAGCAGAAACAGTTACAAAATTTGGTCCTCTAAAACCATATTTAATGGAAATGAATCCTGCACTGATGTCAGCAATCATCTTCGGAATAAAGAAAGGATTAAAGCGAGGAGTGCCATCACCATTGGCAAAATATGTCACTTCATCTTGAAACGTTCTTAGTCCTCCGATACCGGATCCCCAAATTACACCTGCTCTAGATTTGTCGATAGTTTCTAAATCGAAACCTGCATCATTCATGGCCTCTTCAACAGAGATCATGGCATATTGTGTAAATGGATCCATCTTTCGCGCTTCTTTTCTATCAATAAACTTTTCGACGTCAAGATTTTTGACTTCGCAAGCAAATTGAGTTTTGAAAAGAGATGCATCGAATCTGGTGATCGGCGCAGCACCGCTCACCCCATTAATCAATCCGGTCCAGAATTCTTCTACCGTATTGCCTATTGGGGTGAGGGCACCAATACCTGTTACAACAACTCGTTTTAAATTCATAAAATGAATTTATGGGTTATTATTTTACGTTAGCCTCAAGATAGGTAACAGCCTGTCCCACCGTGCCGATCTGCTCAGCCTGGTCATCAGGAATTGAGATGTTGAATTCTTTTTCGAACTCCATGATCAATTCTACGGTGTCCAGAGAGTCAGCTCCAAGGTCATTGGTGAAGCTTGCTTCTAAAGTCACTTCAGACTCTTCTACGCCAAGTTTGTCAACAATGATGGCTTTTACTTTTTGTGCAATTTCAGACATTTTGTGATCAGTTTAGTTAATAACACTTCGCAAAGAAATATATTTAATACCTAATTGACAAAGAAAAGACTCAAGTAAATTTAATTATAAATGACTCTTCTGTTAGGTTGGATTTAAATTTTTAACTTTGTTACCATCTATTTTCTTCCTTCATGAAGAAGTCAAAATTACTAATTGAACATACGTACGATTTTGAGCTACTTGGCCTCCAGTCCCCCGTAAAGGATTATAAAATGGCCTGGCTCATCAACCGTGACCTAGATTTAAATCTAGTAAAAAAAGAAGATTTGGAAATAGAGTTTCTTACCTCTCCAAGTCTGAAAATATCACAATATTTCCTTTCTTTACCACATGGATTTATCCAGTTACTTAAAAATAAGGCTTTAAACAATGAGCACCAAGTCACCTATTTGATTCCAGAACTTAAATTTATGGATTATTTCCTCTTGGTTCAGGATGAAACCTTTCAGACTAGTATTCATACATTTGTAAACCAATTGGCAAAAAATTCATTCGTTCAAAATATTGTCAAACTGGATATTTCAAAACTTAAATCAAAAGAGAACCTGTTAACTTATTAATATTCCAAATGAGCTATACTCAATTTAACAAGACTAAAATTCTTGCAACAATCGGCCCTGCTTCAAATAACTATGAAACTATTGTTAGTCTTGCTGCTGCAGGCGCAAATGTTTTTCGACTGAATTTTTCACATGGAAGTCATGATATTCATAAAGAAGTAATCGAAATTATTCGAAAAGTCAACAAAGAAAAAAAATTAAACCTAGGTATTCTCCAAGATCTGCAAGGTCCTAAAATAAGGGTAGGGGAAGTTGAAAATAATGGAGTTGAAATTAAACCGGGAGATGATATTACGATTACTAATGATCCAGTAGTAGGGACTAGTAGTCTAGTAAGTACAGTTTATCAAAATCTTCCACAAGACGTGGCTACTGGTGATAGAATTTTGATTGATGATGGAAATTTGGAAGTTTTGGTAAATGATACAGATGGTAAAAACGTTAATTGCACCGTGATCCATGGTGGTGTTTTGAAGTCCAGAAAAGGTATTAACCTTCCAAATACTAAGGTAAGTGCTCCATCTTTGACTGAAAAAGATATTGAGGATTTGGCATTTGGACTGGAGCAGGAAGTGGATTGGATTGCCTTGTCGTTTGTCCGGTCAGCGGAAGATATCACTGATTTAAGAGAGAGGATCGAAGCAAAAGGAAAGGTATGTAAGATTGTTGCTAAAATTGAGAAACCTGAAGCTTTAGAGAATATTGATTCTATCATAGCAGCTACTGATGCGATTATGGTTGCCCGTGGAGATTTGGGAGTTGAAGTTCCTATGGAAATTGTTCCACTTTGGCAAAAGAAAATCGTTGAGAAATGCAAATTGGCCTGTAAACCAGTAATCATTGCAACTCAAATGATGGAAAGTATGATCGTTAACCCCAGACCGACCAGAGCTGAAACCAATGATGTGGCCAACGCGGTTTTAGATGGGGCTGATGCAGTAATGCTTTCGGCTGAAACAGCTTCTGGAAAATATCCTGTCAATGCTGTGAAAGCGATGAGTAGCATTATTGGATACTTGGAAGCAAATGCTGATATCTATCACAATCTTTATAAAATCCCAGAAGATGATGAAACTTTCCTAAGCAATAATTTGATTTTGATGGCTTCCAGGCTTTCTAGAAATGTGAAAGCAAAGGCTATCGTTGGTATCACTTCATCTGGATTCACAGGTTTTAGAATTGCTTCTCACAGACCTCTAGCAAGTATCTTTGTATTTACAAGTAAGAAATCTTTAATCACTCAGATGTCATTAGTTTGGGGTGTTAGAGCTTATTTTTATGATCGGGTTATTTCTACAGATGCTACTTTTGCTGATATAGAAAATACACTGAAAGAAGATGACCATGTGAATTCAGGAGATATAATCATCAACACCGCAAGTATGCCTTTGAAAGGAGAAGGAAGAACAAACATGTTGAAAATACATGTGGTGGATTAATGAAAAAATAGATTTTAGTCTAAATGAATAATTGAAAACACCCTCTTAATAGTGGGTGTTTTTTTAATGCAATTTAGAAAATTGTTGAAACCCGAATTGAGATTATTTTTGAATTGAAATAAAATCATCAGGTCCAGTTGGTTTGACCATGATAACATTTTCCCTGTCCACTTTTACTGATCCATCTGGTGATCCTTTTGCCTTTCTGACAAATTTTGCTTCGGTATAAATTACTGGAGCTAAAGACTCGCTTTTATGCTTGGAGTAGAATGCTGCTAATTCGGCTGCTCTTTCCAAAACGGTAAGTGGTATACTTTTAAATCCTTTCATTTTAATGACCACATGAGACCCAGGTACTAGACGAGCATGGAGCCATAGGTCATCTTTATGGACAAAACCTCTAAGCATTTCATCATTATCTTTGGCAGATTTACCAACCCAAATAGGAAATCCTTCCACCTCAAAGGTCTTAAATGGCAATGAAACAGTTGATTTTAAAAGAGTCTTTTCCTGAATTTCCTCTTTTTTGAAAGCTTTCAATCCTCTAAACTCTTCAACTGCTTCGAGCTTTTCTATTTGTGTAATTAGACTGTTTTTCAGCTCAGTTTTATTTTGGATGGTTTTTTCAATCTGTTCCCATTCAAGCTTTCTGTTTTTACTTTTTCGATAGAGTTGAGAGGCAAAATCCTGAGGTTTTTGCTGAGGTTTCAGTTTAATTTTCACGGGTTTTCCTGTGTAAAAATCCAGTAATTCTACTTCAGATTTCTTTTCACCAAATTCATGAAGGTTAGCCATGATAACATCGGCTAACTTAGATGGGGGAGGGGAATTTTTTAATTCTTCGAGTTTTTGACTTGATTTTTTTAAGTAAGAATCCGCTCTTTTTAATTGATCTTGCAGTTTTTTTAGGAGTTCGTTTTTTTCCTTTTCAAAGTTTCCTTTTACCAAAGCAAGGTAAAAAAGATCATTTAACGCCTGAATCGGATCTGAAAATGTGGCAAGAGCATGGGACTCTGGAAGTAAGCTAAGGTGGATGCCTTCTTGGTCTTCGACTAAAGAAAATAATGGAGTATCTAAAATATCTATCATCTCTTCCATCAATTGCCATTTGGTATCCAAACTGGCCTCCGGATAGGCTTTTTCTTTTAAATAAGCTCTTGGTACTTTACCTAAAGTTGGAAGAAATTGCGAGGCATTTCCATTTAATTCTTCAAACCTATTTTTAGAAAGATCTAATTCTACTGCTAAAGTCCTCCAATCGAGATCCCTATCTCCTGAAATAATATTTTTGAAAATGTATTTTGGAGCATTCCCATTTTCATCATAAAATAAAATGTTGCTTCTGTTTGCATGAAGCTTAAAAAGTAGGATTTTATCAAAGCTTAATCTAAATATAAAAGACCTTTCGAAAGGTATGACTTCGCAGGATTCGATGGTCAATCCAACCATTTCCTGGAACAAGTTGATGCTATTTCTTTTTGCCCTCTTAAACCGATCTGGGAAGCTGTAATAAATTTGTGCTGGTTTCAGATGTGCCCTGATCCAGCCTTCCTCTACACCGAATTTTGTTTCAATGATTAATTCATCTTTGATTTGGGAAAAGCATGAAACAATGGTATGACCTTTATATTTTTTATCAAGGGCAGGGCAAAGAAATTTAAGAAAATGATAATTGATATGCATTAGGGCAAAGATACCTGGAGGCCGTCATAGGCCAAAGAAATACCTTCCGGTAATTCATTTTCAACTTCATCATGAAGCCCAAGCTTATGGGAAATATGGGTTAAATACGTTTTTTCAGCTCCAATTTCTTTAGCTTTTGAAACGGCCTCGTCTAATGTGAAGTGAGAAATATGTGATGTTTTTTGTAATGCATTAAGAACTAATACCTTACTCCCTTCAATTAGTTTCATTGACGCATCTGGAATAAAATTGGTGTCAGTGATATAAGTAAAATCACCTATCCTAAAGCCTAGGACGGGCAATTTATAATGTAAAACCGGAATAGGAATGATTTCTACTCCTTGAATAGAAAATGGTTTATCACTAATCTCAACTGGTTCAACCTGTGGGACTCCGGGGTATTTTTTACTTGAGAATACATAGGCAAATTCTCTTTTTATTTGTTCCAACACATTGATTCTGCCAAAGACGGGCATGTCTTTCTGTTGTTTGAAATTAAAAGGCCGAATATCATCAAGTCCTGCTGTGTGATCTTTGTGCTCATGGGTGAAAAGAACCCCGTCTAAGTGCTGAATGCCGGCTCGTAACATTTGGCTTCTAAAATCTGGGCCTGTATCAACCACCAAGCTTAAATCGTCTAATTCGAAGTGAATTGAAGATCTGAATCTCTTGTTTCTGAAATCCAAAGATTTACAGACCTGGCAAGTACAACCTATTACAGGGACTCCTTGTGAAGTGCCGGTTCCCAAAAAAGTTACTTTCAAAATTTTAAAGTGGTTTGTCTTAATTCTCGAAGAAAATCGTGATTGGCTTTATCTGAAAAATCCTGAGGATTAAAATTTAATTCAGTTAAAATGTCGATTAAAGCATTAATCTTTCCTTCCAAAGGAAAATATTTATTGATGATTACAATTTTATTTTCATTAAGTACACAATATCCAGATTTGAAATTTCCTTTTTCATAGCGCAAAGTGTATTGTGATGCAGCAAAAAGGTTTTCTAATTTATCCAGGTAATTTTTTGTGTATTTAATAGCCATATTTAACTCAGATGTTTTTTGACAGTTGCCAATACTTTATCAAAATCCAGTGGTTTCTGAATAAAATCATCAAATCCGAATTTACGAAATTCATCCATCGTGTAATTATTCACATTACCCGAGATAGCTATGATTGGTAGTTTAGATTTTTTAGGATCATCTAATTTACGAATTGCCTGAGTGCAGGAAGCTCCGTCCATTATTGGCATACTAATGTCCATCAAAATCAAGTCAAAATTTTCTTTTTCCAACAATTCTAAAACCTGCTTCCCATTCCGGGCTGCTTTCATTTCATAATTTTCAAAAGCAAGAACGCTTTTTGTCAGGTTAATGATAACTGAACTGTCTTCTCCGACGAGAATTTTTTTAGTAGTACTCATGATATAAAAATAGTTTCTTCCAGAATATATTTTTTAAAATTAAGAATTTCATCTTGTAAGCTATGTAATGTCTTTTTTGTTTCGGTCCATTTCTCTTCTATTGCATTTTGCTCTCCTTCTTTTGATAGAAGAAATATTTTATTCGCACCAAGCGTACCGCTATTACCCTTAATTACGTGAAGATTCTCGCTTATGATTTTCAAATCTGATCGGTTAAAGGATGCAAGTGAGTCCATTACCAGTTTTTCGCACTCATCCAAGAATTCTAAATAGATACTTTTTATATTTTCTACTTTGTTGTACCTCAATAACTGATTTACAACTTTTCGATCTAAAATCACTTTCTCAATTGAATTTTCGCTGTGAGTATTATTCTCATTACTTGGTGAAGCTTTTTCTCTTAAGAATTTATTTATGCATTCCAGTAATTCTTTGGGTCTAATTGGCTTGACTAAAAATTCATCAAAACCCTGCTCCAAAAAACTATTCCTATCTTCAAGTTCTGCAAATGCGGTTACAGCTATGATAATGCAGTCGGAATGGTTTGAGAGTCTTGCTTGCTTCATAGCAGTTATTCCATCCATCTTTGGCATTTGGATATCCATAAGGATCAGATCAAATGAATCTTGTTGTAGCATTTCCAGTGCTTCAACTCCATTTTTTGCACTCTTAAAAAAACAGATTTGACCTATAAGATTCTCAAACAGTTTACGGTTGATATCATTATCATCAACAATCAGAACCCTTTTGCTTTTCATCTTTTAAGTTTGGATTTTTGATCTCAGCCTAAGCTATTAAAACATTGGCAAAACAAAATTATCTTATTCTAGTAGTTGGCCCAACCGCAGTAGGTAAAACTGAAATATGCTTAAAACTAGCCAAAAAATTCAATTCAGAAATTATCTCTTGCGATAGTAGGCAATTTTATATGGAAACTAATATCGGGACGGCCAAGCCTTCTGAAAATGAACTTCAACAGATTCCTCATCATTTTGTCAACAGTCTTTCGATAGAGGATTCTTATGATGTGAAGATGTTTGAAAAAGAAGTTATTGATCTTTTGGATAAGCTTTTTAAAAATCATCAGGTTATCATTATGACTGGAGGATCAGGTTTATTTGCAGATGCAGTTGTAAATGGATTAGACGATATGCCTGAAATCGACTCTGGCATAAGAAAGGAAATAATTAGGATTTACGAAGAAAAAGGTCTGGAGTTTTTACAGAAAGAGGTTGGGAGAATAGACCCGGAGTACTTACAGGTCGTAGACCAAAACAATCCTCAGCGTTTAATGAGAGCAATTGAAGTTTTTAGAGGGACCGGGAAGCCTTTTAGTAGCTTTAGGGTAAAGAAAAAAGCAAAAAGAAATTTCCAAACTATAAAGATTGGATTGGAAAGGAATCGAGAGGAATTATATCATCGGATCGATAAAAGAATGGACCAGATGATAATGGAGGGTTTATTTGAAGAAGCTGAATCTTTTTTTGATAAAAGAGGATTAAATTCCTTACAGACAGTAGGTTATCAGGAAATATTTGGTTACCTGGAAGGGAAATATGATCGTGAAGAGGCCATACGATTACTTAAAAGAAATTCCCGAAGATATGCAAAAAGGCAATTGACTTGGTTTCGAAAAGATGTTGAAATCAAATGGTTTAAACCTAATGAAGAAGAAGAGATTATAACATATATATCTTCTCAGATAGGAGAATAACCGGAGATTTTAGCAACCCAGTTATAAGGCGCTTTTTTGATCAATTGATTATATTGTAGTCGGTTGATTTTTAAAGACCGAAGAGCCTCTATACTCTTTTTAGGAAGCTTTTTATCTGAATGAATTTCCTTCCATTTTTTTGCGATTTCGTCTGGGTCAGCGATCTCTCCCAGAATAATTTCCAATTCCGGATGATTTAATCCGAGTTTGGAAGTCAACTCTCTTTGCAAATTTAATTTGCGCTGCATCGAAGTTCTCACCGTAAGAAAAAATAGGAGGCAGGCGCCTCCCATTGTCAAGAATATTGGAATAAATCCCATACTAAATACTTAAAATTTCCATCAATTTTAAATGCCCTTTATTTAATGGCTTTTCTTTTCCAATGCAATCCGCAAAGGAAGTATAGACAATTGTCTGATTCATAACTCCAGCCATGCAGTTTCTTCTTCCATCGATCAATCCTTCCACAGCCGCCATCCCACAAAAACTTCCTAAAACACGATCTCTTGCAGTCGGACTACCACCTCTCTGAATATGACCTAATGTGGTAAATTTGAAATCTTTGTTTGGATCATTGATCTTTTCTTTGACTTTTCGCATGATGGTTTCAGCATTACCTTCTTCATCTCCTTCGGCAACAACTACAATACTGGAACTCTTGCTTTTCCTAAGGTTCTTCAAGCTTTTTACTACAATATTTAAATCTGTTTTGGTCTCTGGAACCATAACAAATTCAGCTCCTCCTCCTATACCGGATTCTACTGCAATAAACCCTGCATCTCTTCCCATCACTTCGATAAAGAAAATTCTATCATGCGCTGCTGCTGTATCTCGAATTTTATCAATAGCCTCCAAAGCGGTATTTACAGCTGTATCAAATCCAATCGTATAATCTGTTCCAAAAAGATCATTGTCAATAGTTCCTGGGCAACCAACAGTAGGAATTCCATATTCCTCTTCAAATATTTTTGCACCGGTAAAAGTTCCATCTCCACCTATGGCAACAATACCTTCTATTCCTTGTTCAACAAGGTTTTCATATGCTTTCTTACGGCCTTCGGGAGTTTTAAACTCCATTGACCTCGCTGACTTTAAAATTGTTCCTCCGCGTTGGATGATATTACTGACCGAATGAGAATACATTCGCTTGATATCTCCTTCAATCATTCCTTCATATCCTCTATAGATTCCATAAACTTCAAGTCCTTTATAAATTGCCGTCCGAACTACTGCTCTAACGCAAGCATTCATGCCAGGACTATCTCCACCAGAAGTAAAAACTGCGATTTTCTTCATTTCAATAGGTTTAAGTTTTCAAAAATAGGGATTCTGAAAGTAATAAAGGAATACATAGATTTTAAAAGCCCAAAAAATTAAGCTTTATTGAATAAGGAGTTATTGAGATTAAAAACAAGTTAAATTTTCATGAAATATTTTACACTTTCTGGGTCTGAAGTTCAAATTTCAACCATTGGTTTGGGCTGTATGTCACTTCCAGAAGATTTCGGTCAAAGTAAGGAAATTATAAATGCCTGTTTGGATGAAGGGATTAATTTCTTGGACACGGCGGATTTATATCAAAATGGAAAGAATGAGGAAATGATTGGAAAAGCGATCAAAGATAAAAGGGGTAAGGTTTTTTTAGCAACTAAAGTTGGAAACCAAATGAGGCCCGATGGAAGTGGCTGGGACTGGAATCCAAAAAAATCCTACATTTTGGAAGCGGTTGACAAAAGCCTTAAAAGGTTACAGACTGATTATATTGACTTGTATCAATTGCATGGTGGAACGATTGAAGATCCATGGGAAGAAACATTGGATGCATTTGAGATTTTAAAAAGTCAAGGTAAAATCAGGTCATTTGGAATTTCTTCCATCCGTCCCAATGTGATTAGAAAGGTACTATCTGATTCGAACCCTGCCACCATTATGATGCAATATTCGCCATTGGATAGAAGGCCAGAAGAAGAAGCATTTTCATTGATTTCTGACACTTCCACAAAAGTTTTGGTTCGGGGTAGTTTTGCTAAAGGCATACTGATCAATAAACCTGAGGTAGATTATTTGGACAAATCCAAAAGTGAGGTTCAGGCTATTAAAAGAGCAATTCAAGAATCGGGCTATTTCCCAGAAGCATTTTTAATCAAATTTGGTTTGATTCAAACAGCTGTTGGTGCATTGATTATTGGGGCTAGCTCTGTTTCTCAAGTCAAGAAAATGACCAAAGGTTTTGAAGAAAATTTAAGTATTCCTGATCAGGTGATTAGAGAATTTAAAGAAAATTTCAGTCCAAATTATTACCAGCAACATCGGTAAAATTTCTGTTGCCCACTGAAAACAAATAGTTTATTTTCGGCAACCATGGAATTATCTCCTAAACGCCACCCAAATTTTAAATAAATATGAAGTTTCGATTACTCTATTTGGCCTTGCCAATTTTGGTCTTTGCCTGTCAACCTAAAGAACTTACTGAAGCAGAGCGCTGGGAAGCTACAGCAGAACGCGTGGAAATCATTCGTGATGATTTTGGGATTCCTCATATTTATGGAGAATCAGATGCTGATGCAGTCTTTGGGATGCTTTATGCACAGTGTGAGGATGATTTCAGAAGGGTAGAGAGGAATTATATTTGGGCGACGGGAAGGTTGGCAGAGTTGGAAGGAGAAGAAGCTATTTATTCTGATCTTCGAGCAAATCTTTATATGACTGAAGCGGAAGCTAAAGCAGCATATGAAACCGCACCAGATTGGTTAAAGAAGCTTTGTATGGCCTTTGCTGATGGGGTTAATTATTATCTGGCTACCCACCCAGAAGTGACTCCACAAGTAATTACACATTACGAACCATGGATGCCTATGTTTTTTTCAGAGGGATCGATCGGTGGGGATATTGAGCAGATTCCGACCCGCAGAATTGCTGCTTTTTATGGAGATAACCAATCTTTAGCTCTGAATGAATTTGGGAGTGGTCTAAATCCTGTGGATTTGACTGAGGAACCCAAAGGCTCAAACGGGATTGCAATTTCAGGAGATTTGACTGAGTCAGGTAATGCTATGTTGCTGATAAATCCTCATACCTCCTTTTATTTTAGACCGGAAATCCATGTTGTCAGTAATGAAGGATTAAATGCATATGGAGCAGTTACTTGGGGACAGTTTTTTGTGTACCAAGGATTCAATGAAAAAACAGGATGGATGCATACTTCAACAGGAGTGGATTTTATCGATGAATTTGTGGAGGACGTTACTGAAGGTGAAGGGGAATTTACTTACAAGTATGGAGAGGAAACCAGATCAGTAACCGAATTGCCCATTACCCTAAAATACAAGGATGGAAATGAAATCAAGCAAAAATCATTCAGGATGTATCGAACCCATCATGGTCCGGTAACTCACAAATTGGATGATAAGTGGGTTGTGACCAAAATAAACTGGGATCCTGTCAATGCCTTGACACAAAGTTTTACGAGAACCAAACTAAGCAACCATGCGGAGTTTAAAGAGATGATGAATATCCGTACAAACTCTTCTAATAATACGGTTTATGCAGATGCAGATGGAAATATTGCCTATTTCCATGGGAATTTCATACCGAAAAGAAACGAGGGATTTGACTTTTCAAAGCCTGTTGATGGGTCAGATCCAGCTTCAGACTGGCAGGGATTACATACCGTAGATGAAAGCATAACTATTCTTAATCCTGGAACAGGCTGGATTCAAAACTGTAATTCAACCCCATACACAGCAGCAGGTGAATTTAGCCCGAAAGCTGAAAACTATCCGGTATACATGGCTCCAGAATCAGAAAATTATCGTGCTGTCCATGCAGTAAGAGTCTTAAAAGATGCAGATAATTTGAATTTGGATAAGTTAATTGATTTAGCCTATGATCCTTATTTACCGGCTTTTGAGAAATTGATACCAATGCTTTTGAAAGCTTATGATCAAAAAGGAGTAGGGGATCCTATTTTGTCCGAACCGATGAAAGTACTGGAGGAATGGGATTATAGAACGAGTAAAGAATCAGTGGCTATGTCCTTGGCCCATTTCTTCGGAATGAATTTTATGCGAAATCATGGTAATATCAACAACCTGTTGGAATTCAATCAAGGAAAAGGGGAAGTTCCAGCTCCTACCGCAACAGAACTATTAATTACTTTCCAAAGTACAATTGAACAAATGAATCAAGATTTTGGTACCTGGAATACGCAATGGTCAGAGATCAATAGATTTCAGCGATTATCCGGCGCTATTGATCTAAAGTTTGATGATAATAAACCTTATGTTCCTGTTGGATTAGCTTCTGGAACATGGGGAGCCTTGGCAGCATATGGTGCTCGATCAACTCCAGAAACCAAGCGATTATATGGTTACAGAGGAAACAGTTTTGTAGCTGTAGTAGAATTCGGAGATAAAGTAAAAGCTAAATCTATATTAGCTGGTGGTCAAAGCGCTGATCCTAATTCACCACATTTTGACGATCAAGCACAGCGGTATGCAGATGCTGAATTTAAAGATGTAGCCTATTATAGAGAAGATATTGAAGCTAGAGCAGAAGAAAAATATCAGCCAGGAAAAAGAGGAAGGAAGTAGGATGAAAGTCAGAAATCTAAAGTGAGAAAACTGAAAGAGTAGGAGTGTACTTTGTACTTCCCTAAATAACGTTGACCGTTTTAAATCTATTTTTAAAATGTTAAAAACGGCAAAAAGGATCAATTCTTATCGGAAGTATTCTGAAGATTTCAAGCGTAAATTAGTTGAGGATCATGAAAGAGGAGTCATGTCAGTTCCTCAAATGCAGCGTAGCAATTTTCAAAATTTGTATAAAAATAGACCGGGATAATTAACGATCCCGGTCTTTTCTATTTAGAAATCAAAACGGCAAATCATCTTCTGTTTCAGCTCCTGCAGGAACATTTGCTTTTCGATCTCCCATAAGTAAAATGCTATGGACTACTACTTCAGAAATATAGCGCTTAACACCTTCTTTATCCTCGTAAGAGCGATTGCTAAGCTTGCCTTCGATGGCAATTTCAGAACCTTTGTCGGTATACTTATCTAATAATTCGGCCTGCTTACCCCAAGCCACAATGTTGTGCCAAGTAGTTTCTTCTACACGTTCACCTTTTTGGTTTTTATAGTATTCGTTAGTGGCAAGGGATACTTTGCCGAGGATCTTCCCGCCATCCAGATTTTTGATTTCTACTTTGGATCCTAGACGTCCGATTAGCTGTACTTTGTTTCTTAGCGTGTTCATAATGTTTGTTGTTTTGTTGTGAAAAATTCGTTTTTCGTTTTCGCTAGAGGAATTCGATGAGTCAAAGTTGGGGGAGAGGCAAGGCAGTAGTCGGGAGTTAGTCGTTTGTATCCGTTTGTAGTCGTTTGTTGTCGGATAATCTTCGTTTGAAGGCATTATAAGCTGACCGTATGAATAAGTTGTAGTTCCAAAAAAAGCTGTAGTTCTGATTTTAAATGATCAGAATTTGAATAAAAAATGATTTTTTTGAGTATGATTGGAAAATTAATTCCTAGTGAATGTCGCTAACATGAAAAAACGCCTTGTATTAATTGTTATTTATTTGGCATTCATCAGTTTAGGATTACCTGATTCTCTTCTTGGGGCGGGTTGGCCATCTATGTACAAGAGTTTGGGTACGCCCGTTCATTTTGCAGGTATTTTATCAATGATTGTAGCGGCTGGTACAGTTATTTCCAGTTTATTCAGTGCAAGATTTATCAAGCGCTACGGGGTAGCAACAATAACTACTTTGAGCGTGTTAATGACAGCTTTGTCATTATTAGGATTTGCTTACTCAGAGAATTTTATTTTCCTCTGTTTGTTGTCGATTCCCCTTGGGTTGGGTGCTGGTTGTGTGGATGTGGCACTTAACAATTATGTCGCCTTATATTACCAAGCAAAGCACATGAATTGGTTGCACTGTTTTTGGGGTGTTGGGGCAGCGATTGGTCCCTTTTTAATGGCTAGATATTTGGCTATGGGAAATTCTTGGACAAGTGGATACAATACAGTAGGTTGGATTCAGATGGCATTAGTCTTGGTTCTATTTTTCTCTTTTCCTCTTTGGATCAAAAAATCGAAAAATGAGAAACATTTAGAAAGTCATGAAGAAAAGGCTTCATTCAAAAAATTACTTACTATTCCAGGTCTCAAGTCTGCCCTTCTAGTTTTCTTTTGTTATTGTACGATTGAAGCGACATTTGGCCTTTGGGGCGCTAGCTATCTTGTTTTTGTAAGAGATTTTAATCCTGAAGATGCAGCAAAATTAGTTTCATTTTATTATGCGGGGATTACTGTAGGTCGGTTTCTTGCAGGATTTATTTCTTTAAAATTGAGCAATCAAAAACTAGTTAAACTGGGACAAGTCGTCATTCTTTTAGGTCTAGTACTACTATTTTTACCCTTCGAAATCACACAGTTACCCAGCTTCTTTCTGATTGGTTTTGGATGCGCACCTATTTTTCCGGCTCTTTTACACGAAACCCCCAGGAACTTTGGTGAAAAGTATTCGGAATCAATCATGGGTTTACAAATGGCAAGTGCTTATGTTGGTATCACCCTGATGCCTTTAATTTTTGGGAAAGTTGCATCCAATGTAGGCTTTACCTCGCTCATTTGGTTTCTAGGAATCATTTTAAGTTTAAAAATCTACTTGAATTTTGATATGAATAGGAGAGTTTTAAAAAGAAAAGTTTCAGCGGTTTAGTTATGTCAGATCCTTAAAGATAAAATCATTGTCATTCTTAATTTCCTCTGTATTTGATTCTGAATACTTTTATTTGCTTCAAAAAATTATAACTTTTTTTCTTATTCGATTCCAATATAAAAGGCTTCTCAATCAAAACATTTTCACTGTCTGAAGCTTTATCTATTTAGTAATAGAACAAGATGATTTCAACTCGAAATCAAGTCTTCAGTGAATTTAAATTGCATATGACCGATAGAGAAATAGATAGAGTTATTGAAATGGCTTGGGAAGACAGAACACCTTTCGAAGCAATAGACGCACAATTTGGACTTTCTGAATCTCAGGTGATCAAACTAATGAGGAAAGAGCTTAAAGAAAGTTCATTCAAAATGTGGAGGAAACGAGTAAACAGCGGAGTCAGTCAAAAACACTTGCAAAAAAGAAATTCGGAAATCTCACGATTTAAATGCTCCAGACAAAGAAGTATCTCAAACAACAAGATCACCTAAATGTGATTCATACGGTGTTTTCCATCTTTTAAATACAAAGCCTTGAATCATAAATTTCCCACAATTCACCCGCAAAATATTTCCCTATAAAATGCAACTACAAAAAGAAGAAATTGAGAATCTTGAACGTAAGTTTAGATTGAATTTAATCAATTCGATTTCTGGAATTAAACCCGCAAACCTGATCGGTTCCAAATCATTGACCAATAAAGAAAATGTGGCTATTTTTTCTTCCGTAGTTCACCTAGGTTCGAATCCTGCGCAACTTGGGTTTATCATGCGCCCACAAACAGACGTTCCTAGAGATACGTATCCGAACATTGTAGAAACCGGATTTTACACTATTAATCATGTTTCACAATCATTTATTAAAAAAGCACACTTCACATCTGCCAAATTAGAAAAAGGAGTTTCTGAATTTGATCGGATGAAATTGGAAAAGGAATATGTCAAGGGGTTTCATGCCCCTTTTGTTAAGGAAAGCCCGGTTAAAATTGGGATGAAGCATATGGAAAGTATCCCATTACCGAATAAATGCATTCTTGTCATTGGGACAGTTGAGATGATTATTCTGCCTGATAAGGTAATCAATGAATTGGGCCAATTGAATCTTGAAGGCTACTCCGGAGTGGGGATTTCAGGGTTAAATACTTATTATGGATTGAACATGTTGGAAAGCTTTCCTTATGTAAGAGAGGATGAAATTCCGGAGTTTGAATGAAGAAATCTGATTTGCCGGTCAAAGTATGTATCGTCTGTGACAAACCATTTTCCTGGAGGAAAAAGTGGGAGAAAAACTGGTCAGATGTAAAATACTGTAGCGAAAGATGTAGAAGAAATAAAGCAAATGTCAAAAGCCATTAATCTGATTTTCCCCCACCAGCTTTTCTATTCTGGTCCGTTGGTAGAAAACGAACATGAGATTTATCTGGTAGAAGAATATCTTTTTTTTAAGCAATTTGGCTTTCATCAACAGAAGATCGCTTTTCACCGCGCTTCAATGAAAGCCTTTCAAAACTTCTTGCAAAATAAGGGGAGAAAGGTTCATTATATCGAATCCAATTCTGAGCTTTCTGATATTAGAAAATTCAGGAAGGAAATCGATCAAAATAAGATTAAGGAGATTTATTGCATTGATCCAGTTGATTATTGGTTGGAAAAAAGGGTCAGGGAAATGGCCGGTTCCTGTGACTTGACATTTTATGAAAATCCAGCTTTTTTAAATTCCAAAAAGGATCTTTCAGGATTTTTCAAACCAGATAAGAAGTCTTTTTTTCAAACCACTTTTTATAAGCAGCACCGAAAAGAGCGAAACATTTTGCTTGAAAAAGATCATGAGCCAGTGGGTGGAAATTGGACTTATGATTCTGAAAACAGAAAGAAATACCCCAAAGGAAAAACCCCTCCATCCATTCAGTTTCCTGATGCCACGGGTTTTTGGGAGGAGGCATGCGATTATACCAGAAAGCATTTTCAGAAGAATCCCGGCAAATTGACTAAACAACCGATTTATCCTATCCAGCCTGAACAGGCCGAAGCTTGGTTTAAGCAGTTTTTAAAATCCCGTTTTCATGAATTTGGACCATACGAAGATTCCATTGTCAAGGAAGAATCTTATCTCAATCACAGTCTACTTTCTCCTCTGATCAATGTGGGGTTATTGCTTCCAGAATATGTCTTGGAGGAAAGTTTAGCCTTTGCCAAATCAGAAAATGTACCCATAAATTCAACTGAAGGGTTTGTACGGCAGATCATCGGGTGGAGAGAATTTATCAGAGGGATGTACATATGCAAAGGCAACTTTTCCAGAACCCGAAATTTCTGGGGTTTTACCAGAAAGATCCCAGCTAGCTTTTATGATGGGAGTACGGGGATAGAGCCGGTAGATCAGACAGTAAAAAAGGTTTTGAAGACAGGTTATTGTCATCATATCGAACGCTTAATGATATTAGGCAATTTTATGTTACTCTGCGAATTTGATCCCGACGAAGTCTATCGCTGGTTTATGGAGTTGTTTATCGATGCCTATGATTGGGTGATGGTACCCAATGTCTATGGGATGAGTCAATTTGCAGATGGAGGGCTTTTTGCCACCAAACCCTATATCGCAGGATCCAATTACCTGAAAAAAATGAGTAATTATCCGAAAGGAGAATGGGAGGCAGTTTGGGATGGGCTGTTTTGGAGGTTTATTGATGCCCATTCGGATTTTTTCAAATCAAACCCAAGGCTTTCGATGATGAATCATACCTGGAATCGAATGAGCCAAGAGAAAAAAGAAGAGCATTTGAATAATGCGGAAGAGTTTTTGGAAAGACTTTTTAAATCAGAAGGATAAAGTGAGAAGTCTGAAAGTGGGAAGGAGGGAAGTAGGAAGTGGGATGTATTTCACGAATCTAATGTCAACATTGATTTTCCTGGCGAAAGTAGATGGCTTTTTGGAAACGGGTCAAATCCCCCTTGGAGCAAGATCTCTGATTGGATAGAATTTTTTATCAAAGGGGGCTAGGGGGATTTTAGAAAGGATTGGAGGAAAACCGGTAAGATGTAGGAAATACGAGATACGAAATTAGAAAGTCAGTTTTCAGTTGACAGTCCCAGTAAGCAGTTGGAATCTAGGGAAGGTTATCTTTTTTTAGATAGCCTTTGGGCAGATAAATCCAGATAGGGCCGTTGCCCAGATAGGGTGGTACGAGAACTATCTCGCCGAAGGCATTTTTCAGGAGCGCTTGCCTACCGAAGGTAGGAAGCAACTTTATCTTACGAAGCGTATTTCTATTTTAAGGTAGCCCTTTTGGGAAGATAAATCAAGATAAGGCTGTCGCCCAAATAGGGTGGTACGGTAACTATCTCGCGAAGTATTTTTCACACAATTTATTTCAAAAAAAGCTAATAAAACCGGAATTGATTTAATCCCGGTTTTGGTTTACACAGACCTTAAAAAGGCAAATCTTCTTCCGATTCTGCTCCTACCGGAACATTTGCTTTCCGGTCTCCCATTAGCAAAATGCTGTGGACCACGACTTCGGAAATGTAGCGCTTATTACCTTCTTTGTCTTCGTAAGATCGATTGCTGAGCTTGCCTTCGATGGCTATTTCAGAACCCTTATCCGTATACTTATCCAATAGTTCGGCTTGCTTTCCCCAGGCCACAAGATTGTGCCAAGTGGTTTCTTCTACACGTTCGCCTTTCGCGTTTTTATAGGATTCGTTTGTGGCAAGGGATACTTTTCCGAGGGTCTTTCCACCATCCAGATTTTTGATTTCTACTTTAGATCCTAGGCGACCGATTAGCTGTACTTTGTTTCTTAGCGTGTTCATAATGTTTGCTGTTTTGTTGTGAAAAATTTGTTTTTCGTTTTCGCTAGAGGAAAATCGATGAGCCAAAGTTGGGGGATAGGGAAGGCTGGATTCGGGAGTTAGTCGTTTGTATCCGTTTGTAGTCGTTTGTAGTCGGATAAACAAGGAATGGAGCCATTTAAGGCTGATTAGTTATTTAAAAAAGTTTAGTAGGTTTAAAGATAAAAATCAAGAATTGTGGAAGTGTTGGTTGCAATACTCCATAAAAAGTTATTAATGAGAATATGACTGAAGACCTAAATGGAGCATGGATTTTTGTTTCACATAGCTCAAGAGACTGGAGAAAAGTAAGAGAAATTAGAAACATTCTCGAGGATAAAGGTCATAATCCTTTATTATTTCATCTAAAATGTTTAGAGGATGAAGATGAAATTAATGAACTTCTTAAGAGAGAAATTCAGGCAAGAAATTGGTTTGTATTGTGTGACAGTGATAATGCTCGATCGTCTAAATATGTTTCTAATGAGATTGAATTCATCAAAAGTCTCCAGGACAAAGTTTTTGAAATAATTGATTTAGAAAAGGAAATTGAAAGCCAACTTAGCAAGCTGGATAGACTTTCCAAAAGAGCGACCATATTTATTTCTTATTCACGAAAAGATGAGGAATTAACTATGAAGATGGTAAAAATTCTGCGTGACAATGACTATCAGGTTTTAATTGATAAAGAGTTCCTTAAGCCCGGTGATATTTTTGAATCCCAAATTAAAAATGCAATCGAAAACTCTATCAAGAATGGTTTTTTTATACAAATAATCACAGAAAATTCATTGAACAGCCCTTATACAAGAGATGAAATCCAATATGCTTTGTCCATACAGAATAAAATGACCATTGGCGCAAATGTTATACCCATTTCCTTTATTAATTTAGATAAGCTTTTCGGCTCCTTGGATAGTGACGGTTTTTCTTATTCTGATATCAATGTTGTTGATTTCTCAGAAGGACTATTGGTGGATAACCTCGACAATTTGATAAGAGAACTTAAATTCAAGGATATGGCATAATTTACATAGTATTTGGAAAATACAACAACCAACACAATTTAGTCAATAAGGGTTTCAGTGGTATACGAAGGTTTATTGCTCGCTATAACAATTCATGTGCCTTGATAGAGAATAGCCAACCAACTCTTACTGTCCATATTTTCAACCGTTATTTTTCATCATAACAATTCACTAACCAATGATAAAATTTTTTAGAAAAATTTGACATAACTTGCTAATGGATAATAAAACAGGAGAAGCAAAATTTATCCGATTAAACACCCAAAGAGTTTTCTGCTGAACTTAAGATTGCCTGCCTATTGACTGGTTTAGAGATGTCGTTGTGGAAATCAACGAAGAAAAGCCATAAATAGTAAAGGGTTTTTTTATTCCAGAAATCAGTAAATTCCGAACCTTTCTTATCCAATTAAATTCATTTAAAAACATAACTCTTAAAGCATGTGGTGGCAGTACTTTTTGGTTTTCCTAGGAGCGTTATTTTTTGATATCGTCCCTTTTCCTTTCCCGCCTGCTTTTACGATTATGGTTTTTCTACTGATCTTATTCAAGCTGAATGTCTGGCTGGTAATCATTATTGGAGTGCTAGGCTCCGTTTTAGGGAGATATATTCTTCTTTTATATGCTCCTATTCTCGCTAACATGTACTTGAAAGAGTCTAAGAATAATGATATTCAGTTTTTAGGAGACAAAATGAGAGAAAATAAATGGAAGGGCATCCTGATTATTCTTTCTTATTCTCTTTTACCACTTCCTACAACTCCGCTGTTTTTAGGGGCAGGGATTTCTAAGATCAAAGCTATTTATGTGATCCCTCCTTTTCTTATTGGGAAATTCACGAGTGATACCATCGCTTTACTTTTAGGTGCTTATGCAGTGGATAACGTCCAGGCGATCATGGATCAGGCTTTTTCTCTAAAGTCTGTTGCCAGTCTTATTCTCGCTCTGTTTCTGCTTTTTTGCCTATTCTTTATTGATTGGAGAACTTTGATTCAGACCAAAAAACTGGTATGGAATTTTAAAATTTTGAAATAGGAAGGGGCAGTAAATTGAATGCTTACCAAGAGAGAATGGAATTAGGTGCCTTTATAGGGCATTTTGTTTTTAATGAAGTTTCCTATGATGAAATTAAATCTTTGCATCATATTGGATTGAGCTTTTGTTTAGAAGCTTTAGATTAACTTTTTAATTTCTTTCAGATTCAGATTTACCTAAGTCATTGATTTTGTTTAAATTAGTTAGGCTTCGATTCTGCTTCTTGTATTTTGAAGTTTTAATAAATGTCAAACCTTATAATTAAAGCATGGCAAGTGAAATGATTGTTGAGAAGTCGGTAGTGATTGATCAACCCAAAGATGTTGTTTTTGAATACTTGAGGTTTTCTAAAAACATGGATCAGTATAGTGTTTGGAACATAAGAGATCCTTATAAAAAAGCCGAATATTATGGGAAAGACGGGACAGTTGGGTTTGTATATAAATGGGATAGTAAGGATAAAAACGTAGGGGCTGGAGAGCAGAAGATCACAAAGTTAGTCCAAAATGAGCGGATTGAATACGAGATGAAATTTGAACGGCCGATGAAAAACACCGGTACTTCTAAATTTATACTTTCCGATGTCAATGAAAAACAGACAATGGTAACCTGGGACTTTAGAGGACCTGTCAAGTTTCCGATGAGTCTTTTCAAAGGATTCTTTCAAAAAATGCTAGGTAAAGATTTGATGAAGAGTCTGGAAAATCTAAAAAAGCGACTCGAGTAATAAGCATGGATAATGGCAAAAAAGAACAAAACTATTGAGACAGAAGTCTCCGTTTCGGATTTTATCGAATCATTTGTTTCCAGTGAGTCAAAGAAAGCTGATACTTACAAACTCAAAGAGTTGATGAAGGAATGGTCAGGATTTGAAGCTAAAATGTGGGGTTCCAGTATCATTGGCTTTGGAACATATCATTATAAATATGAAAGCGGTCACGAAGGGGATATGCCCTTGATTGCATTCTCACCTCGAAAAGCTGCTTTTTCATTATATGTTTATACAAATTCTGAGGATGGTAAAATACTCTTGGCAGAGCTAGGGAAATTTAAAATGGGGAAAGCTTGTATTTATGTGAATAAGCTTGCCGACATCGATTTGAAAGTTCTTGAAAAGCTATGCAAAGCGACAATTGTTTATCTCCAAAATCATCCGAAATCAATTTGCTAAAAAATTACATTTTATTTTTAAGATGAACACAACACCAGAACACGATGAACGAATAGCTAAAATGACTTTTGGGTCAGTTTATCCGCATTATGTTACTAAAGTAGAAAAGAAGGGTAGAACCGGGGATGAATTGCATCAGGTTATTGAGTGGTTGACTGGGTTTGATGAAGAAAAAATCCAGGAATTGATTACTTCAAAAGTGACGTTTGCCGAATTCTTTTCTAAAGCCAATCTCAACCCAAAGGCGAGTTTAATCAAAGGTGTTATTTGTGGTTATCGTATTGAGGATATTGAGACACCATTAACTCAGCAAGTCAGATATTTGGATAAACTGGTTGATGAGTTGGCCAAAGGAAAAAAGATGGAAAAGATACTTAGAGAAGGGTAATGCTTATATAAAACCTTTTGAATAATTGATCGATCAAACAGTCTTTTTCCAATTGAATGTCGATGCCTTACAATTTGGAAGGTTGGCCTAATTCTTTGACTGTCCACATTGTTTAAATTATTACTGGACCACTTTCTAGTTCACTTTTTTAAAGAATTGATACAATAAACAGTCATTTACCGATGGGATGAAAAAGAGAAAACCATCAATAAAAATGCAATGAAGTTTTGGGTGATTTTCCTTGAAGATCCTATTGAAATTAAGTGTTTCATACCCTTGCCCTTCGAGACGAATAAATCATAAGATATTAGCGTTATTTGCAGTTTTTTACGGCTTTATAATTTTTTTTAAACTTCTGAACTCCTGTAATTAAATGCCAATTAATGTCTGAAAATACCTTTAAAAAAAACTGAAATTTATTTTATTAGTTTTTTCAGTAGGGCTAAAATTTATATTATTGCCCAACCAAAATTCACTTTATTTTGAATCAGCTGACTTTCCAGAAACTTTTCAAGAAAGATTCAATCCTTCTTTTATTGAAAATTTTTATCCCAACTATGGCTTTTATAGCCATGCTCTTCTTTATTGGAAAAGCAAATGATATTAGTTTCAGCTATTTTTCAAGGGATGCAATTCAAACAATTTGGCACGTACCCAATGTCAGTGTTGAATTTTACATAGGATTTCTGTCTAACATTGGAATTACATTTTGGTGCTTTACTGCTGCCATTCTATTCTTTTCCTCCAAAATTGCCCGGGATTTCGATAAACCAAAAGCTATGTCCCAGTTTTTCTTTTTTTCCGGGTTATTGACATTATTTATGTTGATAGATGATCTTTTTTTGTTACATGATGTGATTATCCCATATTATCTGAATATCAGCGAAAAATTCTTCTATTTATTCTATGGTTCATCAGTAATTGCTCTTTTATACCTGTTTCGAGAGTTTATTCTAAAAACAGACTATATTTTGTTTTTACTAGCTTTTGGGTTTCTGGCCAGTTCGGTTATCACTGATATTTTAGCCGCTTTTGGGATTAATATTAGTGACATATATTTATTTGAGGATGGGTTTAAATTTATGGGTATCATAAGTTGGTTTATCTATTTTTCAAGAGCATGTTATATTGGAATCAAACCAATTAAATAAAAACTTTAAGTTCATTTATTCATTTGAGTTAGCTTTAAATAATAATTAAACCTTATTTGATGTGAATTTTCATCTAATGAACTATGAATTCTTCATCAAAAAGGTTTTTCGGATAAGTTAATCTGGAGTATTATCCGCATTGGATAATTTAACCTTTTGGAAAATGAACAAATAAAAAAAATGTTGGGAAACTCCATCCAATCTTAGTATTTACAGCAAATTCCCAACTCTAAAAGTCTTGAAGCTTTAATTCTAAATATCAGTGAAAATTTAATAATCTTACTTTCATTGATTCAATGTAACCATAAGAAAAAAGGGATGATTTCTAAAGTCAAATAAATTCCAGTGAAGTTTTATCCTTGGCAATCTATAGGATCATTCATTCGACAAAATTTCACTTGTTTTTTTAGTTTTGATTAGGATTAAACAATTAATATTAAATATTTTTAGGTACAATTTATAATAAAGCAAAATTTAGATTGACTTGAACGAAAAGGCCAAATTAACTTGATTTATAACGATTAGATGAAAAAATTAACTAATACTAATTCTTTTTCGGTTTTGATTCCTGATGGTGATGGGGCAAATGCATTATCCGTTATACGCTGCTTGGCCCAAGAGAAGAATATAAAAGTATTTGTCTTATCAAGAGATAAAAATGCATCCCTTCGTTTTTCCCGACACGTAACAAAATTTATTTATTCACCTTATGGCGATACAGATGAAGAAAAAATTTCAGCAATAAAAGATGCGATAAAAAAAACAAAAGCTGATATTTTGTTACCAGTGGATATTAAAGCTATTCGCTTGATAGCGAAGCATAAGTTGGAACTTTCGGAATTGATCTCTCTACCTCCGCTGCCAGAAGTTAGTTCATTTGATATAGCAGATGATAAATGGTTACTTTCATTATGGCTAAAAGAAAATAAGATAGCCCATCCGGATACTAAGCTTTTCAGTCCTAATGATAGTCTGGATAACCTAATCTCATCTACTACATTTCCCATAATTGTAAAGCCTCGTAACGGCTTTGGAGGAAAAGGGATCAAGATATTTGAAAACGCAGCAGACCTTCAAAACTGGTATAAAGAATATGATCATGAAGTAGATCTTATTGTACAGTCTTATATCAATGGATACGATATTGATTGTAGTATCATTTGTAAGGAAGGTGAAATTCTTGCACATACAATTCAAAAAAGTATAAAATACTCGGTGGATTACCCTTGGCCTTATGGGTTGGAATTTATAGACCATGACGAAATTTTCAGTATCGTAAAAAAATTGGCTGAAAAATTCCAATGGTCAGGTGTAGTTCATATTGATTTAAGGTATGATCAAGATGAAAAAAGATCAAAGGTAATAGAAATGAACCCACGTTTCTGGGCAAGTGTCACAGCTTCCATATTTGCAGGGGTTAATTTCCCATTTCTTTCTTGTCTTTCTAGCTTAAATCTTGAGCTTCCTACTATTGAACCTGAGAATAAAATAGTAGTTAGGACTGGCCCAGCTGTAAAAATTACATTCAATAGATTATTCAAGAATAAAAAAGATTTTTATTTCGATAACACATTTCTTGAGTTCATACTAAAAGATCCTATCCCGACAATTATTGAAGAGACGATTTACTATTATGAATTGTATAAAAACAAGTTGTCCCCAAATTAAAATGTTGAGCAGTAATTGAATATAAGAATATCCAGACTTCAACTTTTTTAGGGTTTAAAATGAGCTTACTTTTTAATGAAAAAAAATAAAAGCAATTCTTGAAAACAAAACATAGAGGAGTTTTTAACTAATGGGAAAAAGAGGGGATTTGACGCACGTTAATCCAAGAGGAAAATGAAAGAGAATGAGATGTATATTTCTTTCACAAATTACCCTAATATCTTTTCAGGTGTTATAGGTAGATCATAAAGCCGCTTCCCAGACGCACGATATACAGCATTCGCAATGGCAGCACCTGTTGGGGGCATGGAAACTTCCCCGCCTCCTTCAGCTCCTTCCTCAGGTCGATTTATCATTACCACTTCCACTTCAGGGATTTCTGGAAAACGAAAAATAGGGTAGCTCCCCCAATCTTCACTTGTGATTTTATTTCCCTCAAATGTCACTTGTTCTTTGAGTGTCCAGCTTGCAGCCTGAATCATTCCGCCCTCCATCTGATTTATGATTCCATCCATATTGATGATTTCTCCCACATCTACAGCTGCCCACATATTCAATACTTTAATAGTTCCTGTATCTTTGTCAACTGTGACTTTGGCAGCTATAGCAGCATACGCGGTAGTGTTTTTATATCGGGAAAAAGCATAACCGATCCCTTCTCCATTTTTTAGTTTTTGATTGGATGAAATTTCTTTAATTTTTTTTATAACATCAATTGCTCTAGGGTCATCTAGGTGTGCTAACCTGAATTCAATAGGGTCTTTACCCGCTTTTTCCGCGAGCTCATCCATAAAAGATTCTATAGAAAAAATAGTGGTGTAAGCACCTAAACTTCTCAAGGAAGAAACCCGCAATGGACCATCGAAAAAATGGGCATTAACTTGCATGTTGGGAATTGAATAATAAGGATCAGCATTTCTATGACCACCTCCCAAATATCCTCTTCCTTTCAGTTGCATTGGGGACTCCAAATATCGGGTATCCAGTAATGTTGCAGGATCACTATCGGGACGCATACTATGAGTATCAGTCCATACATTAGAAATCCATGTATTAATTTTACCATTGTTATCTAATTCAGCTTCGAGCTCCATCATCATCGCACTTCCATAAGGCTCCCAAATATGCTCGTCTTCCCTAGACCATTGGACCCGAATGTGTTTTTCAGGTAATGCCATTGCCAGAATTGCTGCATCGGCGGCGGCATCGTCAGCCGTACTATGACCAAAGCATCCTGCACCGGGAACAGACACGATATGGATTTTCTCCTCTTCCATTTTTAGCATTCCGGAAATCGCTCTTCTCATAGGATAGATTCCCTGACTATGAGACCAAATATGTAGTATTTCACCATCAAACATTGCAATGCCGCAGCCTGGACCTATGGATCCATGCGTCAAATAAGGTTTCGTATATCTTGCTTTATATCTTGTATTTTGACTTTGTGATAATTCCACATTTCCCTTATTTCTGACTTTTTGGGGTTTATCAGCAATTTCTTTCAGGTGTGAATAAAGATTTTCTTGATTTGGAAATGCAGGGCTTTGAGACCATTCAGAACGCCTTCTTAGATATTCCACAGCTTTTATAGCTTCGTATTCTCTTTCTGTAATTACCCCTACAAAGCTACCGTTGATAACGGTTTTGATCAGACCAGAAACCGCCGAGCCAAGTCCTGTATCATCCAGTTTCAATAATTTTGATTGGTAACCTGAAGGTCTTAAAACCCGGGCATGAAGCATTCCTGGAAAGCGTAAATCCTGCAAATAGATAGATTCAGCACGAACCATTTTAGGAATGTCTTTTCTTGGGAGAGCTTTGCCAACATAGCGATAACCTGATTTTACTTTTACAGGTATTGGGGTACTTACCTCCATATCTATTTGTGCTCCATCTAATAGCTCGGCAAAATTTAGAGATTGATTTCCATTCTTTGATTTTACAAGACCATTAAAAAGTATCAAATCACTTTCAGGGGCATTCAATTTTTTACTGGCTAGCTCCAATAATTTTTTTCTTGCAGTAGCAGCTGCATATCGAACTGACATAGCACTGTTTGGTACAGACCCACTGCCTGCAGTGTAGCCTTCATCTGGTGTTAATCCAGTTTCTGCTAAGTGAACTTCTACCTGATCCAATTCCAAATCCAATTCCTCTGCTGCTACTTGACAAATAGCCATTCTAATTCCTTGACCTAACTCTACTTTTCCTGAAAAAACCAGGACGCGTCCATCCTCCAAAACATGGAGCCATGCGTTGACAGTTCCTGCATTTCGCATACTTCCTGGGAGATTTCCCTCAGAGGGAACTCTTGATGCTATAACGGGGTCTTGCTCTTTAAAAGAAAAGCCAAGTAATGGAAATCCAACGCTGATATATCCAATATTTTTCAGGAAATTTCGTCTAGTTGTTTTTTGAAATTCTATCATGACCCTGCTTGGATTTTAGCTGCTCTTTTTACTGCTTTGATAATTCTGGAATGGGCGCTGCATCTGCAGAGGTTTAATCTTAATGCCTCTTTAATTTCCTGATCACTGGGATTGGGATTTGATTTAAGTAAACCCACAGAAGCCATGACCATTCCATTTAGACAGTATCCGCATTGTGCTGCTTGCTCCTGAACAAAAGCTTCTTGAACAGCATGAAGTTTTCCGTTTTTTTCTGCTAGTCCTTCCAAAGTTAGGATTTCAGCATCTCCAACAGAGGAGATCGGTCTGATACAACTTGTACTTGCTTTTCCATTAATCAAAATCATACATGCGCCACACTGCGATAGACCACAGCCAAATTTTGCTCCATTTAACTCAAGATTATCTCTGAGCACATAGAGTATAGGCGTGTCCGGTTCGGCATCAACTGTTTTCGTAGATCCGTTGATGTGTATTTGATATTTTGGCATAGCTAAAGAAGTCAAATTCTAAGATAAGGAATTGAGAGGGTAATTTGGAAGCCATTAAAAAAAACGAAGAAGACTTTTGACAATCCCCAATCCTGAATACTTCTTTTTTACTTGCCTTCCCATTGATTCCATTTTACCTTTGGCTATGGGTTAAAACCCCATATTTCACATTGATTATCATTCTAGCACCTATGAACCAGAAATCTTTTTTATTAATGCTGCTTGCTTTTGTATTCAGCTTTGGAGCGCAAGCTCAAAATACCATACACCCTACCTCTTCGGAATACGAATATCCCACTGACCCAAAAGTTGCCGAAAAATTAGAGCATTGGAGAGATCAGAAGTTTGGAATTTTGATTCACTGGGGGATTTATGCTGTTCCTGGAATCGTTGAGTCTTGGAGCATTGTCAATGAAGATTGGATCAATAGAAGAGATACCACCCAAAGCTATGAGGATTATAAAAAATGGTATTGGGGTTTAAGCGAGAAGTTTAATCCGCAAGGATTTGATCCGACTCAGTGGGCAGATGCTGCAGCTAAAGCAGGAATGAAATACGGGGTTTTTACCACTAAACACCATGATGGGTTCAATATGTTTGACACCCAGTTTACAGATTATAAAATTTCCAATGGCCCTTGTAAGGATGGAAAGCTTTACTTCACTAAAGGAAAAGAATATGAATTGTTTGCTATTTTGCTTTTGGAAGAAGGAGATTAACTTGAACCAAGCATTTCTATTGGTGTCAACGCGCCTAAAGAAGGAAATAAGATCCAGATTTTAGGAGAGAAAGGATCCTTGAAATGGAAAATGAAAAACAGTGGTTTCTATACTAAAAAGCCCTAAGAAAGCTTTCTGAATCTCCAGCAATTGTCTTGAAATATAAAGGACAGTAAATAAAAATAGTCCAAATTTATTTTGACCAATAAAAAAGAGCGAACTATTGCGCATAAACAAAGAAAAATTTGATTTTTAGACGGTTATGAAAAATAAATATCATCTCAATCGGGGTATCCTTACCCTTTCCTTTCTCTTCAGTTTTTTAGGTTTTGCGCTAGCTCAGGAAGAAAACAGTTTGAAATGGTGGAACCCATCCCAAAGTGATTTCCCTGTTATTTCTGGGCAAGCTTGGGCAAATGAAGTGTCTTCGCCTTATCACAGACTTCCTGCCAGAGCTGAAAAGGATGTGCGAACTCCCGTTTGGAATCTTTCAAGGCAATCAGCTGGTTTGTCGATTCGATTCTGGAGCAATTCGGATACGATTCAGGTCAGATATAAAGTCAAAGGAAATATTTCCATGCCACACATGCCTGCCACAGGGGTCAGTGGCTTGGATCTTTATAGTAAATCTTACGATGGAGAATGGACACGAAGTTGGGGAAGATATTCCATTAAAGAAGAATCCACTTATACGTTTGTGGTCAATGAAAATTCGACTAAGTATTCAACATATGGGAGAGAATACCAGCTTTTTTTGCCCCTTTATAATGAGGTAGAAGACCTTGAAATAGGAGTGGAGGAAACGGCCTTTTTTGAGGTGCTTCCGGTCAGAAGAGAAAAACCCATCGTGGCTTATGGTACTTCTATTTGTCAAGGAGCCTGTGCCAGTAGGCCGGGTATGGCTTGGAGTAATATTCTAGAGAGAAAACTGGAAAGACCCGTTTTAAACCTAGGCTTCTCAGGTAATGGAAAAATGGAAACAGAGGTTCTGGAGTTATTGACAGAAATAGATGCCAAGGTTTATATTTTGGATTGTCTGCCCAACTTAAGTCCTGATCGGGATGATGTTTATAACCTTACTATAAATGCTGTCCGACAACTAAAATCCAAACGCCCAGATGTACCCATCATTTTGACGGAGCATGTTGGATATGCTGATGCATTTGTCAATATTAAAAATCATGAAGTAGTAAAAAGGCTGAATGAGCAGTATAAAAAGGCCTTTTTACAACTAAAAGCGGAAGGAGTCTCAGGAGTTTTCTTACTGGAAAAAGAGGAGTTGGGACTTGGGTTTGACTCATTTGTGGATATTATTCATCCCAATGATTATGGAATGATCCAATATGCAGATGCCTATGAATCATTGATATTAGAGGTTTTGAGCCAAGAAAAAGGTGATATTTCTACTACCATTTCCACAAGCCAAAGCAGGGATATCGCTGTCTATAAATGGGAAGAAAGGCATCAGGAAATCCTAAAAATGAATCAGGGAAACCCTCCGAAAATCTTACTATTCGGAAATTCTATTGTTAATTTTTGGGGAGGTGAACCTAAGATCAAAACGGTAAATGGTCCTAATTCTTGGGATAATATGCTAAAACCTGCCGGTGTTCGAAATTTTGGCTATGGATGGGATCGAATAGAAAATGTGCTTTGGAGAGTATATCATGATGAATTGGATGGATTTGAAGCAAAGCAGATCATCTTGATGATTGGAACTAATAACCTAGGAATAAATACTCATGAGGAGATTATCCTTGGTCTTAAAAACCTCATCGGGGAAATCAGAGAAAGACAACCAAAAAGTGAGATTTTAATGATAGGAATTTTACCAAGAAGAGGCATGGAAAAGGAAGTGGTAGAAATCAATCTGAAAATTTCCCAAATGGCAGATTTGCAAAATGTGCCTTATGCTGAAGTTGGTAAAGGATTGCTTCAGTCCGATGGAAAATTGAATGAAAGTTTATTTTCTGATGGCCTTCATCCAAATGAAGAAGGGTATCAGTTGATTGCAAATGAGTTGGCTCCGAAACTTTATAAATAACTTGTTGATGAGCTTAATTCGACCTGCTGAATTTCTAAATGACTCGGAAGGAATTTGGGAAATTTTTTCCAAAGTAATCCAAACTTCCGACACTTATGTTTTTGAACCGTGTACCCCAAGGGATAAGTTAAAGGAATATTGGTTTGCTCCTTATATGGATAGTTTTGTTGCTATAAATGAGAAAGGTGAAATTTTGGCAACATATATCATCAAACCTAATCAGATAGGATTGGGAAATCATATTGCCAATTGTGGTTATATGGTTCACCCGAATCATCAAAGGAAAGGTTTGGGAAAATTGCTTTGTGAACATTCGATTTCCTTTGCGAGGGAAAAGGGGTATACTGGAATACAGTTTAATTGTGTAGTCAGTACGAATTTACCAGCAGTTCATCTGTGGAAGAAATTTGATTTCTCCATAATTGGAGTTACCCCAAAAGGATTTAGACATCCTGAAAAGGGATTAGTCGATACTTATATTATGTTTAAGAGTCTTGAAGAATAAATTACCATTTCGATAAAAAATAAGCTATGCTTTCATGCCAAAAAGAATTTTTTAACCTTAAACCGGAGGTTCATTATTTAAATAATGCTTATCGAGCTCCATTGTTAAAATCCTCTGAAGAAGCAGGAATTCAGTCTCTTATCAAACAACGAAACCCCTTTGATTTAAAGCCTGATGACTTTTTTGATGGAGTATTGGAAGTGAGAATGTCCTTCGGGAAACTGGTGAATTGTAGGCCGAGTGAAGTAGCGGTGATGCCCTCAACTTCTTATGGTTTTACTTCGGTATTGAATAACATCAAGGCGGGTAAGAAAAAAAAGGCAATTGTAGTGAAGGAAGAGTTTCCCAGCGGGTACTTTTCCATGGAAAGATGGGCAAGAGAAAATGATGCTGAATTGCAAATTGTAGAACCTGACCCTTCGGCAGAGCAAAAAGGAGAAAATTGGAATCAGCGAATTATTGATGCAGTTGACGAAAATGTAGCAGTGGTATTGATTAGTTCGATTCATTGGATGAGTGGGGTGAAGTTTAATCTAAAGGCGATTGGAGAAAAATGTCAGAAAGTCGGAGCATACTTTATTGTGGATGGTACCCAGTCTGTAGGGGCGATGCCGATGGATATAAAGGAATTTAGAATCGATGCTTTGGTTTGTGCTGGATACAAATGGCTTTTGGGACCCTATTCCATAGCCTTGGCCTATATAGGAGATAAGTTTGTTAATGGCATTCCGCTGGAAGAATCCTGGATGAATCGGGTTAATGCCAGGAATTTTAGTTCTTTGTCTGACTATGCTTCCGAATATGAGCCTGGTGCAGGAAGATTTAATGTCGGAGAGACCAGTAATTTTATCATGATGCCTATGCTGAAAGCAAGTTTAGAACAGTTGCTGGAATGGAAACCTGAGCGAATTCAAGAATATGCAAAACAGTTAGACTTGCCCTTGAGAACATTTATCAAGGAAATAGGTGGAGAAGTCGAGGAAGATGATTTTTTAGCATTTCATTTAATTTCTCCAAAACTCCCAAGCTATTTAGATGTGGGAAGATTAAAGCAAAAATTAGAAGAGAATCAGGTGTTTCTTTCTGCAAGAGGTAATAATTTGCGGATTTCTGTAAATGTTTTTAATACAGTAGATGATATTCAGAAGCTTATAGAAGTAGTTAAAGAGAAGTTATAAACTAATTTTATAAAATTCACGCATGAATGATTCATTTATTTCTTAGATTAAGGTTAATTTTTTAGGTATGAGTATAGAAAAAAGAACTTGTCTTAACTGTGGAGAACCTATTCGAGGTAGGGTGGATAAAAAGTTTTGCGATGATTCCTGCAGAAACAATTTTAATAATCAGCAGACCGCTTTAACTACCAATTTGATCCGAAATACAAACAATGCATTAAAGCGAAATCGGAATATTTTAGAGAAATTTATTCCTAGCGGGGAAAACCTTGGCAAAACTACAAGAGATCGATTGATGCGAGCAGGTTTTAATTTTAAATATATCACACATTTATACACCAATAAAAAAGGGAATCAATACCACTATTGTTATGATTTTGGCTATTTGGAATTGGATGGAGATTGGTTTTTGATAGTCAAAGGAATAGAATAAAATTAATCCACAAAAATATGAAAAAGCGAGTCACTGCAATTGGAGGGATATTTTTTAAAGTAAAGGACCCTACAAAAACAAAAGATTGGTACAAAAAGCATTTGGGACTTCAAACCGATGATTATGGAACTACATTCGAGTGGAGAAGTTCCGAAAATCCAAACCAAAAAGGCTTTACCCAATGGTCTCCAATGAAAGATGATACCACTTATTTTAAGCCTTCAGATAAAGATTTTATGGTGAATTATTGTGTGGAAAATCTGGTGGAGCTCGTTGAGGAACTAAAGAAAGAAGGAGTTACCATTCTCGATGAAATTGAAAGTTATGATTACGGTAAATTCGTCCACATTTTGGATCCCGATGGGCATAGTATTGAGTTATGGGAGCCAGTCAATGAGGTTTATGACGAGATGGTCGAAAAGAAAACAGAAAGTTAAAAGAGGCAATTGTTGAATATGGAGATACAACATGAATTTGATGGAAGAAAAGGTTCTTTTTTTATAGAAGAAGGACCAAGAAGATTTGCTGAAATGGTCTATGTCATGGCAGGATCAAAAAAAATGATTATAGAACATACAGAAGTAGATGAATCCCTGAAAGGACAGGGAATAGGGGCAAAGCTTTTGGAGGTATTGGTAGATTATGTCAGAAAAGAAGAGATAAAAGTGTTGCCTCTTTGTCCATTTGCCAAGGCTACTTTTAAAAAGCGAAAAGATCTTCAGGATGTTTTAACTTGATTGATACATTTAATGATTTCTTATCAGAAAGAACCGATTATTTCCCTTAAAGAATTTATTCAAGTTCTAGAGGAGTCCACTCTTTCTTTACGTAGACCTATGGATGATATTTCTCTATTAGAGCAAATGGTTTCTGGTGCCAATCTTTGGGTAACCGCTCGCGAAAATGGTCGATTGATCGGTTTCATGAGAGGAATATCTGATTATTGTTACCGCACTTT
>NZ_JBCLWJ010000007.1:0-212341 GCF_039563885.1 Algoriphagus sp. SE2 | reverse complement strand
AAAAGGGATTGGGAAAAGAATGCTTATTTTAACTCGTGAAGTAGCCCCGACAGCCAGATTAATTCTCTTTTCAACAGAAGATGCCGAAGGTTTTTACAAAAAATTAGGTTTTCATTTACATGAGCGATGCTATCAGTTGAAAACTGGTGAGCCAATGTCCTGATTTTTTGTTAAACTGCTTCTGAATTTAACCAACCAACCCATCACCCATGAAGAAAGTAATTTTATCAGGGTTAGCGCTCCTGCTTTCCCTTGGTGTTTTTGCTCAAAAAACATACATCCACGCTGGTAAACTTGTGGATGTCAAAACCAAAAAAGTCCTTTCCGAACAAACAATTGTAGTCGAAGGAAATAAAATTTTATCAGTTAACGCAGGCTATCAACAAGCAGGTTCGGAAGACAAAACCATCGATTTGAAAAACAGTACAGCAATGCCGGGATTGATGGATATGCACGTGCATATCGAGGGTGAAACGAGCCCAACCCGCTATGTGGATGGGTTTAGAGATAACGAGGCAGACATTGCATACAAGGCGATTCCATTTGCGGAGAAAACGTTGATGGCAGGCTTTACCACGGTCCGAGATCTTGGTGGGTCCGGAGTGAATATTGCCCTTAGAAACGCGATTGCAGCAGGCAGAGTGAATGGCCCTAGAATCTATACTGCCGGTAAATCAATTGCTCCAACTGGTGGACATGCAGATCCTACCAATGGGGTCAAGCGTGATTTGATGGGAGATCCAGGGCCAGATCAAGGGGTGATCAATGGACCCTATGAGGCAAGAAAAGCTGTAAGGCAAGCCGTAAAATATGGTTCGGATGTAATTAAAGTAACGGCTACCGGAGGTGTGCTTTCTGTAGCTAGGGATGGTTCTGCTCCTCAATTTCAGCAAGATGAATTAGATGCGATAGTAGCCACAGCCACTGATTTTGGAATGCATGTTGCCGCTCATGCCCATGGAGATGAAGGGATGCAAAGAGCTGTTAAAGCCGGAGTACACTCGATAGAACATGGTACGATGATGTCTACAGAAACCATGGATATGATGAAATCAAAAGGAACATGGTATGTACCTACCATCACCGCTGGGATGACTGCAGCACAATTTGCGGAAGTGCCAGGTTACTATCCTGATGTGGTAGCGGAAAAGGCGAGAAGAATTGGTGCCCAAATCCAAGATACCTTCGGCAAAGCCTATAAAAGCGGGGTAAAAATCGCTTTTGGAACGGATGCGGGAGTTTATCCTCATGGTGATAATTACCGAGAATTTGTTTACATGGTAGAAGCAGGGATGCCAAGTTTGGAAGCGATTCAATCAGCCACTTATACCAACGCAATTTTTATGGGAGTAGAAGATAAATTAGGTACTATTGAAGGAGGAAAAATAGCGGATATTATTGCAGTAGCAGGAGACCCTGAAAAAGATATTTCGGTTATGAAGAATGTAGTCTTCGTGATGAAAGAAGGAAAAATTTATAAACAATAGATCATTTAAAAGCCCTATTTCGGGTTTTTTTGATTTGGATTAAACCAAACCAGTCAACATAAATCAAAACATTATGAAAACCAGATTTTTAGTAATTCTGTTTCTAGTTTCAACCTTTGCGATAGCACAAGAAAAACCTGACGCAGAAAAAGAATTTCCAAAAGCGCAGGTATTCGAATCGAAACAGTCTGTAAACATAGATGGTAAAACCATCAATCTAAATGCAAAAGCAGGAACCTTTGAATTGAAAGATGAGCAAAATAAACCGATCGCATTGTTTGGATTTACAGCGTATTTTAAGGAGAACGCCGAAGAAAACAGGCCTATCATATTTTCTTACAATGGAGGTCCCGGTTCTTCTTCATACTGGCTACATATGGGGATTATGGGACCTAAAAGAATAGTAGTTGATGATCCATATTATAATCAGGCAGGTCCCTATGAACTGGCTAATAATGAATTTTCAATTCTTGATGTGGCTGACGTCGTAATGATGGATCCAGTTGGAACAGGTTTAAGTGTGCCGATAGGAGATGCGACAGGAAAAGACTTCTGGGGAGTTGATCAAGATATAAGAAGTGTCAGTTTATTTATCATGCAGTTTTTGAAAGAATATGATCGACTGAATTCCCCAAAATACATTTTGGGAGAAAGTTACGGAACCTTTAGAAATGCTGGTGTGATGAGCTATTTATTGAATCAAGGATATGCTTTGAATGGTGTTATAATGGTTTCCTCTGTGTTTGATCTAAGAACTTTATTCTTTGTTCCTAATGAAGATATTTCCAATATCGCATACTTACCGACTGTCGCTGTTACAGCGCGATATCACGATAAAATTTCCAACAAAGGAGCTGATTTAGAATCCTTTGTCCAGGAGGTAAGAGCGTTTACAGAAAATGAATATGCTCCTGCGCTTTTCAAAGGAAATACCTTATCTGAGGAAGCTGAGAATTCAATCGCACAGAAATTAGAAAGTTATACTGGTATTGCTGCTGAAATTTGGAAGAGAGCAGATTTGAAATTGAATGCAGGAGAAATTTTTCAAGAAATGTTACGAGATGAGGAAATGACTGTTGGAAGATTAGATTCCCGATATAAAGGAATAAATATTGACCCGATGTCTATGTCTGCATTTACAGACCCCCAGAGTGATGCTATTTCACCTGCCTATACGAGTCTATTCCTGGATTATTTCCATGGTTCTTTAGGAGTAAGTAAGGATTTATTATATGCTCCTTCTGCCTACAGCAAAGATGGATTTAAGTGGGATTGGTCACACAGTGGTAACCAATATTGGGGAACAACCGGAGCTATAACAACATTGCCTGATATGGCAGATGCTTTAAGCAAAGATCCAAATATGAAAGTTTTAATAATGAATGGATATTATGATTTAGCCACCGTTTTTTATGGCGTGGAGCATTCCATTTCACATTTAGGTCTTCCTAAATCTGCATCAGACAGAATCAAAATGACATACTATGAAGCAGGGCACATGATGTATACACATCTTCCTTCTGCAGCTAAGTTCAGATCTGATTTAAAGGAATTTATTTCAGATACCTTAAGGAAATAATTTATGAAAACCAGTTTTCAATTAATCCTTTATTGATTTTGGTAGATCGATAAAATTTTAATTGGAAGCTGGTTTATTTTTTTCTTCTTGTGTTGATAGACAAGTGTCTGACGTCCAAGAAAGATTTTATTTCCCTCCTATAAAATCTACAACTTGGGAGAATCAATAGGAGAATTGCAAGTCCCATTTTTTTAATCTGGGATATTTGGGATCGATTATATCCAGTACTTTTTAAGGGAATTAGGGACTATTGATATTTGTCTATTTGATTTTGTATTTTATCTAAAGTGAGAGGTTTTTCTAAAAAATCTGAAACAATACTAAATTCTTGAGCTTTCTGTCTGTCTTGAAAATCAATCGAGCTGGAGAGTATGATGATTTTATCATTCCTTTCAATGAATCGCTCTTGATATATTTCTAAAAATTCCCAACCGTTCATAACCGGCATATTGATATCAAGAAAAATTAATATTTTATGATCTACTGGAAGCTCTGAAATCCTATCAATTGCAAATTGACCTTCCAAAAACTCCTCAATTTGCTCTGTTACTTTTACTTTGTTCAATAGTCTATTGTTAATTAGATTATTGATTGGGTCATCATCCACGAGAAAAATGGCATCGAAGTGAATCATTTAATGAGTTATAGTATTCAGTTGAGGTATTGTTGGCAAAATACAATTATTCCATATCCTAGAAAAAGTATTTTCTTCATTTTTTGCAATAGTATGCATTTAGTCTCATTTCTGAGGAAATAAAAAAAGGAGACCGTTTGGTCTCCTTTCTGTTTAAAGCGATGATCGGAATTACATCATTCCTCCCATTCCTCCGCCGCCACCCATAGGAGGCATTGCAGGAGTATCTTCTTTCACATCTGCAACAACACATTCTGTTGTTAACAATAATGCTGCGATAGAAGCTGCATTTTCTAAAGCTAGTCTAGTTACTTTAGTTGGATCAATTACACCAGCCTTGAACAAGTCTTCATAGACATCTGTTCTGGCATTGTAACCATAATTTCCTTTATTTTCACGGATTTTGTTGATCACAACGGAAGGCTCACCACCTGCATTTGAAACGATTGTTCTCAAAGGAGACTCAATAGCTTGTCTGATGATATTGATACCAGTATCTTCATCTTCATTAAGACCTTTCAAGTTGTTAAGTGCTTCAGCTGCTCTTACTAAAGCAACTCCACCACCAACTACGACACCTTCTTGAACAGCGGCTCTAGTTGCATGCAAAGCATCATCAACACGATCTTTCTTTTCTTTCATTTCTACTTCAGTAGCAGCACCAATATATAAGATAGCCACACCGCCAGAAAGTTTAGCAAGTCTTTCCTGCAATTTCTCTCTGTCGTAGTCAGAAGTTGTTTTGTCTATCTGAGCTTTGATTTCAGCAATTCTTCCTTTGATCGCATTTGCATCACCAGATCCATTTACGATAGTCGTATTATCCTTGTCAATGTTGATTTTTTCTGCTCTTCCAAGCATTTCAACAGTTGCATTCTCAAGCTTAAAACCTCTTTCTTCAGAGATCACAGTTCCTCCTGTAAGAATTGCAATATCTTCCAACATTGCTTTTCTTCTGTCTCCAAATCCTGGAGCCTTAACAGCAGCCACTTTCAAAGCACCTCTGATTTTGTTTACTACAAGCGTAGCAAGAGCTTCTCCATCAACATCTTCAGAAATGATAACTAAAGGCTTACCTGATTGGGCAACTGGCTCAAGTACAGGAAGTAATTCCTTCATAGAAGAAATCTTTTTGTCATAGATCAAAATGTAAGGTTGCTCTAACTCAACCTCCATTTTCTCTGTATTTGTTACAAAGTATGGAGAAAGATAACCTCTGTCAAACTGCATACCTTCCACAGTTTTAACTTCTGTTTCAGTACCTTTTGCCTCCTCAACAGTAATTACTCCGTCTTTACCTACTTTGTCCATGGCGTTGGAAATCATTATTCCGATTTCCTCGTCATTGTTAGCAGAAACAGTTGCTACTTGAGCGATCTCTTTGGAGGTAGAAATTTGCTTAGAATCAGCTTGAAGTTTTTTAACAACAGCTGAAACAGCTTTGTCAATTCCTCTTTTAAGATCCATTGGATTAGCTCCGGCAGCTACGTTTTTAATACCTACTCCAAAAATAGATTGAGCAAGTACTGTAGCAGTTGTAGTTCCATCACCTGCATTATCAGCAGTTTTAGAAGCTACTTCTTTTACTAATTGAGCTCCCATGTTCTCGATTGGTTCATCCAATTCGATTTCTTTAGCCACAGATACACCATCTTTTGTAATAGTTGGTGCACCGAATTTTTTATCGATGATAACATTTCGACCTTTTGGTCCCAATGTTACTTTCACCGCGTCAGCAAGAGCATCTACGCCCTTTTTCAGCTGATCTCTAGCACTAGTGTTGAAAAATAATTGCTTAGCCATATTGTTAAATATTTTTGTTAACGATTAGGGTTGATTAATTAAAGGATTGCAAAGATGTCAGATTCTCTCATGATGAGATAATCTTTTCCATCTACATTCAGTTCAGTTCCGGAATACTTACCATACAAAACAGTGTCTCCTACTGAAACAGTCAAGGGCTCATCTTTTTTACCATTACCCACTGCCACCACTGTTCCTTTTTGAGGCTTTTCTTTTGCAGTGTCCGGGATATAAAGTCCGGAGGCAGTTTTCTCTTCGGCTGCAGCTGGTTGTACCAAAACCCGATCTGCAAGAGGTTTGATGTTCACGTTTGACATATAATTAATTTGTTTAAATGTTAGATTAAAATGCATATGCCTTATAGCACTTCTTGTGCCATTAGAGTATATTTCAAAAAGGCTGACAAATCGGCTGTAATTGTCAGGTGGAAATCGAAAAGTTTGCGACACATGACCAAAAATTAACTGTCAATTTTTCCAAAACTGACAGTTTTTATGTCAGATTTTAGTAATTTTTGGTAAACCTATTTACTTATGAAGAATTTACCTAAAAACTGGATTGCGGAAGGATTAATTGATTTTGAATACAAAAAGTATCAGCTTCTCGCATATCTTCAGGAAACAAATCAACAATTCAATGCTGCCAAGCTTTACCCTATGCTTGGTGAATTAATAGAACATCACCGTCTTTTGGATGATCTAAAGAAAGGGAAATCTGAATTGAGTAATTTATTTCCAAGAGTGATTTCCGGGATAGATTTTCAAAACGGGAAACTTCAGTATCAACCTCGAGAAACAGAAGGTGAGATAATGCAAGAAATAGCGAATATCACTGATTTTGCCTTACCAAAATTTACAGAGCAAATCAAAAAAGGAAAGGAAATTTATCAACTTGTAGAAAATCAGGTAGAGTTTGAGCCAGTCGGAATTATGCCAATTTATACCCGAGAAGGATTTATCTTGGTTTCCCGGGAATCAAAATCTGATGTGCATGCATTTCGTTACCAATCAAATTTTTTACAATTGGCAGGTGAAAAATTTCGAAGCATCAGAATGTGGTTTGTTGGAGTTTTTCAAAAATCACTAGTTAATACCTTGGAAAAGATCAAGCTCCAGTTGATCAAAGATATCAAGGAGCTTCCAAACCCCGCAACTTGGAGACTTCATAGTTCCCACGATTTTCCGATGGAAGAAACGTTACTGCCGATAAGTAAAAGATTATTATTGCAGCACGTATCCTCAAATCAGGAGTAATTTATTTTTCCTGAATTTCAAGAGCTAAAACTTCTTTCTGAATCTCCGCAGAAGTCGTAGCTTTTGATTTGTTTTCTGCCTTTTCACGGTTTGCAATAACTTCCGCTCCTGGCTTATCGAATAAGATTCTCCAGCCTTCTTTAAAGTTTTTAGCTTTTCGAAGATCTTTTACAATATCCACCCATTCGTGGAAAACCAAATAAATGGGATTATAGGAAGTGACAGGCTTTGTTATCCCGTAGGTTGGTCTCTCACCCTCTGGCATAAAGGTTCCAAAAATTCTGTCCCATATGATAAAAGTAGATCCATAATTTTTATCAAGATAATGTTCATCACTCGCGTGATGAACTCTATGATGGGAGGGAGTCGTGAAGAAAAATTCTATTGGTTTTGGTAATTTGGTAATGTATTCGGTGTGAATCCAAAACTGATACAATACTGCTATCTGATGACAGATAAAGAATACAAATGGATTAAAACCCATAAACATCACAGGAAAAAAGAAAATGACTTTAATATGTTGTGTCCATCCTAAACGAAATGAAACTGAAAGGTTGTATTTCGAGGAATTATGATGTGTAATGTGAGTTGCCCACCAGAATCTTTGCTCATGTGCCAATCTATGTGCCCAATATCTTGCTAAATCAATAGCAAAAAAGCATAATATAAATGACCACCAGGTTACGGGAATAGTGAAGGGGGAAATATTATAAAAGAATAATGCAGAACCGAAGGTTGCAATTTTAATTAAGGCACTGATGCCTACATTTACCAATCCAATAGTAGAAGCTGCAAAAAAATCTTTTGTATTGTACGCATCTTTTTTTTGATAGGCGCTAATTCCCCATTCTATAAAGACTAAGAGGAACATGATAGGAGCTGCCCACAAAATGAGATTTGGCCAATTTTCGATATGCAAGTCCTCTAGACGAATAGGTTTTGTATTCATAAAGTAAAAGGGAATAAAAAGATAAAAGGTATTGAGAAATTCTTGTAAAGTTCAAAAACAAGTCGAAAGACTAGGATTTGGTGATTGAATTGGAAAATAAGAGATGATTTTAATTAAAACAAAAAAGTCTGCTCTTTTGGAGCAGACTTTAGTAAATGTTTTATTTTTTTTATTCACCCCCTGAGGTTGTGTCCTCATTTGTAGCTGGTGTTGACTCAGTAGGAAGCAGGCTCTCATTGTCCCCAAAAGCAGGTGCTACAACTTGCTGTTTAGCGCTCTCAATGTTTGGAGAAGAAAACTGATTTGGTTGGCTACCAGAGTAAAACGCTGAAGAAGCTAGGGAAAGAACTAAAATTGAAACGGCTAGAAACCAAGTGGCCTTTTCTAAAACATTTCCGGTGCGTGTTACTCCCATGATTTGAGATGCACTACCTCCGAAAGCCGCTCCAACGCCACCTTTAGAATTTTGACCTAGGATAACAAGCACAAGAAGTACCGCCAAGATAAGGATAACGGTGATTAATAAAGTAAACATATATTAGGGATTATTCTTTCAACTTTTCAATTAAGTCCGCAAAGTAAGACCTTTTATCCGGAAATTTCAACATCAATTTCTCATAAATTTTCTTAGCCTTAGGCTTTTTACTCTGAGAAACCAAAAGTTTTGCGAATGATTCCGATAATAAATTATCATTTATCTCTGTGCTACTTGCGGCCAAGTTCTCATTATTTTGGTTAGCCTCTATCTCTTTGATCGTAGCAAGTTTGATATCTCGTTTGCTAAAAGCCTTGATAAGATCAATTTGTTCTCTCTTTTTAGCATCGACAATTGTCTTTTTTTCTTTGCGCTTGATCGTCTCCAGCAAATCATCAGCTGGTGCTTTTCTTCGCTTTCTGACAGGTTTTGGTTTCTCTTTCTTTAATTCAACTTCTTTTTTAACTCCCTGTTTTTTATTAGAAGCTTCCGAAGTTCTTTCAACAAGTTCTTTCAACCAGATTCTATTTGGACTGGTTATGGCAGCAAATCCTAAAGATTCAGGCGTTTTATCCGGGTTATTGTCGTATTCATAACGAGCAACCAAAACATGAGGGATCTGGAAATAGGGGAAATTTTCCTGAATTTTTTTCAGAGATAAGAAATCAGTTTTATTCGTAGTGTCTGATTTGCTTATTAGTTCTATAAACTGTGCTGCGTTCAATCTCTTTGGTTTTGGGTTTAATATAATGGATTTACCAGTTTGCTACAGTTGCGGTAAAGATATCCTGGATGATATTTTGAAATATTTCTTCTACCAACTGATTTTCAACGTCTAAAAGCGTGGTCGTTCTTGGATCATAATCTTGGAAGAAGGAAAATGTTCTTCGCAAGTTTTCTTCCTCATTTGTTAAATTTAAATATTCTACCTCTACAGCAATTGTAAGTCTCATTTGACCAGCTCTGTCCGGTAAATTTGGATTATTACTTGAAACAGCAGATTGAGGAGTAAGAGAATAACGGTTAATTGCTCCTGCAAATTGTAAATCCCCATTCGTTCTCACCAATTCTAATTGCGTATTTCTTTGGTAATATTCCTTTAAAGACTCAGTGAAAAGTTGCTCCATATTAGCGGGTCCTCCTCCCGAATCATTGAAGAAATTTTCTACAGTAAAGGTCTTAACCAGATCGTAATTAATATTTGTACCCGTAAAGCTATATTTTACAGAACAAGCCTGAAGTGCCAGAAGCATTCCTAAAATTAGAACAAGCCGTAGTCTATTGATCAATTTCATATTGTTTGATCTTCCTATATAAGGTTCGCTCAGAAATCCCCAAATCACTAGCTGCATATTTTCTTTTATTATTATGCTTATGAAGTGCTCTAAGAATCATTTCTTTTTCTTTTCTCTCCAAAGAAAGTGAATTATCATCTTCTTCGTGGAAAATATCTTCTATAACTTCTTCCTCAAAGTTTTCGCTTTGATTGGAAGTGTTTTTTTGAGGTGTAATTACTAGAGGTACCGAATAATTTGGAGAGCTGTCGCTTGGTTCCTTTTTAGAGATACTACTATCCATATCTTCAAATAAACCCTGATGTTTTTGAATTATGCTATGATTAAGACCACCGCTCTGGTAAGATTCTAAAACAAGTTTTTTTAACTCGTTCATGTCTTTCTTCATATCAAATAAGACTTTATATAGTAAGTCTCTTTCCGAAAAATCGGTCATATCTGACTTTGATCCAGAATGATGTAAGGCCATTGGTAACCTGGAATTATCAGTAGGAAGGTATTTGGAAAGCGTTTCGGCATCCACTTCTCTGGACTCTTCTAGCAATGAAATTTGTTCTGCCAAGTTTTTCAATTGACGGATATTACCTGGAAAAGGATATCGTTTTAACAAAGATTGAGCTTCAGCATTCAATACGATTGGTTTGACATGGTATTTTTCGGAAAAATCTGAAGTAAATTTTCTGAAGAGTAAAACCATATCATCTCCACGCTCTCTTAAAGGAGGAACATAAATAGGTACTGTATTCAATCTGTAGTATAAATCCTCTCTAAACTTCCCTTTTTCTACTGCCTTAAGCAATTTAACATTAGTCGCAGTGATAACCCGGACATTAGTTTTTTGAACCTTAGAAGAACCTACCTTAATAAATTCACCATTTTCCAGAACTCTTAAAAGCCTTGCCTGAGTCCCGAGTGGCATTTCACCTATTTCATCAAGGAAAATCGAACCTCCATCAGTCACTTCAAAATATCCTTTTCTAGCTTCATGAGCTCCTGTGAATGATCCTTTTTCATGGCCAAAAAGCTCAGAATCAATAGTTCCTTCAGGTATAGCACCGCAGTTAATTGCGATAAATTTTCCATGCTTTCTAAGGCTAAGAGAATGAATGATTTTTGAAAAACTTTCTTTTCCACTTCCACTCTCCCCAGTAATTAGAACAGTCATGTCCGTAGGAGCAGCCTGCATCGCTACCTGAATTGCATGATTCAATAAAGGACTGTTTCCAATGATCCCGAATCTTTGTTTAACACTTCTTATTTCTGACTCTGTAATCATTAAACTATAGGATTTACTGTGATGATTTCTCCAAAAAGGGTTGCTGCTGTACAATCTGTGATTTTGACTAACACATAATCTCCAATTTTGAAGTCACCGCCAGGAATGATCACTACTTTATTGGCAGAATTTCTTCCTTTATATTCCAAATCCGATTTCTTTGATGTTCCTTCGATTAATATCACTTGTTCTTTACCTATGTCAAGTTTGTTTCTGAATAAGGAAAGTTCACTTTGTTTGGCAATTACCTCAGCTAATCTTCTTTTTTTGATCTGTAAAGGGATGTCATCTTCATATTTTTTTGCTGCTAGGGTACCAGGTCTTTCAGAATAGAAAAACATGTAGCTAAAATCATACTTAACGATATCCATTAGGGTGAGGGTGTCTTGATGCTCTTCTTCAGTTTCTGTACAGAAGCCTGTGATCATATCGGAAGAAATACCACACTCATCTCCAAGTATTTCACGAATAGCATTAACACGATCTAAATACCATTCTCTGTCATAAGTCCTGTTCATAAGACTCAATACTCTGCTATTCCCACTCTGAACAGGTAAATGAATGTATTTACAGATATTATCGTACTTCTTCATTGTATAAAGTACTTCGTCTGTAATGTCCTTTGGATGCGAGGTAGAAAACCGAACACGAAGCTTAGGAGATACCTGAGCAACCATTTCAAGAAGATTGGCGAAATTGATAACCGTACTTACTTCTTCTTCTTTTTTATTTAACCTTGCTTTGTTATTTTCTTCGGGTGACCATTTGTAGCTATCTACATTTTGACCCAGTAAAGTTACTTCTTTATAGCCTTTAGAAAATAAGTTTTGTGCCTCTGCCACAATGGAATGCGGATCCCTGCTTCTTTCTCTTCCTCTCGTAAAAGGGACTACACAAAAAGAACACATATTATCACAGCCTCTCATGATGGAAATGAATGCTGTAATTCCATTGGAATTCAACCGAACAGGAGCAATGTCAGCATAAGTTTCTTCTCTTGATAGAAACGTATTTACTCCCTTATTGCCATCTTCAGCAGCAGAAACTAAATTTGGAAGATCTCTATAAGCATCTGGGCCAACAACCACATCGACAATTTTTTCTTCTTCGAGAAGTTTTTCTTTCAACCGCTCGGCCATACATCCCAAAACTCCAATTGTCATTTCGGGCTTGGTCCTTTTCGCTTTATTAAAATCAGTTAATCGTTTTCTTACAGTTAATTCAGCCTTTTCCCGAATTGAACAAGTATTTAGGAAGATCACATCCGCTTGATTGAAATCCGAGGTAGTGTCAAACCCGTTTTCTTTCATGATAGAAGCCACAATCTCAGAGTCTGAGAAATTCATTTGGCAACCATAACTCTCTATGTATAGCTTTCGTGATTTCCCGGTATTTTCGTCTGCAGTAGTCTTAAAGTCACAAGCTTGTGCCTCTTCTCCAGAGATAATATCTATATCTTTAATCAAATTACTCATGTAATTAAATGCTTTAGGGATGCGAAATTAATAAAATGCAGACAAAATGGCAGTTTAAAATGCCTTTTTATTCGCTATTTAAAATTCATATCAACTGAATGTACCAATTCTTGAAAAAGGAATTTTTAATTGCTCTCCGAAATGTTGATGTTCTTCTGTGATATTTAAGTTGGAAACGCCTAGGCCAAAAAGTCGGACAGCTTTAGGAAGTTCTTCTTGCTTCAAAAGTTCTTTCGCTATTTCCCAGATGGTTTCTTCCTCTGGATATTGATCCAGGGTTTTACTCCTCGTTTGCTGAGTAAAATCGGCATATTTAATTTTCAAAGTAATTGTACGGCCTTTTACACCACTTTTCCTTAACCTTTTTAAGAGTTCTTTATTGATAGCTTTTAAGGCTTCTTCAAATTCAGAATCAGTTATTAGATCCTTTTCAAATGTGTTTTCTGCACTTAAAGATTTACGGACTCTGTGAGGTTGAACTTCTGATAGATGAATACCTCTTACAATGTTAAAGTAGTGCAATCCAGATTTACCGAATTTTTTAGTAAGAAACTGTAGCGAAAACTGTTTCAGATCAAAACCATTATGGATTCCGATTTCTTGCATCTTTTCAGCAGTAACTTTCCCTATTCCAAAAAATTTCCCAATCGGAAGTTTTTCAAGAAATTCTTCTGCGTCTTCTGGTAAAATGTAGGCTTGACCATTGGGTTTATTCAAGTCAGATGCAATCTTTGCCAAAAACTTATTATAGGATACTCCAGCTGAAGCATTCAGACCTGTCTTTTCTTTAATCTTCAACCTGATTTGTTTAGCAATGAGAATAGCTGATTTAATTTCTTTCTTGTTTTCTGTCACATCCAAGAAAGCTTCATCCAAGGAAAGCGGCTCTACTAAATCTGTGTATTCATAAAAAACTTCGCGAATCTGCTCTGAGATCTCTTTGTACCGATCAAATCTAGGTCTTGCAAAGATTAGGTTGGGGCATTTTCGGGCAGCTATCATTGAAGACATCGCTGAATAAATTCCAAATTTCCGGGCTTCATAACTCGCCGCCGCTACGACTCCTCTTGATTCATTTCCTCCAACGACCAAAGGTTTACCTCTCCATTCAGGATGATCCATTTGTTCCACGGAAGCATAAAATGCATCCATATCAACATGGATTATTTTCCTTATTGGGTTAGGATTTTGTTCTTCCATTTAGCACATCTAGGATTGCTTGTGATTTCAGTTCACATTCTTCGTATTCCTTTTCGGCATCCGAATCAATTGTGATGGCATTTCCAACTCCAAAATAAAGTTTTTTTGATTCCATATCTGCAATTATGCTTCGAATCACAACGGAAAAGTCAAAGTCTCCTTTTTCATCAATCCATCCAAATGCTCCCGAAAACCAACCTCGCTGAAATAATTCTAATTCATCGATCAACTCCATTGTTCTTATTTTAGGAGCACCTGTCATTGAACCCATCGGGAATGTTGTCTGAATTATCTCTTTGATGGGTGTATTTGGTTTTAAAATTGAACTTACGGTAGTAATCATTTGAAATACTCTTGGAAGAGAATAAATCCCAAAAAGTTCTTCTACTCGAACTGAACCTATTTCAGAAATCTTAGATAGGTCATTTCTGGTCAAATCCGTAATCATTAGATTTTCTGCCCGTTCTTTTGCACTTGCCAATAAGTGTTCTTTATTTATTTCATCATTGACTTTATCATTACCTCTTTGAATAGTCCCTTTGATCGGCTGAGCAATTATTTTTGAATCCACTTTTTTTTAAAACCTTTCCGGAGAAGCAGAAATCAACCATTTGTCTTCAGCTTTGAAAAGGGAAGAAAATGGCATGGGAGAAATTTCTTGAAGTTGAAAAAAAGAATCAATTGGATCCCAATCAATGAAATTTCCTTCGAAAGCCTGACAGAAATTCATCTCATATGTTTCTCCTTCCCAGATATAATTCTGGATTGTATTTACATTAGCAATGTATTCGGCTTTTGTAATTTGCGCTTTGGTCTCACAAGTACTATTCACTAAGGGTATCTCAAAATTTTCTATTTTCCCCCAAAACTCTTCTGATAATTTTGTTTGACTTTTGATGAAATCTCCTTCAAAACAAAAACTCAATTCTGGTGAGAAAAAGCAGAGATTTGGTAAGGAAATAATAGGTGGGTTTGAACTGCTTAAAGCTTCGAGTGAATTCTTAAAATCATATGCTATGATACCTATTTTTACTTGATTGAATTGATCATTCCACAAATCATTTTCATCTATTTTTTTATTCCAAGCAAAAAGCAAATTCGCAAAAGGCTGTTGGGGATAGGTATAATTATTTCCGTCAAAATAGGATAAAGAAGCATATTGCTTCTCAGCCCAATAGATTAATTTTTGCTTCCAAAAGGCAAATTTTGGATAATATTTAAAATTGAATTCTAGCATTTGAGGACAAAAAAAGAGGAATCCGTGTGAATTCCTCTTCATTAAAATGATTTTGAATCTAAATTAATCTACAGCTTTGACATCTAATGAAAGCGAAACTGTATTATAGATAAATTTATCTTTTGCTTTATCTACAGCTGTTGCTTCGTCACCATAAGCCAAACCCCATGCAGTTCTATCAATATTGAAACCAGCTTTTGCTACTACAGTTCCGTTATCAAGGCTTACAGTAGCTGGAAATTTAATGTTTTTGGTTGTACCTCTCATCGTTAAATTTCCGCTGATCCAATGCGTAGGATTTTCAGGAGAAAGTTCAGATGATGATTTAGGGGTATTCTCTGTCTCAAATTGCTCTTGATCTGCTATCACATCACCTGCTGCAAATGACTCAACATTAGTAATTTCAAAAGTTGCTTGTGGATGATTCTCCGCATCAAAGAAATCTGCTGATTGAAGGTGGCCCCATAGTTTACCGTAGCTTTCGTCTGTTTCTTCCATGTCTTCAATTTTCAGACCTGTGATGTCAAAAGTGAATTTACCTCCAGTAATTTCTTCACCATTGACTGCAAGAGATCCCTCAATTGCCGGAATTTTACCAAAATGCTGACCAGTTGGCTTGTAGCCTCTCCAAGCAATTGTCGTTGCGTCTTGAACAATTTCTAAAGATTTTCCTTCCGCCGCTGCTACTTCTTGAGCTTCAGTTGTTTCAACAGTATCTGCTGGTTTGCTACATGAAAATGTAAGCATTGCAGTTGCAATTAATAATCCTGATAGTTTAATAGTTTTCATTTGGTTTAAATAAAGGGTTGAATGAGTTGCAAATTTATATGTATATACATGTAAACTCAAAACTTTTCTAAAAGTTTCATTTAGCATAAGAATCTTAGCTGAAAGTTATTTTTAGATTTGGGATTCGAGAACAAACAAATAAGCTATGGCATTAATTATTCCAGTAAATTCGAAGGCACCTAAATTTGGACAGAATTGTTGGTTGGCACCTAACTCAACTCTTGTGGGCGATGTGGAATTAGGCGATAATTGTACAGTTTGGTTTAATGCAGTGATCCGAGGGGATGTTCATTTTATTCGGATTGGTGATGATTCTAACATACAAGATGGGGCAATAATCCACTGTACCTATCAAAAATTCCCCACTATTATCGGAAAGAAAGTTTCAATAGCTCATAATGCGATTGTCCATGGCTGTACAATTGAAGATAGAGTACTAGTTGGAATGGGAGCAATTGTAATGGATGGAGCCCTCGTTAAATCAGGGGCAGTTATTGCTGCCGGTGCAGTAGTTCTGGCAGGAACAGTTGTTGAGGCTAATTCAATTTATGCAGGGATACCGGCAAAAAAAGTAAAAGATACGAGTGAAGATCTGCAACAAATCATAGATAGGACTGCAAAAAATTACCCTATGTACGCTAAATGGTATAAATAGATATTCTTTCTGTCTAGAGTTTATTTTTTTTCTAAACTGGGAATTTTTTAAGTTGTTTTTTTAAAATTAATTGAAATATTTTGGTATATTTAGAATATAAATACATTTTTCATGGTATCAGATGCATTTTTTTCTTCACTGGTGAAAAGGCATATTTTAATTTTGTTGGCCTTTCTTTTCATCTTATTCAACTTTTTGTTGAATTATTTTCTTCCCTCAGAATATGCTTTAGACTTAAAATTTGCTTATTCGGTTGATCAGGCATATTATGCAATTAGCAGTTTGTCTAAGCCAGATAGGGAAATATACAGATTTGGAATTTTCGCTCTGGATTTTCCTTACATGATAGTTTATGGATTATTAACAATCGGTCTTATTTACTACATGTGGCACAATAAGGTGATTCTACTTATCCCGATACTGATTGTGTTTTTCGATTTGATAGAAAACATCCTGATTGTGTGCATTCTAAATAGTTATCCATTCGAAAGACCGGTATTAGCAATTATGGCTTCTGTATCTACAACGTCGAAGTGGTTATTTGTAGGTTTACTTTTATTATCGCTTTTAATTGGGTTGCTAAGACTAATTAGATTTAGTCGTAAGGAATCATTTTCAACAATAGAATCGGAAACAGAGAAAATATAATCTTCTGACAATCTATAAGGCTTTGGTTTTTGATGAAATTTGACTTATTTGATGTTAAGTGGGTTCCACTTAATTATCTATAATTCAAAGTCGCAATAGATGAAGGAAGAATATTTCAAGTGGTATTCAAATTACCTGCAAAGAGATGTAGAAATGCTGGTTTTTGGTCATGCTGGCTATCCGGTTGTTGTTTTCCCAACTTCACAGGGATCTTTTCATGAAAACAGGGATATGGGATTAATCGGTTCCGCTCAATGGTATATTGATCAAGGGCTAGTCCAAATATTTTGTCCTGAAAGTAATGATAAAAATAGTTTCTATAATAAGAATGTACACCCACATCAGCGAATAGAGCAGCATGTGGCATATGACAAGATGATTTGTCATGATTTGGTAGAACGGATTAGGCTAAATACCCGAGTAGGGAAGGTTGCTATGGCGGGATGTAGCTTTGGAGGTTATCATGCTGCTAATTTTGCATTTAGGCACCCCGGCTATGTAAGCCATATGTTCAGTATGTCAGGAGCATTTAGTATTCGTAACTTTATGGATGGTTATGTTCATGATGATATTTATTATAACAGTCCATTAGAGTTTTTGGGAGCTTTAAATGATCAAGAATTATGGAAAATGGATATTGTTCTGGGCACCTCTAATTGGGATATTTGCTATGATGCCAATTTTAAGCTTCATGAGGTATTGGAAGATAAAGGACTCCCTCATTGGCTAGATGTGAGACAGAATAGGGAGCATGATTGGGGAGTCTGGAAAGAGATGTTTCCGCATTATTTATCCAGAATAAAATTTGATTAATAAATAGACTTTAAAATCACCTTTTAAAAATTTTGTAATGAAAAAAATAGGAATACTTTTCGGGATGGAGGATACATTTCCTCAGGCTTTTATAGATAGGGTAAACCAAACAGCACCTACAGGCATTTCTGCGGAAGCAGTAAAAATTGATAAAGTGATTCAAAACCATCTTTCTGAATATGCTGTGATCATAGATAGGATTTCCCAGGATGTTCCGTTTTATAGAGCCTATTTAAAAAATGCGGCATTAACCGGTACTGCGGTAATTAATAATCCATTTTGGTGGAGTGCAGATGATAAATTTTTCAACAATGCTCTTGCTGATCAACTTGGAGTCCCTTTACCAAAAACAGTTTTACTTCCATCTTCTGAACATCCCGATGATACTTCAAGTAAATCATTCAGGAATTTAGCAGCTCCCTTAGACTGGAATGGAATGTTTCAATACATTGGTTTTCCAGCCTATATGAAACCCTATGCAGGTGGAGGATGGAAAAATGTCTACCGACTGGAAAACAAAGAAGAGTTTTTTCAAAAACATCCAGAAACAGGCCAACTTGTGATGCTTCTTCAAGAAGAGATTGTCTTTGATGAGTATTTTAGAGTTTATTGTTTAGGAGGCAAGGCAGTTAGAATAATGGATTATGAGCCAAGAAATCCACATCATTTAAGGTATGTAGTTGAGAAATCCCCAACTTCAAAAAAACTCTTGGCTACGGTAAAGGATTATACCATCCGACTTTGTAAAGGTTTAGGATATGATTTTAATACAGTAGAATTTGCAGTGAGAGATGGAATTCCCTATGCTATTGATTTTGGTAATCCTGCTCCAGATGCAGATGTTAATTCTGTGGGTCAGGAAAACTTTGACTGGGTTGTTGAGGAAGCAGCAAAAATGGCAATCAGTTATGCTAAAGCCCATAAGCCGGGAAAAATAAATTTAACCTGGGGGACTTTTATTCGGGATGCCGCATCCAATGCAAAACGCTTTTAAATAGAAATTAATCTTTTCATGAAAGAAAGAGAGAGAAAATTACCCAAATTCACTTTGGGAGTTGAAGAAGAATATCAGATTATAGATCCGCAAACCAGGGATTTAAAGTCGCATATGTCAAAGATTGTGGAGGGGGGTAAGATCCAATTGAGAGAACAGGTAAAAGCGGAAATGCATCAATCTGTCGTTGAAGTTGGAACAAATGTTTGCGAAGATATTTCTCAAGCTAGAAAAGAAGTTTCCTTTTTGAGAAATAAAATATTTGAATTGGCCCAAAAGCAAGATCTTATTGTAGGTGCTGCAGGAACACATCCCTTTTCTAAATGGCAAGATCAGGAAATCACAGATGATACACGGTATCATGAAATTGTAAATGAGTTAAAAGACATTGCTCGTTCTAACTTGATTTTTGGACTTCATGTACATGTAGGAATCGATAATCGGGATATTGCTCTTCAATTGATGAACCAGGCATGCTATTTTCTTCCACATATTTATGCTTTGTCAACTAATTCACCTTTTTGGGAAGGAAGAGATACGGGATTTAAAGCTTTTAGAGCTAAGATATTTGCGAAGTTTCCGAGAACTGGTTTACCTGAGTATTTTGATTCTGTACAATCCTATGACAATTTCCTTGAAATTTTAGTTAAGACCAATTGCATTGATAATCCCAAGAAAATCTGGTGGGACTTGAGAATGCATCCATTTTTCAGCACAATAGAATTTAGAATTTGTGACATGTGTCTCACGGTGGACGAGACAATCTGTATTACAGCATTAATTCAGGCTGTTGTTGCTAAATTATACAAGCTACTTATTAGTAATACGAGTTTTAATATTTACAGAATTGCCTTAATAAGAGAAAATAAATTTCGTGCGGCGAGAAATGGAATAGAAGGTAAACTGATAGATTTTGGCAAAAAAACAGAAGTGCCAACAAAAGATTTGATAATGGAATTGCTTGAATTTATTGATGATGTGGTGGATGAGTTGGAAAGTAGAGATGAAATAAACTATGTCTACCAGATGCTTAAAAATGGTACAGGAGCTGATCAACAGCTTGCGGTATTCAAAGAAACACAAGATTTATCTAAAGTTGTTGATTTTATAACTGGGAAGTTTAGGCAAGGGATTCATTCCCTTTGATTATCTTTGTAAAAGTTTTAAAGAAGAAGAATCGTGCGTAAGAAAAAGATAAATCTGGCAATCTTGGACATGTATGATGGAGAGGTCAACCAAGGTATGCGATGTATCAAGGATATTCTAGATAGGTTTTCGGATCAGATTTCATACAGAGTTTATGATGTAAGAGGGAAGTCAGAGTTACCGGATATTTTGGAATATGATTTATATATTTCAACTGGAGGACCAGGAAGTCCACTAGGAGGTGATGGGAATTGGGACCTCAAGTATTTTGATTTACTCGATCAAATTTGGATATGGAACCAAAACCATTCACATAAAAAGTATATTCTATTGATTTGTCATTCCTTCCAAATGGCATGCAAACATTTTGGGTTAGGACAACTAAGTAAAAGAAAATCCACCTCTTTTGGAGTTATGTCTATTCACAAAACCCAAGAAGGTTTAAATGATCCCTTGTTTCAAAACTTGGATAATCCATTTTGGGCTGTAGATTCAAGAGATTACCAAGTTTTGCAACCTAACCATAAAAAATTCAACCTATTAGGTGCTAAAATTATAGCTCTGGAGAAAATCAGAACCCATGTTGAATATGAGAGAGCAATTATGGCAATTAGGTTTTCGGAAGAAATTATGGGGACTCAATTTCACCCGGAGGCAGATCCAGTAAGCTTTCTGGCTCATTTGAAAAAACCAGAGGTGAGAGAAAAAATTATTGCAACGAAAGGCAAGGCTAAATTCAGAACAATGCTTGAGCATTTGGTAGATGAAAATAAAATCTATAAAACGAACGAAACTTTGATTCCTAATTTTTTAGAGCAATCTATAAGGAAAATCAAAACAGCTAAAATGCCTACTCTTATTTAGATTTTATGATCCCTCCTTTAAGAGAAAAATTTAATGCAGGGTTTTCGAAAGACAAGTATGATACTTTCCTGAAAGAAATAGCCAATGATTTTGGGTATGCTCCCACTTTCAGAATTGCGGAAACTCCTTTTTTCATTCCTAATGATTTGAAGAGTAAAATTCTGGAGGCTTGTGATCAAGTGGTCTCTTTTATCCAAAAGCCAGATTTCAAAGAAATTACGCAAAGATCAATTGATTTAAATATTTCTGTTCCGAATGAAGATGCTCATACACAGTTTATGGCAATAGATTTTGGCGTTTGTGAGGAGAAAGGAAAAATTGTACCTAAGCTCATTGAAATTCAGGGGTTTCCATCAATTTTCAACTTTCAATATAATCTTCTCAAAAAGTTTCAGAGTTTTTACCCATTTATTGAAAATACCACGCCTTACTTAAGTGATTTAGATGACGCGTCATACCTAGAATTACTCAAACAAGTGATAATAAAAGATCATAGGCCAGAAGAGGTGGTCCTACTTGAAATCGAGCCTGAAAAACAGAACACTAAAATAGATTTTTACTATTGTAAAAGAGATCTAGGAATACCAATTGTTTGTGTTACCGAAGTTATAAAGGATAATAAAAAGCTTTATTACATCAATTCCGAAGGAAAGAAAATCCAAATAAAAAGAGTTTATAATAGAGTGATTTTCGATGAACTGGATTTGAGAAAGGACTTAAAACTTGCTTTTAGTTTTGAAGATGAGTTGGATATTGAGTGGGCAGGTCATCCCAATTGGTATACAAGAATTTCAAAATTCATTTTACCATATCTCCATGGGCCGTACTTTATTGAAAGCAAATTGTTAAGTGAAATAGAGGAAATTCCTAAGGACTTAGAAAATTATGTTTTGAAACCTTTGTTTTCTTTTTCAGGAAGTGGTGTGAAATTCCATGTAACTCTGCAGGATATAGAGGAAGTCAAAGAAAAGGACCTATACATTCTTCAGAAGAAAGTGCATTATGCACCAGTTTTGAAGTCTCCTGAAGGCAATGTAAAAGTAGAAGTGAGGATTTTAGCACTTTGGCCTGAAGAGGAACCTAATCCTATTTACGCTGGTAATTTAGTAAGACTTAGCAGAGGAGAAATGATCGGTGTTAAATTCAATAAGGATAAAGATTGGGTTGGGGGTTCATTAGGATTGTTTGAAAAAGAAAAAGCCGGATAACCGGCTTAATTACGGGTTCCAATTTTCAGGGTCTTTCCTCCAGGATTCCAGAGATTTAAGAGTTTCATCAGTGATGTATTTTTTCTCTATTGCTCTTGGAAGTAAAGCTTCATAGTGACTTAAACATACCAATTTTACATTGGCATTTTTAAAATTAGTGGCTGCGATATCAAAGCCATAGCTGAAAATGGCAACCATTCCTAATACTTCAAATCCTGCCTTCCTTAGGTCTTTAACTGCCTTGAGGGAACTACCACCTGTAGAGACTAAATCTTCTACGACTACTACCTTTTGTCCTTGAGTCACCTTTCCTTCTATCATATTCTCCATTCCATGACCTTTGGCTTTTGATCTTACATAAATAAATGGAAGATCTAAATCATTTGCTATAAGTGCTCCTTGAGGAATACCAGCAGTTGCAACTCCTGCAATTGCTTGTGCATTTGGAAAATGATGCATTACACTTTTAACTAATTGTTCTTTAATCAGGTTTCGTACTTCGGGAAATGATAAGGATAGCCTATTATCACAATATATCGGTGACTTCCAACCTGATGCCCAAGTAAAAGGTGAATCCGGTTTAAGCCGAATTGCTTGAATTTCCAGTAATTTATCAGCTACTTCAGCAGCTACACTCGAGTCTAATATTTCCATACCCCAAAAATAAGTGATAAACTTTGTGGAAGGTTGTTGCTGCTGAATTTTTTATGCATTTTTGATCTAAACAGAAAAATTAAGACTCAGCTTTTTATGAGAATTTTTGTAAACGACAAGCCATTAGACTTACTCTCGTATGAAGAGCTAGACGGTAGAAAAAATTATGAGTCTATTTATCATCAGGCAGATGAATTGCTAAATCAGGTGCAATGGAATGACGATGTGCTGTTTCATGAGCCATCCCATGATTTGATTATCAAAATTCTATATGTCTTAAGAACTCGGAAATTAAAGGACCTTGATTCCATTACTTTAGTCACAAAAGATAAATCTACTTTGAAGAAATTTGTAAAAAGTAGGTTCATGATCATCAAAGCTGCAGGTGGGGTAGTAACAAACCAGAAAAATAAAGTTTTACTGATTTTTAGATTAGGGAAATGGGATTTTCCAAAAGGTAAATTTGAAAAAGGTGAAACTCCCGAGCAATGTGCTGTGAGAGAAGTAGAGGAAGAATGTGCAATTAAGGTCAGATCAAAAAAACATCTTTACAATACTTGGCATACCTATACTCAAAATCGGAAAAGTATTCTTAAGAAAACATACTGGTATGAAATGGAGTGTATTGATGATAGAAATATGACTCCCCAAAAAGAAGAAGGAATTGAAGATATCAGATGGTTCTACGAGCCTGATGCCAAAATCGCTTTGGTTAATTCATATCCATCAATGAGGTTTCTATTTAAGCAATTCATTAAAAATCATCCGAAACCTCATATTTTATAAGGAAGGAATTCTGTAACATCACCCCCGTATCGATGAACTTCCCGAATCACTGTTGAGCTAATTGCTGCAAATGGGGGAGATGTAATAAGGAATACAGTTTCTAAATCTTCATTTAGGTATCGATTCATTTGGCAGATCGTATTCTCATATTCAAAATCAGTAGTGTTTCTCAACCCTCTGATTAAATAACCTGCATTATGTTTTTTTGCTAGGGTAGAAGTCAATTCATTGTAAACAACCACTTTTACTGCATCGATACCCTTATAAACCTCCTGTATTTTTTCCACCATCATATCGATATCAAAATATCGATTTTGCTTCGTGGAGTTATAGCCTATTCCAATGATTACCTCATCAAAAAGTTTTAAACTTCTTGTGACAATATCATGATGCCCCATAGTGAATGGGTCAAAGGAACCAGGAAAAACGGCTGTTTTTTTCATTGTTAGTCAAATTGCCAGTAGGTCTCAAACAATCCTCCTGATTTTAAATGCTTAAACCCGTGTGAATAGTTTTGATTTGAATGGGGTGTCTTCACCCTGAAATGATGGAAATATGCCATACCCCAATCCTCTGTAATCTCATGCTGGCTAGAAGCGCCAAAAACACTTATTCGAACATGGTTCTTGTCGTAGTTCAACTGGGCTATAAGAATACTTACATACTTCAAAATATCCTCTTTACTTTGAATTTCAAAAATATTAAAGACCGTTAATTCTTGATCAGTAAAAGCTGCTGCATAAAAATAATGATCTAGAACGCAAACTAGAATTTCTTGACCAATTAGATTGAAGCGTTCTTTGAAAAGGTAAGATAGAAAGGAAGTAGCTCCATGAAAGTAGCTTAAATCTGAAAATCTGGACTCTAAGGATTTTTTGGTTTTTTCAGAAAGAAAAGAAACGAGTTGAATGTTATTGCTGTCAAGAGCATTGGCAAAATAAAAATTATTGTCTTTTTGTTTTCCTACAAAGGAAAGATAGGTGTCTTCTTTTCCTGGTGAATATAAAACCCCAGGTACAAGACTGAATTCCAACTCATGGGTAAAAACTTTTGTGGGTATATCCAATCTTAGAAACTCATCAGAAACAAGCAAAGAATCTAAGTTTTCGCTATTCAAATTTTTGTAATAGTGAATGGCTATGTTAGCCTGGTTTTTGTCTTTGGCAAAAATGGCTACAGAATTAGGGAATAAAAAAAGTGATAAGCCAGTGGTGTCCGCCACATCAAACTTATCACTTTTATATACTTTGAGATTGTTTTCCAAAATCCGTAGGGATTATTTCCAGTTACCTTCAGTAGAAGCGTCTGTTCTGGAACCTACTTTTAAAGCTTTCTCATTGTTGTTAAGTCTTCTTTCAGGGTTAATTGGAGCAGGATCTCTTATTTCAAATACTGCAATTTCGTAATTGTTTCTTTCGATCTTATCTGCGAAAAATTCAAATCTCTTACCTCCTGAACCTGGAACTACTGCTAAAGCCTCTAAATTGAAGTCTGGATACTTTCTTTCGTTAAATAAAGAATCAAGTACATTTACAGAACCTAAGGTATCAAAAGTAACAGTAGTTTCTTCTTTACCATATTCCAATAATTTGGTTGTTTCAGTTCGCTGTACAAGCCAGATTTTTCCTTCCTCGATAAATTGCTTTAAGCTGTCCCAATTGTCTGCATACTTTCCGTTTGCAGCTTGATAAGCCAATTCGGCATCACGTAGCATTTGGAGTTTCTCAATAATTGCAGCTTCAGTCAAAGCAATTCTTTTCTCAGTTTCCACTACATCATCTACACCTTTCCAAAGAAGGTAACCAAGACCTAGAGCAGCTAAAAGGAAGACAAAGGATAATACTTTAGTTAGATTCATTTTGATTAAATTTTAAATCAAGGTAAGGTTGAAGGTTTTTATAACGTGCTATTTTATGGAAATATTTTCAAAATTAAAATATCCTTTCCACAATCCTAACTCCTCAAGTGAATTTATTCGCCAAAAGATTTGATGAAGGGAGTCCTGAGGCAGTGAACGGATATCTTCTATACTCATCCAGGCTATTTCATTTAATATCTGGAATCGTTTACTAAGTTCGGGATCTTCTCCCAGTTTTAAACTACCTCCCGTGGATTTTAAACTAAAAAAATGCTCCATTGCATGCAATGGAGGGTCTAAAAACTCATGAACGAACAAATATTTGTGAATTTTAACATTTAGGCCTGTCTCTTCTCTAAATTCCCTGATTAAATTTTCTTCTGCATTTTGACCATAAACCATTCCACCCCCAGGAACAGACCATAAGATCTTCCCTTTTCCCATCAGATGTTTCACCATCAATAATTTATTATTCTCAATTAGAATCCCATTTACCCGAATCCTTAAATGATTTCCAAATTTTGACTCTATTTCCTTGCTGATTTCGTCTTTTGACATTTACATTAGCTTATATGCCTAAAGATAATCAGCACATACCAAAGCCATCGGATTTATTGGTCAAAAATTTTCCTTTTACACCTACTCTGGGTCAAAATGAATTTTTTAGAAAAATGGATCAATTCCTAAGTTTGGAGGCTTCCACTCAGCCCACTTTTGTATTAAGAGGGTATGCAGGTACGGGGAAAACTTCTGTGATTTCCGCTTTGGTAAAAAGTTTACCCCGGCTAAACATGAGAGCTTTGCTATTGGCCCCTACTGGAAGAGCTGCAAAAGTTATGGGGAATTACAGTAAAAGGGCGGCTTATACGATTCACAAGATTATATATAAGCCGAAAGGAGAGGACGGAAGTTTAGGTTTAGGATTCATACTTCAAAAAAATTACTACAAGGATACCGTATTTATAGTAGACGAATCCTCTATGCTGGCAGATGATGGTGGGATGTCCGGGAACTTACTTGGAGATTTAATCCGATTTACTTTTCAAGGTTCAGGAAATCGTATCATATTGGTTGGAGATACAGCACAATTACCTCCTGTTGGAAGTGATTTTAGCCCTGCTTTAGAATCAACCTATTTACAAAGGCATTTTCGTTTGGATGCAGATCAAATAGAGTTAACTGAAGTAATGCGCCAGAAACTTGAATCAGGAATACTTTTCAATGCCACAAATCTTCGAAATGAGCTAAAAAAGGACCCTCCCAAAATTCAGATTACAACCAATACTTTTAAGGATACTTTTAAGATGACCGGTGAGAGGTTAGAGGATGGGTTGAGATATGCTTACGATAAATACGGGACAGAAAATACCACGATCGTTACTCGTTCCAATAAAGCTGCCGTTCAATACAATTTATACATTCGTCAAGTCATTCATTTTTTTGAAGATGAAATCAGCACTGGGGATTTGCTGATGATAGTTAAGAATAATTACACCTATATGGCTGAATCCGAAAAGGTAAACTTTTTGGCCAATGGGGATATGGCTGAGGTGATGAAAATCAGGTCATTTGAGGAATTGTATGGATTCCGTTTTGCGACATTGGAATTGAGATTATTAGATTATCCAGATGAGCCACATTTTGAGGCAAAAGTCATCTTGGATACACTTTATTCTCCAAGTCCATCTTTAACTAGGGATCAATACAGAAGCCTTTACCAGCAGGTGTCGGAAGATTATGCTGATGTAGCGAGCAAAGTTGAACGGATGGAACTAATCAGAAAAGACCCCTATTTAAATGCACTTCAGGTTAAGTTTGCTTATGCTTTGACTTGCCATAAAGCTCAGGGAGGACAATGGAAAGCCGTTTTTGTGGATCAAGGCTATGTGAAAGAAGACCAGGTGGATAAAGATTTTACGAGATGGCTCTATACAGCTATCACTAGAGCTACCGAGGAACTTTATTTAGTGAATTTTAACCCCATGTTTTTTGTTAAGGCAATGGATGAAAATACCTTAGAGTAAGGTCTTTATCCTTTTTTGGCAAGGTATTTAAGTTAAGATAACCCGATAGCTTTCAAATCCGTTATTTGATGCTATTTGAAAAAAATGAATATTTGAAGATCGTAATAAAGTAAAATCATGAAAAAATTAGCAATCCTATTTAGTCTATTTGTCTTCACTTTAGTTTCCCATGTAGATGCACAAGAAGCTGCTGGAGCCGCTATTACCTTTAAGGAAAAGTCAGTTGATTTTGGAGACATAACACAAGGGGATAAAGTTTCGCACACCTTTGAGTTGACCAATACTGGAAATGGGCCTTTGATCATCTCAAACGTTGCAGCAACCTGTGGTTGTACTGTTCCAAGTTGGCCAAAAGATCCAATTCCTCCAGGTAAGTCGGCTGAAATCAAAGTTTCTTTTAATTCGGCCGGAAAAATGGGAAAGCAAAATTCGGTCGTTCGAATTTATTCAAACGCATCAGAACCTATAGAAAAAGTGTCTCTGATTTCTAACGTTCTTCCAAAAACGAAAAAATAAAATTCAAATTGAAGCCTCCTGATTCGCGGGAGGTTTTTTTTGTGTTGATTTTCAGATAATTCTAAATCAACTCTTTACACTTTTTCAAAGACCAACCTATAATGCTCCATGATTTCTTTTTCAAAACAGACACGATTTGGGCTCACTTTAAAAACTTCTATCTGATGTCTAAATTCTTTATCGGTAAAATATCTAGGAAGTAGAGAAGCATAGAGCCAATACTTTTTTAAACTAAATTTTCTAAACTTCTTTCTCCATTGACCGATAGTTTCAATATAATCGAGCCTCCCGCTACTTTGAGAAATGAGTTTAAATCGGGGTTCAGCATTCCTTATCACCATTTCGGGTCCATATGGAAGCCAAGATCCAGGAAATTCTTTTATCATTAATGCCAAAACATGTGCTGCAGATCCCTTTTCGGCAGTTACGTCTATATCTTCGAAGTCTATCATATTCTTACCAAAGGTCATGGTTTGCATGTAGAATCTTCCTCCTTTTGGCAATAGCGCATCTAGAGTTTTAAAAAAATCGCTGTAAACCTGCTCTTGTTTGCCTGCTTTCCATTCTTCTACCGAACAGAAATGCTCCAACCCACCTATGCAGGTAATAGCATCAAAAACACCAAAATCTTCAGGCTTAACGGTGCGGCAATCCTTTACTCTCACATCCATCCCATTTTTATTGCATGCTTTTGCTTGCCCTTCAGAGAGGGTTAATCCTATAGCAGAAGCCCCTCTTTCTTTGGTGATGTAATTGATAAATGGTCCCCAGCCGCAGGCCATATCCAGTACTTTACTGCCTTTTTTAATGTGAAGGCTGTCAGCAATAAATTTATGTTTAGCCTCTTGGGCTTCTTCTAGGGACATTGAAAAATCACCATCATATTTAGCTCCACTATAATCTCCTGTTTCTCCAATGCTTAGGCGAAATATGTTGTCTATAGTAGTGTATGTAAAATCTAAATCCTCTTTGTTTGCCATTTTCTTTTATTTAGGTAAAACTGATTAGCATTGGAAGCATCATATCCTACTCTTAGGATTCGCTTTGGGTGAAGATCTTCCTTTGCATAAGGTAGACTAAAAAGATGGTCATTCCTATGACAGATCAATCAGTCAAAAAATCTTAAATCTTATGAATCGAATTATTAGTGATTTAATTAAGATCAATTTTTAAATAATGTTGATTAAGGTGGTATTTTAAATCACTTCAAACAATTACCAGGGTGATTCTTAATTTATTTTTTTGGACTTAAGACTATTTTATCTGCAGAAACAGCTTCTACTTTATCTCGCGAATAATAAACAGGAAAGTATTGATCTTTTGCCCATGGCTCGAATAGGTTACTATAAAAAGGGCTGTCAGGATTGCCTGATTGACCCGGGCCATTGGTTCCAACAGTAGCATCCCAGTCTCCTGTATTTACGATAATCCGAAAGGAAGCACCAGAGCTTTGTCTATTGTTTCCCCCTGTCGAACCTGGTGTATAAGAATTTCCTCCACGTGGTAAAGGGCCAACATCTAATTTTGCTTTAAGCTCTTCGTTTACCAATCCTCCTAAAGCATGCGCCATATAGGTATGCTTGAATTTCTCTTGGCCATATTGCCAATTGTTCATGTTCTCACCAAGCCTTTCTTCAAGATAAGCTATCCCATTTTGAAATGACTCTGCAAGAAATTGATCTCTCCCTAGACTTGGGTTGAATCCAAATCTTCTGTCAGGAGCAATAATCCAATCTAAGATCTTTTGCATCTGAATGCTTCCTAATATTTCTTTGCCAGAATCTGGAATAAATCTGGATGCTGCAAGACTTCGTATCTCGTTTTCCCATGCCACATAAATCGCAGCTTCAATTGAGTTAGGTTCTAATTTGTAATCCCATCCACGAAGTTTTTCCTTTGCAGCAGCAACTTTATCTGTGAATGGCAGATCTAATAAATAAGGAACGAGCGTCCTAGCCGGAATGGAGAGGTAATCAACCTGAAGATCCATCATGTCCTCCATAGTAAATTTTTTTCCCGAGCTAAGTACTTCTTCAACTCTATCTCCACGAAAAGGATCAGCCCAGGTAAATCCAATAGCATCCCAATGCTCATAATCCTCTGGTGTAATATTCTGATTTGCAGAGGCGAAATATCCTACGGAAGGATTTTCAATATTTGGTTTTTGAATTATGGGTAAATAACCATCCCATTCGTATCTTCCATCACCCGGAACCGGGACAAGACCACTAAAATTCCTACGAATAGGAGCAATGCCAACTGATTGCCAGCCTATATTTCCTTCCTTATCTGCCCAAATCATATTTTCACCCGGAATATGACTGTAATTACAGGCTTCACGGAACTCTTCCCAAGTTTTTGCCTGATCCATACGCAGGGAAGCTAAATAGGGTGAACCTCCGGGTTCCAGCCATGCACATCGAACTGCATATGCTTTATTATTTACAGAATCCACATAGGTGACGGGGCCATGCCGGGAATAAAAAAGGTCAACTTTTACATCTTCTTTTCCTTTTACTTTGAATGTCTCCGTAATGACATTCATTTCCTCCCATTCTCCTTTGTACAGGTACTGCTGATTATTCTCTGGATTTAATTCATAAACATATAAGTCCTCCCCATCTGTTTCAAAAACAGTAAGTCCCCAAGCTCCATATTCATTATGACCAATAGATATCCCGGGAATTTCAGGTTCACCTCCTCCTATGACATTCCATTCCGGAGCCACCAAATGGACCATATATCTCAAAGAAGGAATCGCTATTGTCCTATGTGGATCGTTGGCCATATAAGTATTTCCATTCTCCGTAAGTTCGCCACTCACTACCCAATTGTTACTTCCTATCGAAAAAGATGCGTCATTATCTTCAATTAGTGTAGCAACAGAATTCTCTTTTATTGAGTCCCGATACTGGGGAAGGATATCACTTTTCTTGAATTGAACTGGCTTTCTGTATGCTTTATATAATTCTAAAATATCATCGAAAAGCAACTCTTGGTCAATGACCGGATCAATACTCAGATCCGGTTCTTTTGGATGAAACCATGAGAGATCCTTGACCTTATCGACTCCTAATCTGGCCACAGCTTGCCCAATTTCTAATTCCTCCTCAATATTTCCCAAAAGCCCTTGATGCCTTGAAATCACAACATCTGAAGTCCATTTTTCAGGTACGATATTGAGAATCTTAAATTCGATCGGAAGCTGATCCGGTGTTGCTAGGATTTCTTCAATGTAGGCATTTACTCCTTGAGTATAAGCATTTATGATTTCTTCACCGTCTTCATGATAATGATTCAATTCCTCTGATAAATCACCACGGAATTTAAAAAGCCGGGTACCTATATCTCGCTTCAATTCTCTTTCTCCTAAAATCTCTGCCACTGTTCCAGTGGCTTGTCGCCTCCATATTTCGAACTGAAAAAGTCGATCTTTTGCGGCTGCATAGCCTTGGGCAAAAAATAGATCATGTTGGTTTTTTGCATAAATGTGATTGATCCCCCACTCATCTCTGATTATTTCGACAGGTTCTTGCAATCCATTGACGATGAGTTTATTGTTATTCGCTTGCTCACAAGCATAAATACTAATTGCTATTAAAAAAGTGAGCATTAATTGGGACAATGTCTTTCTCATAAAATCGGAGTTTTACCTACCTCTTTGGGCATTGGGGTAATGCAAAATAATGAAGCTCATTCTTTGTATTTGAAGATAAGCCTCAATCAATTTATGAAATTTTTTGACATAACCTTTAGGTACTTAAAGGACAGGAGCCTTAGAAATAATTGAATTTTCCTTTAGCGTAGTTTGAAAATAAATTAAAGTAGCCAAAAAAGGTTGCTAAGAATTTCGGGTGTGGGTTTCAATGATTCTTTGACTATCAGTTTTTACTGCTTCATTTTTTCGATGTCCCCAGATTTTTTTTCGGGCATTTTTGCCCCTTTCTTCCAGATCGATTATCGGAAGAGGGTAGTCTTTTCCAATTTTCACTCCACAGAAAGACTGATCCATCTCAGTCATTCTCCATGGTTCATGGATATGGTTTGTAGGCACATTTGCTAATTCCGGAACCCATTTTTTAATAAATATTCCTTTCGGATCGTGATCTTTCGATTGTTTCACTGGATTATAAATCCGAATGGTATTAATCCCCGTTGTACCTGCCTGCATCTGAAATTGTGGGTAGTGAATTCCTGGTTCATAATCTAAAAATTGATTGGCCAGATGGTAAACCCCTTTTCGCCAATCTTGATCTAGGTGATGGCATAGGAATGAAACCAACATGGCTCTCATTCGGAAGTTAATCCAACCAGTTGCAGTCACACATCTCATAGTAGCATCTACCAATGGATAACCCGTTTTCCCTTCTTTCCAAGCATTAAGAAAGTTTGGGTTATCGTCCCGCTCAAGTAATTCATATCCCCGGTTAATGCAAGTATGTTCGTATTCACATTCCACTTCAAATTTTTGAATGAAATGACAGTGCCATTTTAGTCGTGTGAGTATACCTCCGAAAGATCGTTTGTACTTACTGAAGTTATCGTGATTCTTGATGTATTGATAAGCTTGTTTGATACTGAGAGTACCCCAGGAAAGATATGGGGAGATTCGTCCGCAAGATTTTCTGCTTTCTGTTGGTTTGGAAATATGAAAGCTATAATTGGCACCTCTTTTATCTGTAAAGGATTTGAGATATTTCCAGGCATTTGATTCTCCGGCAGGCTGAAATTCACCCGGATAATTCTCAAGTTTGGATTCAAACTCTTTACCTGATGGACAAGGGTGATTTAAGGGAGGAAGATTATTCTTACTGAACGTATTTTCAATGATTGGTTGGCACATTATTGAATACCAACTTTTATCCCAACCAGCTCGATTCCGAATGCCTCTGATCACTCCATCTCTTTGAAATTCCCTCCACTTGATTCCCTTTTTGAGTAAAATCTTCTTTACATTTTTATCTCTTTCCCATGTCTTCTTTACACCACTTTCTTGATAACTAAAGAGCTGCCTGACTTCATATTTCTGACAGATATAATCAAGTGCTGGTTCAAATTCTGAGTAGAAAACATCTACTTTTCTATTATATATTTTTAATGACCGATTTAACTCTTTTATGGAATGGTAAATGAACTGCAAATGTCGCTCTGAAGTATCTGGGAGGGAGATTATGGAAGGTTCAAAAAGGTAAATGATCAAATAGGGGAGTCCAGCTTTTTCAGCTTCTCGCAGCGGTTCATGATCTTGCGTGCGCAAGTCTCTTTTAAGCCAGACTAGATTGATTTGGGTCACTTACAAAAATCTTATTTATTGATTTAACTGTAAGTTTTTCTCAGTGTTTAAAGGAGAGCAAATAGTTTTTAAGCTTTCTAATGAGGGTGTCAGTTTTTATCATTGGTTAGCGGTTTCTGATAATGAAGCATAACATTTTAAAATATGAAACGGTTGGGTTTTCGGGCTGCGTTCTTGTCCACCGACAAGAATACTGAAAAGGGAACCAGGTCATATTAAACCACTGAATACCAACTGTTTTATATTGTTTACTGTATGCTGTTATTCTATTTCTGATATTTCACTTGGCCTCCAAGTCTTTTCTATCCAGGGTTCAAGTGGTCCGTAAATCCTGAGCGCAACAAACCAGCTTTTCCCCGGTATGGTTTGTAGCCAGTTCTTTTCAAATCCATCTGGAGCCTTGGGGCCAAAATAAATGTCAAATGAACCATCACCGTTCATTTTGATGCCCTCTGTTTGGCTGCCGACCGTAGGATAGGCCTGGTCTGTTTGAAGCATAGAACGTGTTTGTGAATCGTAAATGGTTACTGCCCAGAAATCCTTTGCCGGGGGCTGAGGGGGTAAGTGCAGTTTATAAGTTTTACTTCCATCAAAGGGTAGCTTCTTGTCATCTACAAAGGCAATACCATAGTCTGAACCCTTTCCCGGAATGGTTGCCCCCATGGCAGGAGTAACGCCCGTATAGGGATAATGGAACATGACACGCGCATCTGAATTCATGGTTTGGCCGTCATCACCATTGAAAAAGACGTTCTTGTTGACCCATCCCGTTATCCAAGCGCTTTCCGTGTCGGGATAGATCTGAACACCCTTCATATTAGCTAGGTTTCCGCTGGTTCTTGGGTACCAGACAATGGATCGTGCTGTTGCGTTTCCGATGGCCACCGCATCAGTGAGAATCCGTTTCATCCGTTCGTCAGGATTAAATTCTTTCCCTTTTTCAATTCCGATGCTCGCCAGTAAACCACGGGTTTCTGGATCAATCATCTCCAGGGGCTCTTCCTGTATCACTTCATTCACATGATAATAAAAGTTAATGTCGTTGTCGTGAATCGTGTTAAATGACTTTCCGGTGGCGTTCATAAATTCCATAGGCTTTGGATTTTCCTTTTCACTCAAGGGATACACTTTTAGGTTTTCCTTGATGTTGGTTACGGCATTTTCCAGGCCTTTATCAATTGAACCACGCATGAAGGCCCAAACCCGAAAGGTTTTCGATTGGACAACGAAATAACCCTGAGGGACCTCTCCCTCATAATCCGGAGGTAAAAGGAGGAATTTGCCGCCCTGTCCCTTATCCGGTCCAAAGGGGCCTATGTCACCGATGTACCTGAACCAAGCGTCATTAAACGCACCCAACATGCCAGCGGGAATTTCCAAAACCATTGGCCCCAGGTCCTTCATGTTGATATAGGGTGTTGCATACAAAGTGTTGGTGTTGGCAGTTAGATAGAGCGGTTTAGAATCCATCAAACCTTCTGTTATCATCACTTTGTTATAATCTGATACACCGATTTCTGCAGGCCCTAACATCATTTGCCGTACCGAAGCAGCTGGCATAGCCTTTAAAAAAGCATCCACTCCTCGCATCCTATCCAGATTTTCATAGACCAATTCGGCAGTCTCCGGCAAAGGAGCACCATCCTTAAAATGCAAGGTTCCTATTGAAGTGGACACCTCATTTGGCGTTGTAATTCCAGCAGGAATTTCAGTGGTCTGCGCATAGGTGGCTGGCGCTACTTTTTGGCTTTTACCACCATCATTTTTTTCCTGACAGCCGGTGAATACCGCCAGAAGTGTTATGCTTAGTATTCCGAATTTGAATTTTCTCATTTTGTTTCTTTTTAGGGATATACTAGAGTTAGCTGGTAAGGCATCAAGCCGCTCTTTGCAGTGATTCACCTTGTTTATCTTTTTATTTATGCTACTTCTGCGGTACGATTCCGGGTGGCACCCATTCTTCGATTATGACACTTTCTTGGGGTATGTAGAATCGCAATGCCACTTTGAACAATCCTACAAGAAGTCTTTTCATATTATTCAGTTTTTGAGATTTTATGATCACATTTTTACATAAAAATTAATCCAAATATCGAATGTTAATTTTATTAATCTTCCCACTAAATTTGAATGGTGCCCGATCATAATAATCCAATGCAACGGGCGAGCCCAAATCTTCTCCCACATCAAAGGTTTCAAAAGCAGAATGTTGGGCTGGCACTGATCTTTCTATACGCCCCTGACCTACTTGCTCCCCGTTCACCTTTAAAGTTATTGTTGCAGGCGCCATGCGTTCCTTGGAATCATATTTAGTTTCAACTTCAATCTTTACTTTACCTGTTGCAATAGCTGATTCAGAGGCTATTTTATATCGGTCAAGGGTCATGGCATTGTATTCAGCTTTTAAAATACCCTTGTCTAAATAAACCGTGAATCCGGAAGCAATTCCTCCCAGGGCAAAGAACACACCTTCAGAATTTTTGTCAATTTCAGCATCAATGACAGCCAGGGTGGATCGTCCACTTACAAACTTGGGAGCCATAGCTTCGGGAATTCGGTTCTGTCCCACATAAAAAGACCATTCAGTTAGTGGAGAAGACGGCAATTCACTCGGATTGAAAAACACAGTATACATAGAGGCACCAATAGGATAAACCAGGTTCTCGGTGGCTTCTTTGTCAAACAAATCTTTTAACTCCGCCAGTTTTTCCGGATACTCATTGGCCAAATCTTTTGACTGAGAATAGTCTTCTTCCAGGTTATAAAGTTCCCAAACTTCTTTGTCTGGTTCCCAATTCATTACACCGGACAAATCTACACTCCAGGGAGCTCGTGGACCAAAAGTGCCGGCAAACCAACCATCATGGTAGATACCCCGGCTTCCTAAAATTTCAAAATATTGAGTAAGTTTTTTGGTTTTTTCTTCGGGCTGATCAAAGGTATATTTCATCGATACACCGTCAAGAGCTTGTTGTTCAAAACCATCCACAACACCCGGAGGATTAATATCCAGAAGATCATAAATAGTTGGAGCAATATCGTTCACATGATGAAATTGTGAACGTACTTTACCGTCGTGTTTAATTCCTTTTGGCCAGGAAATAACCAATGGAGTTCTGGTTCCCCCAAATTGTGCCGCAACCAGTTTAGTTCCCTGAAACGGAGACGCTCCTGAATAGGCCCAACCATGGTGGTACATATTCTCAAGTTTTGGCCCTCCCAAAGCTTCCAATCCTCCAAAGTCTCTTTCAAGTACTTCCAACTGCTGTTCTACAGTGGACGGCATTCCATTCTGGGCTAACAATTCACTAATGGTTCCATTCATACCTTCAGCGGAGGGTCCATTGTCAGAATTAATATAGATGATAAGAGTATTCTCCAGCAGCCCTTGATTTTCGAGTTCATCTATCACCTTACCATATTGAACATCAGTATGCTCTAGGAAACCTGCATAAATTTCCATCAAGCGGATTTGAAATTCTTTTTGTGATTCGGGAACATCACTCCATTTCTGCATCCCTTTAGCTAATGGGTTCAATACTGCATCCTCCGGAATCCATCCCATTTCTTTTTGTTTTTCAAAGGTCGTTTCTCTTAAAACCTCCCAGCCTTCATCAAATTTGCCGTCGTACTTTTCTACCCACTCTTCAAAAATCTGGTGTGGGCCATGCACAGCCCCGGGGGTGAAATACATAAAAAATGGCTTGCCGGGTGAAATGGTGTTGCTGGTTCTCATCCAATCTATGGCCTTTTCTGCCATATCCTCTGTCAGATGGTACTTAGGGTGGTGAGGTGGATTTATAGGATTGGTGTTTTCAAACAACATAGGCTCATACTGTGAGTCTTCACCTGCCAGAAAGCCGTAAAAATAATCAAAGCCCAGTCCTGTCGGATACCTGTCAAAAGGACCCAGTTTAGTGATGTCGGTTACAGGAGTATTATGCCATTTGCCAAAAGCGGCTGTGTTATAACCATAATACGAAAGTACCTGGGCCATAGTAGCAGTGGATTTAGGAATTAATCCAACATAGCCATCCCAATCAGAAGCAAGTTCCGCAATTTGCCCGGCTCCAACACGGTGATGGTTTCGACCGGTTAGCAAAGAAGCCCTTGTTGGTGAGCACATGGCTGTGGTATGAAAAGCATTATACGCGATACCCGATTCAGCCAATCGCGTCATGGTTGGCATGTTTATCGGCCCCCCGAAAGTCGATGGATTAGAAAAACCGGCATCATCCGTCATGAATATTACAATGTTGGGAGCATCATCAGGAAGATGATTTTCCGCTTTTCGCCATTGATGCTTGGAGTCCTTCAATGTTTTACCGGTCACACTTGCTTGTGGTGGTTCCGGGAAAGGCAAAACACTTCCATCAGAAGGATAATCAGAAACAGTTAGAGGTTTTTGATTTTGAGTGCAAGAAAACACAATACTTGCTATTAATATAAGCAGTGATAATTTTTCCACTGCTATAAATAAGGATCTAATTGAATTTTGTTTCATAGGTATTGTATTTAGTGTTTATAATTTCACTGCCTTGGGCGCCTTCCACGTTTTTATCTTCTCCATGTCCGGCACATAGATCCTTAGAATCAGGTCGATTTCCTCATCTTTGCGGTTAATGGGCAGCCAGTTTTCTTCGGGAACACCATTTGGTTTTTCTTCTGCAACGTAGATCTCAATACCACCTTCACCATTAAGTTTAAAGCCGGCATTCTCGCCCACACTGTATTTTTTTCTGTCGTTGGGAATAAAAAAGCCATTGGCCTTATCGTAGAGGGTTACCGACCAGAAAGCCTGATCCGGAGGCAGTTGGTCTTTTGTCATTTTTACCACATAATCATTCATGGCGTTCAGGGGTTCGCCATCAGCTGAAGTAATATTCGGATACATGGCTTCTTCCATGGGCAGTCCAATAGGTCCGATTATCGATACCGTGATAACAGTTTCCAAGTCGGTTACCCCTTTTGGTTTAAACATCTTACGTGCAATGGAGGCAAACAGGTCTGGATCGGTTAGTTTTCCGAGGTATTCGGCTTGAATATTTTCTGCCACCTCCCGGAATTTTTTTCCGTCGATCTTAATGTCTTCAGCATTGTATTCACCGCCGGGAACTATACCCAAAGGCTTAAAGGCTGCCAATACCGCCTGGTCTTCAGGATCGCTAACATCAAATGAAACATGATTGAACACAAACTGCATCACTTCCAGTAAGTTATTCTCAAAAACATCTAAATCGGTCTTTCCAACCTCCGGAAAGGAGATTTCCTTTGCCATTTTTGGCTGATTGCCATTATATTCTGAAAGTGTCTCAATTTTTATGGTTCCAATGGTTTCAACGATGCGTTTGAATCGCTCAGTATCGTTGGCATGCGGCATAATACGCAGTACGGCTGATACAAAATCTCCTGATGTTTTGTAAATCATATCTACTCCCGGCACCTCTTCTCCGCTGTATCCTTCTGTCCTGTCGGAATAAAACAGGATTTTCTCCGGTTTTTGAAAATCTCCCTTACGCGTTGCTTTGGGTACATCCACATAATGATCATAGGCCGTAACCATTAAGGACACGTACTTGGAATCAAAAGCAGGCAGGTACATAATTACGGGTTCAGCCTGCAAATCCAGTAATGCGCTGGCGTAAAAACTGTCGTTGTTGGGGCGTGCAATATCCCTCATCGTATGATCTTTCAATTTTGTGTCAGAATCCACGGTGTTCCAGCCACCTGCTTTCATGGCAAACTTGTTGTTGACATTATACATGGCTACATATTGATACGAACGCTTAACAATGTTTTCTATTTGATCATCTGTCAGGATAGCTTCCCCGTTGTCATCAGTAGGAATGGTTTCTTTTTTTGCTGACGAACAACCAAAAAAAAGAAGGATTAAAGTAATTGAGAGAATGTCTTTAATAAGATATTTCATTTTTAGTGTTGATTTAATTTAAGATTGGATCAATTAATTCGCCACTGGAATTAGATAAATTGGTGGATCATCAGACAAATAAGCATCATCCGCCGGACTAAGCAGGTTGTAGTCCATCAGAGATCGAAGCCCCTTGACATATTCCTCCCCCCGTTCTGAATATTTTGTTAATTGCCCAGCCAGGATATGTCCTGTAATTTTCTGATCCTTTGTTCGAAGTTCGGCTCTTTTAGAGCGCAGGCTGGTATAGGCTTTGTGCGTGTTCAGATTAAGCATATAAGCGCTTATGGATTGTTGAAGGGTTTCAAAAGTCGCTATCCCGTAATTCCCTAATTCTTTCCTTTGCTTTTCAGGTGTGATCGCATTTTCACCCCATGTCCACTGTCCGTATAGGGCATTGCCTTTGTCGGCAAATTTGGAAGTTCCCCAACCACTTTCTTCAGCAGCTTGGGCCAAGGCAAGTGATAGGGGAACAATATCTACTTTTTCCCAAAGTTCATCCAGTGTGGAAGTAGTTATCCCGTTTTCATTTAGTTCGACCTTATATAGTTTGGCAAGTTTCAGAATCCATTTATTATCATCATCACTCATCTTATTCTCATTAAATGAAAGTCGAATGTTTTTCAAATGGTTTCTATCAATCATGATCAATTCATTGGCTCTTAAAATCATTGGGGCTAAACCTCGAAAAAACATTCTTTTTTTATTGTCAGTAGTAATTTCCTTGGAGGTAGTTTGGCCCCATTTGTCACCGATAATCGGAAGGTAAATTCTGGGAATCTCACGGATTCCAGCTTGCCATGATTCTGGGGTATATTGATGTTTTTCAAACAAGTCAAGCATATCTTTATAAGAGCTGACTTCAATATTGGTAGCTCCTTCAGTCTTTTCCAGAGTGAAGGTATAATTCTTTGGATTTGAATATATTAGGGAGTCCATGCCATTGGTCACCTCGTTTGAAAGAGTAATGGCAGTATTCTTGTCCTCTTTGATATCTGCACATGCCATTGATATGGATGACAAACAAATAAACACTAGAATATACAGTCTCATACGTTATAATAATTAAGTTTTAAAGTGATTTTTAGAATTCACTTTATTTCATTTGTTTACTGAAAACTTTCATGATTCTAAGCATTCTGCCGCTTTGGTATTACCACTTTCATTTTAGGAACAGAGACTTCATGATTACAAATAGTTTACAATAGGGAATCTCTAATTCATATAATTCTAACACCTTTGCTTCGCCTATTGATTGAATCAGTCTCATCCTCAAAATATTCTCCTATCAAATCGCTGACACTGATCAATAATTAAGGCTAAAGGAGGTTAAACTTACCTTTGGTTAACGTGAAAGGATATTAGGAATTTATTATTAACCACCCTTGAATGTACTCATTATTATATACTTATAACATGATTGAAATCATAAAACATGATGTTCTATTTCATATAGTTTCCTTAAAAAAAGGTGAACTTATTCTAATTGCTAAAAGAGTTAATTTTCTTTCTTTTTTACATCTTCACTATTTTATCCCCCTTATCAATCGTTGTCGGGTGGTGCTTCAGATTCTTTTCTTAGATTTTCAAACCACTTGCCATTGCTTCAGGAGATTGCATAAGTTCTTTCATTTCATTCATAGGTTTGAGGTATCCTTTGTCACCTGCTTGAAACATTTCCATGCCATGCTTTTTGCTTTGCTCAGCAATGTTTTCTAAAGTGTCGGCATGAAATCTATGTTCGCAAGAACCACCTAATTGTTTACATGTTATTGACTACATGATTGTCCTTTTTTGAATGATAAAAAATAGTCGTCGCTTTCACATTAGTCACAACATAATGTATCCACAAATCGGGGGTGTTTCTTAGCCTATCCAGTCTTTTTTCATGTTAACTGGTTGCTTGGTTGTTTGCCCGAATTTGGCAATACAAATAAGGCTAGTGAAAATATCCGGAAAGCACTTTGGAATATAGCTTATAATAACTGTCACGGTCTCGTTTCTTTTCTGAAGAGGATATTCCTGAAAGCTCGTTAAAGCAGATCAGTTGTATTTGTTGAATTAGAGTGGTAGGGTATATGCAAGAGTCGTCCGAATCAGAAATATTCACAAAGTTAAGCTGATGTCAATTTCCTTAAGTTCCTGGATCTTTCATCCGAAAGGACATTGCTTTTTGAAATCTCTCCACCCTTTAGAAAAAGAAATAAACCACTAGCCCTAGGCATTATCATACCAGGCCAATTTATTACCATTGATAATTTTTTTTTATGCTTCGAATACCTTTTTGAAAAACGATAATGTTTCCCTTGTATGGGTGAAATTGAACTCATTTTTTTGAGTTTCTAAAGTTAAAAGCTGGAGACATATTATGATCTCATGTAACCGAACCTTTTTAGTAAGATATTCAGAAAACTGAGATACTCTTATTTTTAACTTCTTTTCCAATGATTGCCATAACTTCTTTTCAGTGACTTTTGAATTTGAAATAGCTCGATTCGCTACTTTATAATAGTGTGTCAGAATACGGTTCCTTTCTACAACATAAAACTTTTCTAATGTGAAATTTAATTGAATTGATGGCTGAATTTTGATAGGAGGCTGATACTTTTCGTTCTGTCACTAAATATCTTGAAAATTCCACCACATGCTTTTCCGATAAAGTTTCAAGATCTTCTTTTGGAAAGTGATTGATGAATTCTTCAAATAAAGGGATATATGATTTTTTGGCTGTATCGGAGTTCTTGTAGCTTATTGATGTAAGCCTCCGGACAGCTTTTATAGTGAATTACTTGTGAGGGATTTAATCTGGGAATTCCTTCTTTTTTAGGCACTTCTATTTCTTGGGAAATTTTGAGCTGGTTTAATGCACAAAACTTCTTGATCTCTTCCTCAAACTGCTCAGAATAGGGTATTGTCCACCATTTATTTTTAGAATCCCAATGACAATATGGAATAGTTTTGATGTGTTTGATCAAATTCGTGAAATAACCAAAAATCAGTTTGATCCGGCCTGAGTTGGTTCTGATCATGAGTACCTTATTTTTTTGAATTTGGATCTTGTTAGTGATAGGGTTTTCTATTTCCTCATTGATTTCGAGCAAAGAAACCCTAGTTCCGAAATGCACTGTTATCTTTATAAGGTTGCCAGGATAGTGGGGTATTTTCCATAAGCCTTGGTTATTCCATCTGACGTAAGGAATCGTTCTAATGAAGGAAATGTCAGCCTCGTTTTTAGGCATTTTAAGTAGAATCTTTCTTCCCACTACTCGAATTTCTATTCTATCAGTATACATCGTCAAAAAAGTAAAAAGTTGCGGATATATTTCTATAGAATAAATATCTGCAAATAGTTTCGATTAAAGAGATTTTAGTTTGAAAACGCTCTGAATTTTTGCTCCCACATTTATCAATCACTTAACTTCCTTCCATTTTTGAACTGTAAAAGAAAATTCGGGGTTTCTCAGTCTAAACATACTATTTCATGGCAAGAACAGCGGAGCGTAAGGTAACCATGAGTCAGGTTTTTAAAACCATTATCTGGCCCAGAAGAAAGCATCTTTTTTTAGGTTTATTTTTAATTGTCATCAGTAGATTGGCCAGTTTGGTTTTGCCAGGAGCTAGTAAATACCTCATTGATGATGTGATCCCAAGCAATGATCTTACGATGCTTAAGTGGCTGATCATTGCAGTAGTAACAGCAATCGTGGTTCAATCGGTGACCTCTTATGCACTCACTCAAATTTTGAGTGTGGAGGCACAAAATCTAATTGCAAAACTGAGATCTCAGGTTCAAAGTCATATCATTAAATTGCCGATTCGATTTTTTGATAATACGAAAACTGGAGAATTGGTTTCCCGAATCATGTCAGACGTGGAAGGGGTCAGAAACCTCGTGGGAACGGGTTTCGCACAAATGATAGGAGGGGTATTAACAGCTGTTATATCTTTATTCTTATTAATTAGTATTTCTCCGAAAATGACGCTGTTTGTTCTATTGCCAGTAGTGGTATTTGGGTTGGTTTCCTTAAAAGCTTTTGGAAAAATCAGACCGATTTTTAGAGAAAGAGGTAAAATTAATGCACAGGTAACTGGAAGATTAACAGAGACACTAGGAGGGATCCGGGTCATTAAAGGATTTAATGCCGAGCAGCAAGAGATCAGCACCTTTGCCAAAGGAGTTGATGAGCTTTTTCAAAATGTAAAAGCAAGTTTGACTGCAACCAGTTTTGTGACTTCCGCTGGGGCCTTATTATTAGGTCTTGCTTCAGCTGGAATCATGGGCTTGGGTGGTTATATGATCATGCAGGAACAATTGACTTTTGGAGACTTCTTAGCATTCACACTTTATCTTGGTTTTATGATTGCCCCGATTGTCCAAATGTCCAACATTGGCAGTCAACTCACAGAAGCTTTTGCAGGTCTGGATCGTACCGAAGAGATCATGAATACACCTTTGGAAGCTGATGATAAATTGAGAACACGTTCTTTGGATGAAATCAAAGGCGATATGACATTTGAAAAAGTCTCTTTTGCATATGAAGAAGGAAAAGAAGTTGTTAAGGAAATTAGTTTTGAAGCTCCCTCCGGATCGGTAACCGCTTTAGTGGGTACTTCAGGGTCTGGCAAAACAACAATCGCGGGTTTGGCAGCTACATTTTTGAATCCTGACTCAGGAATGATCACGCTAGATGGACACGATCTAGCTACAGTTACATTGGAATCATTTCGATCGAAATTGGGAGTTGTGCTGCAAGATGATTTCCTTTTTGAAGGGACCATACGCGAAAATATATTGTTCCCAAGACCTGATGCATCAGAGGAGCAATTGCTTCAGGCGGTTCATGCAGCGCATGTTCAGGAATTTACTGATCGATTTGAAGAGGGTTTAGATACTTTGATCGGAGAAAGAGGAGTAAAGCTTTCGGGAGGTCAAAGACAGCGTATCGCTATCGCAAGAGCTATTTTAGCCGATCCTAGAATATTGATATTGGATGAAGCTACCTCCAACTTGGATACAGAATCTGAAACCTTGATTCAAGCAAGTTTGAAAGATTTGATGAAGGGAAGGACCACTTTTGTCATTGCTCACAGGTTGAGTACCATTCGGCAAGCGGATCAAATTCTTGTCATTGAACAGGGTAAAATAGTAGAGAGAGGGAAGCATGAAGAACTGATCGCACTTGAAGGGAGATATTACCAATTGTATACCTACCAAGCGAGAATTTAGGGAGAATGGAAACTATAGAAATATTTTACATTTCCTTAATAAGTTCAACTACCTGAGTGATATGTTCTGCTTGGTAGAAATTATCATGCTCAACATTATATTCAATTTTCTCATGTTGCCATGTAATATGAAAAGGGATATGAATGGCATGGCCACCAAGTTCTAACACTGGTAACACATCTGATTTCAGACTATTTCCCAACATCAGGAATTCCTTTGGAGCTACATCAAGATGTTGGATAAGTTTTGCAAAATCTGCTTCTTTCTTTTCACTCATGATCTCAATGTGATGAAAATAATGATCCAATCCTGACTTATTTAATTTTCTCTGCTGATCGACTAAATCTCCTTTGGTAGCCATGACTAGCCGATAATCATTCTTTAATTCTGCTAAAACTTCCTCAACCCCCGGTAGGATTTCCACTGGCTTTTCCATCATTTCATTGCCGATTTCCAAAATTCTGTCAATTACTTTCAGGGGGATTTTATGCTCGGAAATCCTTAATGCAGTTTGGATCATTGATAACATAAAGCCTTTGATTCCATAGCCATATAAATTCAGATTCTCAATTTCTGTCAGGTAAAGTTCCTTTAAGACACTGTGCTGAGGCATAAAGTCTTCGAGCAATTCCGTGAATTTTTCTTCTGCTTCTCTAAAAAATGGTTCATTTACCCAAAGCGTATCGTCGGCGTCAAAAGCGATTACTTTTATCATTTATTTATATTGTTTAATTAAATGAGATTGTTTCCATCCATTCTCGGATGCTCAATTTCGGACCAAAGTTCAAACCTGCCTACTGTTCAATATCAATTGATTTCATCCAATCCAGTAATACTTCTCTCCAACCTTCAACAGGTCCTTTTCCTAAACCGAAACCGAATCCATGTCCTCCTTTAGGATAAATATGTAATGAAGCAGGAACTCCCTTTGCATGCAGTGCTTTGTAATACAAAAAGCTATTTTCTATAGGCACTCCATTGTCATCTTGAGCATGGACCAAAAAAGTTGGAGGAGTTTCTTCAGTTACATTTAACTCACTGGAAAATCGATCAACTAGTTCTTGACTGGCATTTTCCCCGATTAAATTCCTTCTTGATCCCGAATGTGCACTCGCATCTCTAAAAGAAATAACAGGATAGGCTAAAATTGAAAAATCAGGACGGGCTGATAGTGCATCAATGGCATCTTTTGGTCTATCCACTTCATGGGCATATTGTGTGCTGACGGTAGAAGCCAAATGTCCGCCTGCCGAAAAACCCATTACTCCAATTTGAGATGGATCGATATTCCACTCTTCTGCATGATGTCTTGCAAGTCTTACGGCGCGTTGTGCATCTAACAAAGGTACTTCTTTAGCATCTGTAAGGGATTTGGAATCAGGAAGTCTGTACTTTACAACTATTCCCACAATACCTTGTGTATTCAGCCACTTGGCAAAGTCTCTTCCTTCCCAATCATAAGCCAAAATGTGATATCCGCCTCCTGGAAAAATAACTACCGCCTGCCCGGTTCGCATTTGTTTGCTGGGCAAGAAAACTTCAATCTGGGGAATTTGTACATTTTCAATCCGGATGATTCCTTCCTCAACAGCTTTTTCTTCCAGACCCATGTCTTCTTGAAGTGGAGGAGTACCTTCCCAAAGGGGCAGAATAATTTCTTGGGCGTTTACAAATGCGCTGCTCATGATCATGCCGAGTATTAATAAAGTCTTTTTCATAAGGGTTATTTTAGCCTTGAAAATCAAAAATTTTTTCTGTTAATGCCCACCTCCAATTAGGAGGCGTCCCGGGAAGATTGGTTTGGTATTGTCCCAAAAATGCTTCCCATTCCTGCACTTTCATATTGGCATCATCCAATTTAGCTTTTTTCTCAAAAGAAAATTCTTCATCTCCTACCAATATCATCGTCAGCCTATATTTCCAGCGGTAAATACTCATTTGAAGTACACCTGCAACCCTGATACTTTCAATAATTTCCGGTGCAACGGATTTATGACAATCTACATAGGCTTGAATAGCTTCCTCATCATCTTTTAGATCACAGATTAAGACAAAAGTTTGAGTTTTCATAAAGAGGCATTTTTTAATCAAGGAGTCGTACTTGAGATTCAGAATTTTATATTTCCAACTTCGTCACTTTTTTCACTCTAACACTAAATAATAAAACCATAACGAAACAGGAAAGGGGAAGAATAAAAGAGAAATTAACTTCAGGAACACCCAAAATTAAGGTGTCATCATAACCAATTCCACCAATATCCATAATCATACCTTGTAGCGTTGGCATAATGGCCCCACCCACGATTGCCATGACCAAGAAGGCAGCTGCAAATTTTGAATCTTCTCCCAATCCGTCCAGGGCAATTCCATAGATTGTTGGAAACATCAGTGACATGGCAAAAGAAATAGCAACCAAGGAATAAAGTCCGCTAATTCCTGGGAGAAATATTGCACCTGCAGTAAATGTAATAGCAAGAATTGAAAAGATGCTGAGTAGCCTAGTTGGAGAGATAAATCGAAGTAAAAAAGTGCAAATCCATCGGCCAACTAGGAAAACAACCAATGCGGCATACCCAAAATTAACAGCATCAGCGTTTGAGATTCCCAAGACTTCGGCATATTGATAAATGTAAGTCCAGACCATGATTTGTGCTCCTACATAAAACATTTGTGCAAACGTACCTTCCACAAAATTCCTGTTTTTCAACAATCTCTTCATGGTTGCCTGAAATTCTACTTTACCGGTTTCTTTATTCTCTGGCATTTTTACTAGGGCAATAATTACAAGAATTGCAATGACTACTAGACCAAGCATCACATAAGGGTTTCGAATCACCATTAAATCAGCGGTTCGAATGACTGCTTTTGCCGATTCATCCAAAGTTGAGAATATGATATTTCCATCGGCATCGGTTGCATTCGATTGAAGTGCATTCAATATAAATTGCTTGGCTACGAACAAACCTGCCAGTGCCCCCATGGGGTTAAATGCCTGTGCCAAATTCAAACGCTGAGTGGCTGTAGACTCAGGTCCCATCGACAAAATGTAGGGATTTGCCGTTGTTTCAAGAAAGGCCAATCCAAATGTCAGAATGTAAAGAGAGGCGAGGAAAAAGCCATAACTCTCCCAAGCAGCAGCTGGATAGAAAAGTAATGCCCCAAACCCATAAAGCCCTAAGCCAAGTAAGATTCCAGTTTTGTAGGAATACTTTTTAATGAAAAACGCAGCGGGAAGTGCCATGGTAAAATAGCCCCCATAGAAAGCCATTTGAACCCAGGATGCCTGAGTATTATTTAACTCTAGGACTCGTTTAAAAGCAGCCACCATGGGATTGGTAATGTCATTTGCAAAACCCCATAGAGCAAAAAGTGATGTGATTAAAATAAATGGGATTACTAGATTTTTGGGAACTAATGCTGGTTTTGGGCTCATCAAAGTGATCGGTCAAGGTGGGTGTATCCTCCATCTACAAACAGGTGTTGTCCTGTAATATGAGAGGCTTTATCAGAAAGTAAGAAAATACTCATTGCAGCGATTTCCTCTGGTGTTGTCATTCGGTTTCCAAGAGGAATATTTTGGGTAATATCTGCAAGTTTTTGCTCTGGATTTTCAAAAGTCTGAATCCAGTTTTGATAGAGTGGTGTATACACTTCAGCTGGAATTACCGCATTTACCCGAATTTGATAGGGTAGGAGTTCAACAGCCCATTCCCTGGTAAGTGAAAGTTGAGCACCTTTCGCAGCCGTGTAACCAGAAGTCCCCCCTTGTCCAGTAACTGCAGTTTTGCTACTGATATTTACAATTGCTCCCTTTGTTTTTTTGAGGTAAGGAAGTGCAAAATGTGCCAAATGATAATAGTGAAATAAATTTTTGGATACTGAATTGGCAAATGCCTCTGGGGAACCATGCTCCAGACCAACGCTGTCATTAGCGCCGGCATTATTCACCAATCCATCAATTCTACCAAATTTTTCAATTGCTAGGTTGACAGCTTTTTCAGCATCTGATGGAGATGTCAATCTGATTGGTATTTGAAGAGATTTCAAAGGGGCCTTTTCCAGAATTTTCACCCCTTCCTTTTCAGAGGGATCAATAATCACAGGAATTGCTCCTTCCTCGATCAGCCCTAATGAAATAGCACCTCCAATTCCTTTGGCACCACCGCTGATTAAGATTACTTTTTCTTTAAGGTTTAAATTCATTTTGGGTTATGTCAATCTTTAAATTATTCTTTTATCCCATAAAAGGTGGCAGCGTTTTCGCCCATGATCTGTTTTTTCTCTGTAGGAGAGAGCTTTTCTGTAAAACGGTCTACCAAATCAAATACTTGCTCATATTCAGCTGCTACTAAACAAACTGGCCAATCTGACCCAAACATTAGTCTGCCTGGCCCAAATGTTTCCAGCATAATATCCATATATGTTTGAAAATCATTTGGTTTCCAGCCTCTCCAATCTGCTTCAGTAACCATCCCTGAAAGTTTACAATAGATATACTCTCTTTCCGCAAGTGGCGCCATTTCTTTTTTCCATTCCCTCCAAATCCCTAATTTGATATTTGGCTTGGCAAGATGGTCAATTGCGAAAGGTTGCTCGGGACTTAATTTTATGAATTTTAGTGTTGCTTCTAATTGGTTTGGGAAAACAAGAATATCATAGGTGTAACCTCTTTTGCCAATTTTTTCAATACCACGGATAAAATTTTCCCGAAGCATATACTCAATTGGTTTGGATTGAAGAATTTCTCGATATCCTTTGAGTTTTGGATGTTTTGCAAATTGGTCAAGATCTTTGTCTAATTCATCGCTGGCAAGGTCAGCCCAGCCAACTACAGCTTTTATTTTTTCATACTCTTCAGCTAAATCGAGGAGAAATGCTGTTTCATGAAAACTTTCATCAGCTTGCACGGCCACACAACCATCAATATTATGTTGGGATAGCAAAGGCAATAAGTCCTCCGGAAGAAAGTTCTTCTGAATGACTTTCATGTCTTCATTGATCCATGAGTGTTTATCTGGATTATATTTCCAAAAATGCTGATGTGAATCTAATCTCATGCTTCAGGGTCCTTCTTGGCAACCTGACGCGAAACGCCAAGCCCGTCGATTCCAAGTTCAACAACATCTCCCTCAGCTAAATATCTTGGTGGGTCAAAGCCTAGTCCAACTCCAGCCGGCGTTCCGGTAGAAATTACATCGCCAGGGAGCAAGGTCATATACTGACTAAGGTGCTCAATTAATGTGGGGATATCAAAAACCAGATCGGAGGTATTACTATCCTGAATTGTTTTTCCATTTAATTTCAGCCAAAGTCTCAAATTATGTGGATTGGGGATTTCAAATTTGGTAGCCAAAAAGGGACCAAGTGGAGCAAAATTATCAGCACTTTTACCTTTTACCCATTGACCACCATGGCGCAACTGAAAATCTCTTTCGCTGACATCATTATGAAGGCAATATCCCGCGACATAATCCATTGCCTTATCCTTACTTACATATTTAGCCCGTTTTCCTATGACCACTGCCAATTCCACTTCCCAGTCCGTTGCTACCGAGTTTTTAGGGATATAAATCGGATCAAAAGGACCACTTAAAGAAGAGGTAGCTTTCATAAATATGATTGGTATTTCAGGAACAGGCATTCCAGATTCTATTGCATGTTTCCTGTAATTTAATCCAATGCAAATTATCTTGGATGGACGTGCGACTGGAGATCCTATTCTTGAGTTTTCAGGTATCTTTTTTAAGTTTTCGATATTCGCTTGGACCCAAGCATCCAATCGATCAATTCCATTGTTGGTGAAAAATGTTTCGTCCCAATCCTCTTGGAATGCTGAGCAATCTAAATAATTACCCTCGTTATCAATAATTCCTGGTTTCTCTTGACCAGCATCTCCAAATCGTATCAGTTTCATTCGCTAGTATTTAGTATCAAATATTTTATAAAATAATTTTCTTCAATTAAGGGAAGTAGGGGAAAGTATGTTGATGAAGATATTTTCCTATATCATTAAATAATCAACGCTGCTTTACATTTTCAATCCCAAAAATCCACCATCTATGGGGATATTTGCTCCAGTGAAAAAACTACCTGAATCAGAACTCACAAAATAAGCCAGTTCGGCTATTTCTTCAGGCGTTGCCATTCTTCCAATTGGCTGAGTTGCTGATAATTTTTCAAACATTTCTTTCTCTTTTCCAGGATAATTTTTTGCTAAAAAACCATCTACAAACGGGGTGTGGACTCTTCCTGGTGAAAGGCAATTACATCGGATGCCATCCTGAACATAATCTCTGGCAATACTTAATGTCATGGTATAGGCTGCGCCCTTGGTCATGCTGTAGGCAAATCGATCTGGAATTCCAATTGTTGCAGCAACAGAAGCCATATTTAAAATAGATCCACCTCCGTCTTCTTTCAATTTCGAAAGGGCTGCTTTGGTGCAATTGAACATCCCTTTTACGTTTACCTGAAACAATTTGTCAAAATCTTCCTCACTGGTATTTTCTAATTTACCTACATGAGAAATTCCTGCATTGTTAATCAAGACATCTATTTTTCCAGGAATGCTATTTATGGCGTTTTTCACTTCAGAATAGGAGGCAATGTTACATTTGATAAAGGTTGCTTTTTGACCTTTTTTGGTCAGTTCTTTGCTAATTTCTTCCCCATCGTCATTCAGATCAAGGAAATAAACATTTGAATTTTCAGCAGCAAATTTTTTCACCATAGCCAGCCCAATTCCACTGGATCCCCCTGTAATTACTATTGATTTATTTTTCATGATTTCGATTGAAAAATTAAAATAAGGCCATAGGAAACTATCCGCAAAATAATTTCTGCCAACCTATAGTTTTATTGTTTCACCTGTTTTGACAGACTCATCACAAGCGAATGCTATCTTTAGACTATTCAGTGCATCTTCCAAATGATCATTTAAATCGAAGTTCTCCAAAATAGATTTTAGAAAATAAGTTTGTTCCCGATTACAAAGCTCCTGATGATCTGGTTCATCTTTCATATCAATCCATTCATCCTCTTTGGTGAATTTGTTGGCTGAATCTATTGCTGCATGATGGATCCTAATCGACTCAGTTTTGGTATGACTGTCTACATTGTCGGATTTACCGGAAGATCCAGCGTCCTTTGCAGTGATAGAAACTGAGCCATTGGGTCCAAAAACATCTTTGACAAAGAAAGCTGTTTCACTCACCATAGGTCCCCATCCAGCTTCATACCATCCAACGCTCCCATCTTCAAATCTAATTTGAAGCTGACCATAATTATAATTGTCCTCGGAAATATCCTCTGTCAATCTTGCCCCAATGGCTGAAACGGAAATTGGTTTTGATCTTGTCATCTGACACATTACATCAATGTAGTGGACTCCACAGTCTACAATTGGGCTGAGACTTTTCATCAAATTTCTATGAACGTCCCACATATACCCCTGACTTTGCTGATTCAAATTCATCCTCATCACCAAAGGTTTACCCATTTTTTGGGACTCTTCAATAAATCGTATCCAGGAAGGATGATGCCTCAAAATATATCCGACCACTACTTTTTTATTTTTTTCTTTAGCTTTTGAAATGATCTTTTCACAGCCTAAAATGGAATCAGCTAGCGGTTTTTCTATAAATACATGGCAGCCTGCATCTAATGATTTCAGAGCAAAATCTTCGTGGGTATCTGGATAAGTGCTGATGCAAACAGCATCTGGCTGTGAGGTAGCCAATGCTTGGTCAAAATCATCAAATAGCGGATAATTTGACTTTAGACTTTCATTTAGGCGGATTTTACTATTCCCCCTGGCAGCTAGTCCACAGATTTCAAATTCATCCATTTGATGGTAGGAAGTGGCATGAGAAGCACCCATATTTCCACATCCTACTACCAAAATTCTTATAGGGTCTATTGATTTCATTAAAGGTTTTTTTTGGAAATATCTTAAAATAAAAAAAATGGTTTGATTATCCTCCTTTTGATTGAGTCAGTAGTTTTTTAATTTTTGAAGGAGAAAGATATTTTATTTTGACCTTCATGGTTACAGGTTTTATTGGCTCATCCTTATCATTTGTTTCAGAATGAGCAATTTTTTCAACTACATCCATCCCGTCGATAACCTGTCCAAAAACCGTATAATCACCATCTAACCGGTGAACACCTTCTAGATTTTGTATAATATAAAATTGACATCTAGCACTGTTCTTTTCTGGATTCCCATCTCTTCCGGCTCCGACAGCTCCATATTTATGAGTTAGCTCTGGAGTGATTTCTGGAGGTAATAAATATTCTGGATCGTTGAAACCTTCTTCAGTATCTGGGCATCCTCCTTGATTAACAAAATTGGGAATGACTCTATTGAAAGTAAGCGTATCCCAATATCCGGCATTGGCCAGTTCGATAAAACTCTCTTTATGATTTGGTGTACGCTCATCTAAAGAAATAAGGATTTTCCCATAAGGTGTTTTGATTTCACCAATCGGTATTTTTTGTTGATTTTGAGCTATCCCAAAAGATAAATTCAAAAAATATAAAAAAAGAATTGAGAGAATTGATCTGTTTAGGAGCATGGATCGAAAATGGTTGATTATCCTAAATATATGATCATTTGAAATTGAATGAAAATGATTTTACTTCGAAAGCAGTGAGACTTTGTACTTTAAAAATTATCCATATTAATTTAAGTAAAACTCACCTCTGTTGTTAAGCAAAGTAGACTATTACCATCGAAAAAGAGACGATTGAAGATTTCTAAAATTAGCCCGTAAAGAAATTGAATTTGTTTTTTGGATTGATATCCAGCTTAAATCACAGAGTTTGCTTCTAAACTTTTTTTCTTATTGTTTACTGGATTGGCATACATAGACAAAAAGTTATCTACCATCAAGGTGTTTTTGGTGTCCACTTTTTCATTAAGTCTATTTACAAATGCATTTTTTTCTTCCTTTGTATAGAATGATTTATATTCTTCCCCACCATATAGCAGGTCATGTGCTATATAATTACTTGGCCAAAGCATATATCCGGATAAAATCTTTTGGTCAATAACTGCTGCCAACTGACTTAACTTTTCACTTTGGGATATTTCCATCTTAGAGATTTCTGAAATCTCTTTATCCAAAATCCCATTCACCTGTATGTGAATTCTTTTTTTGGTGCCCATAATACCTCTGAGTAGATTTAGAAAGTCCTCGTTTTCGCTTTTTACGTATTTCTCATGGCGAGACTTGGCAAGAAGTTCGGGCATTTTTAAAATATCCGTTGGGTCATATTCATAGGATATTGAAATAGGAACTACTCTGACTTTTTCAAAAAAACTGAATGGATCATTTCCTTCTTCAGACAGGGTCAACATTTTTAAAACTCCACGCTGCGTTGCATCATTTCCATCTTTGGTTCTTCCTTCTCTTTGGGCTGTCCAAACAGATCTATTCTCACTAATCAAGGATTTTTTGATGTATTCCGACGCGAGCTGTGAGCTTTCTAACAGAGCTCTACCCTGAAGTCCTCTTTTGATCGCAAAATTTCGATTTAAGCGAGATAAGGTGTGCAGGAATTTCTTTTTGATCAGGTTGTCACCGATGGCCGAGGTTGTAAGAACTAAACCATTTTCGTGCAAACAGGAATTCAATAAAGAGGTGTCCAGGATAATGTCCCTGTGATTGGAAATAAACAAATAAGAGGTATTAGGTTTTAGTACCTCAAAACCTCCTATACTTAACCCATCTGAACTCTTTTCCAGCACTTTTCTGACGCCTGGGTAAATGAAATTAATTTGGAAATCTCTCAGTGAATGGGTATGCAACATTAAATCTTTCCAATGATCCTTTGAATCATGAGGAAAAGTGAAATTCATCATAGCCTCTAACATTGGATCATCTACTATTTCTCGAATAGCGGCATTCGCTTCTGCGTCATAAAAAGGCCTGATAGAATCAAAATTAGACATAGTGGGTTTAAGGGTTATCCTGCAAAAAGCAAAATTTAGGTCAATTTTTGAAGTTTCTTATGTAAATGATTTTTTGAAATGGCGCTAATTATTCCCATTTCAGGTGTTTAGAGAAAAATAAAAGATGATAGGGCAGAGCTTCTGTCCAGTATTCCCAAGTATGTGCCCCGGGCCTTTCTGTGTAATCATGGTCTGTTTGGTTGTTCAAAAGAAGCTGGTGCAATTGTCTATTTGTTTCGATCAGGAAATCATCCACGCCAATATCTAGAATGAGAGCAATGTTATTAGATTTCATTTTATCTACTAATCCCACAATAGTGTAAGTTGAAAATGGTGCATCATATTGAAGATCTTCGCCAAGCATTGCTCTTTGTTGACTCTGTCTCAGTTTTTGAAAGTTCTCGGGCACTTTCCACAATCTGGTATCTATATTCATGACACCGCTCATGCTGCCAGCTGCTACAAATAATTCGGGGTGTTTTGCACTCAATAACATGGCGCCATGGCCCCCCATGGATAACCCGGTTATCGCTCTTGATTCTTTTTTTGAAAGCGTTCTGTATTTTTTATCTATTTCTGGGATTAAGTCTTCAATAAAGTATGTTTCGTATTGTACGGAATCCATCGTGGGGCTATCAAAATAGTAGCTAGCTGGACCTACGCCTGGAGTGACAATTATTAAATTATAACTATCTGCCATTTTATTTACCAAGCCTGGCTCGGTTACTTTTTTATGCCAATCATCAAACGCTCCGCTACCTCCATGGAGTAAATAAAGAACTGGAAATTTAGAATTTGAATTGGAATAATCCGAAGGCAGAGTGACAGCAGCTTTAAGTACTTTCTTCATTCCTGAGCTATAAACTTCGATAGTATCAACTTTAGCCTGGGCCCATACAAAAGTTGGTATTAGGAAAAAAGTAAAAAGAAAATTCTTCATAGATTATTGAATTTAAAGGTGATTTAGGGCCCTAAATTAAGAATAAAAAAAACTTTAGATTAAGGCCTATGATATAAGTCTTTTTCTTCAGAATTGTATTTTAGTATCTTCACTTTGTTAAATATGAAAAATATAACTCTTCAGAATACTGCAAATTTTCTAATCGCTTTGATTCTTGGAGCAATCTTGTTGAGGGAAGGTTCATTTATTTTTGTCCCATTTGTGTGGGGTGTTTTTTTTGCTTTTGCATTGAACCCTATGTCGAATTGGATTGAGGAAAGACGAATTCCAAGGGGGATAGCGATTTTTCTTAGTATTCTGATTGTGTCATTAGGGGCTTTTGGTATTTTATATTTACTCTTGGACCAGGTAATTGGTCTGATAGGAGATATTCCGGAAATTGGTTCAGCCTTTAGTTCAAAACTAAATAATTATATGACTGATGTTCAGGAGTTATTAGGGCTTGAAATCAATTCCGAAGAATTAATAAGTTTCGAGAAATTTCTTGATTTTGGCAATTTAAATCAGACAATTTTTTCCACTGGAAAGTCTTTGGCATTGGCAGGAATTATCCCACTTTATATTTTTCTTCTGATGTATTATAAGGACTTTTTCGTTGAGTTTTTAATAAGGAAATCAAATGACTCAAATGAGAAAATCATCAACTGGGCCAAGGACTCAGGAAAAGTTATTCAATTTTATCTTGCGGGGATATTAAAAGTCACTGTCATAGTAGCTATCCTCGCAGGGTTGTTTTTCTATTTTATTGGAGTGAAATATTTTCTGCTCTTCGCTGTTTTCATCGCATTGATGAATTTGATACCTTATGTCGGTGTTTTCTTGAGTTCTTTACTCGCAATCTTATATGTTTTTTTGACAACTGATTTACTTATATATCCGCTATTGACTTTTCTGGTTTTATGGGGGATTCAACTTCTGGAAAATAATCTTATAACACCCTTGGTGGTAGGATCTCAGGTAAAAGTAAATGCACTCGCTGTTGTATTAGCTATTTTAATTGGAGGTTTTGTTTGGGGAATATCAGGAATGGTGTTGTTTATCCCTTTAGTTGGTGTCCTGAAAATTACTCTGGAAAGGAATGAAGCATTAAGTGCATATGGATATCTTCTTGGAGATGAAATCCCCATTTCTGAGAAAAAGGAAAATTTCTGGATACTTTTTAAAAAGAATTTTTTAAAAAATAAGTCTAAATGATTTCTGCCTTCCAGATTGTGAAATGATTAACTGCTGGGTAAAAAATAAATTTTCAATAGATTAAATCTCTTATCAGATAAAAAATCCATTAATTTCTTAGAATGTGGAACTATTGTTTTGTTAATTTGATTGAACGTTCATTCATTGTTAATGGAAAATCTACAAAGCAAGAAAAACTGTATTTTGGAGAGTGCAATTGAGCTGATAAGTGATTATGGTTTTCATGGTAGTCCAATCAGCAAGGTCGCAAAAAATGCGGGGGTAGCTGCTGGATCCATTTATACTTATTTTGAAAGTAAGGAAGCCTTGATACTGGGGATTTATGATTATGTAACAGAAAGTATTAAAAATTACGTGGCAGAAAAGGATGATATTTCGCTAGATTTCGAAACTAGGTTTTTCAATTATTGGAAAAATTATACTGAATTTTACAATCTTAATCCTGCAAAACATGGATTTTATGACCAATTCCTTAATTCTCCATTTTATTTAGAGAAGACCAATGAAAAGCCAAATGTATGGCATGAGTGGTCGAATAGCTTTTTTCAGTCTGGAATCGATGAAGGGGCTATAAAAAACATAAACCCCACTATTTTATCAATATTAGTCAATTCCAATATTAGATCAATTGTTAGTATCAAAAATAACTTCAAGCAAAAACTTGCCAGTAATAATGTGAATCTGGAAGAGATCTCCCAACTTATTTGGAAGGGGATTAAAGACGATTGACCCAAACCTTTTTAGTGCAGTAAATTTTATTTAATTATTAATTCTATGTTCAAAAAGCATATTCTGTTGGTTGGATTGGGTATTTTACTCTTTTCGACAACAGGTTTTGGCCAGGAGGACCAAGCTATCCCCCAAGGTGAGCTTACCCTTGAGGAAATTTTGGATTACTCCCTGCTAAATAGTCCTCTAATTAGACAATCTCTGATAGATCAAGAAATAGGTGATCAGGAAATTAAATCTGCCATATCAGGTTGGTATCCTCAAATTTCAGCGTCGGGTGGAGCTGCCTACAACATCAAACTCCAAACCCAGGTAATAGGAGACCAATTAATCACTTTCGGACAACCATGGAATTCTAATTTGTTATTTCAGGTGAACCAAACACTGTTTAACCGGGATCAATTATTTGCATCTAAGACTTCTAAGTATTATCGGGAACAATTAGAGAAGGTGACCGAAAATAGCCGGATTAATACGATTGTGGAGGTAAGTAAAGCTTACTACGATATTTTATTGGCCAGCGAACAATTGAATGTATTGGATGAAAACCTGGATAGACTGCAAAAGCAATATCAGGATGCGGTAAGCCGCTATGAAGCTGGATTGGTGGATAAAACCGATTATCAAAGGGCAAGCATTGCATTGGCCAATGAAAAAAGTGACCGAAATAGGGTTAATATATCTTTCGAAGCAAAGTATGCTTATCTCAAACAATTAATGGGATATCCTGACGAGTTTGACTTCACAGTTGAATTCAATAGAGAGAAAATGCTTTCTGAAATGCTCATGACTGATACAGAACCCCTGGTTTTGGAAAACAGAGTAGAGTATCAATTAATGGTAACGCAGCAGACATTGAACGAAATTCAGACAAGTTATGAGAAGTGGAATTACCTTCCTGAGCTTTCGGCAAATTATAGATACAATTGGCTTTATTTCAATCAGGATTTTTCAAATCTATACAATCAATCATACCCTACTTCTTCTGTAGGATTGACCTTATCCCTTCCTATTTTTCAGGGGGGTAAAAGAATGAATCGGGTACGCATCGCTAATCTCCAAGTGCAAAGAGGAGAAATTGATTTGAAAAACTTGACGAGCCAAATAAAAACGGAATATGAATTTGCTTTGGCTAATTATCAAAGTAGTCTTTTCGAGTGGGAAGCTATTCGGGAGAATATGCAATTGGCCGAGGAGGTCTATAATATCATCAAACTGCAATATGATGAGGGAATTAAGGCTTATGTGGATTTGATAGTTGCTGAAACAGATTTGAGGACTGCTCAAATAAATCATTTAAATGCTGTTTATCAGGTATTAGAAAGCAAGCTTGATCTGAAAAAAGCACTTGGACTCATTGAATACAATTAATTCTGCATCTCTAAAAATCAAAATAATGAAATCAAATTTTAGCATTCTTGCCCTTACAGCGCTGATTTTTACGGTTTTTTCCTGTGGCACGAAACAGCAATCAGGCCCTCCCCCAGCTCCAATAGTTTCTGTTAACACCTATAAAGTTGTCGAAAAAACGGTAAGAGGTTTTGATGAATATCCAGCTACTTTGGTTCCAATGAGTGAGGTGGAATTAAGGCCTCAGATTTCAGGATATATTACGAATATTTTTGTTCAGGATGGCCAGCTGGTTAAAAAGGGACAGAAATTATATGAAATAGATCGAAGTAAATATTCCGCAGCACAACAGCAAGCACAGGCTAATTTAGCTAGTGCAGAAGCTAATCTTGATAAACTCGTTAAGGATTTAGAAAGGTATAAGCGATTGGATGCCCAAGATGCAATTGCAAAACAACAATTGGATTATGCTGAAACAGCAGTTTTGGATGCCAAGTCCAAAGTTGCTTTTGCCAATGCACAACTACAATCGGCTACAACAGATTATCAATATTCAGTAATTACTGCACCATTTGATGGGACAGTAGGAATTTCTCAAGTGAGAATAGGTGCGCAGGTTTCTCCTGGTCAGCCCTTATTAAATACACTGTCTTCAAACGATCCCATGTCTCTAAATTTTGTGGTCAACGAACGGGAAATCCCAAGATATAATAGGTTGCTTAGAAAAGAAGATAAGCCTGATTCTTTATTCACGATTAAGTTTAGTGATGGTTCTGCCTATCCATTTCCTGGAGAATTTATCACCATTGATAGGGCTGTTGGGAGACAATCAGGAACGATTAACCTGAGGGTTAAATTCCCCAATCCAGATCATGAATTAATCGCTGGAATGACGGTAACCCTTCAAGTACTCAATGAAGATATAGGAGCTCAATTAGCTATCCCCTATAAGGCAGTTGTAGAGCAAATGGGAGAATATTTTGTTTTTATAGTTCAGGATGGAAATAAGGTCCATCAAGAAAAAATTGAATTAGGGACTCAGATAGGAGATGAAATAGTGGTGAGAGAGGGGCTTAAGGAAGGTGATGTAATTGTGGATACTGGCGTTCAGAAACTTCGTGAGGGAGTCGAGATCACTACTGAAACAACTGGTCAGCAATAATTTTAAAGACTTGAATCAAGAAATATGATATCAGATGTATTTATAAAAAGACCGGTAACAGCAATGGTCATATCCATTGTCATAGTGTTGGTAGGGTTTCTGGCAATACTGAATCTTCCGGTCACACAGTATCCTGACATTACTCCACCAGTGGTCTCCATTGCAGCAAATTACATTGGTGCCGATGCCAAAACAGTGGAAGAAACTGTCGCGACTCCTATTGAGACACAGGTAAATGGTACACCTGGGATGGCATATATTTCTTCAACCAATACCAGTACTGGTCAGATGAATGCCAATGTGACTTTTGAGGTAGGAACTGATATTGATATTGCGACGCTGGATGTTCAAAACAGAGTGAGTATCGCTGAGCCTCAATTACCTGAAGCTGTGAGAAGACTTGGGGTAGTGGTAAGGAAAAGAAATCCAAGTATCATGATGGTAGTTAGCATCACTTCCCCAAATGATACACATGACCCTAAGTTTCTTTCCAATTATGCCAATATCTACATTAAAGATGCCTTGCTCAGAGTGAATGGAGTAGGTGATATTACACCAATTGGTCAGGATTTTAGTATGAGGATTTGGCTGAAACCAGATAAGCTCGCACAGTATAATATTTCATCCAGAGAAGTAACAGCAGCAATTCAAGAGCAAAATCTCCAGGTAGCAGCTGGTACGGTAGGAGGAATGCCTCAGTATAACAATCAAGCTTTTGAATACGCAATTACTGTAAATGGTAGATTAGAAGATGAGGAGGAGTTTGGGGATATTATCCTGAGGAGTAATCCTGCTGATGGTTCTTTGGTTTATCTTAGAGATGTTGCAAGAATTGAATTAGGCCAATTTGACTACAGTAGATTTTCTATTTTGGATGGAAAAGATTCTGCAATTCTTCTTGTCTATCAAGCACCCGGAAGTAATGCTCTTGAAACAGCGGATGGAGTATATGCCGCAATGGAAGAATTAAAAAAGACTTTTCCAAACGATTTGGATTACACCATCTCTTTTGAATCTGTTTCCGTGGTTGATGTAAGTATCAATGAGGTACTTAAAACATTCATGGAGGCTTTGATTTTGGTAGTACTTGTTGTGTTTCTATTCCTCCAGAGTTGGCGGGCGACACTTGTTCCCGTATTAGCAATTCCAGTTTCTATTATTGGCACATTTATTTTCTTTCCCCTCTTAGGTTTTACCATAAATACGCTAACCTTATTCGGTTTTGTACTTGCGATAGGGATTGTGGTTGATGATGCAATTGTGGTTGTAGAAGCCGTGCAGCATTATATTGATTCTAAAAAAGTTTCAGCTTTAGAGGCAACAAAATTGGCGATGAAGGATATTACTGCTCCGGTAATTGCCATTGCTTTAATTTTGAGTGCGGTCTTTATTCCAGTTGGTTTTATTCCGGGGATCGTAGGTAGAATGTATCAGCAATTTGCCATCACGATTGCAATCTCTGTGTTGATTTCGGCGTTCATTGCTCTGAGCTTGACTCCGGCACTCTGTACGCTATTATTGAAGCCATCCGAGGTAAATGAAAAAGGAAAAGGACTAAATAAATTTTTCTTTAAGTTCAATAATTGGTTTGAAAGAACTACTAATTCCTATTCCTCAGGTGTGAAGAAATCTATCAAAAGGGCACCTCTTGTGTTGATTATTTTGATCTGTATTTTCGTAGGAACTTTTGGGTTATTCCAAACAAAACCAACTGGGTTCTTGCCTACAGAAGATGAAGGAAGACTGTATATAACTTTGGAACTTCCGGAAAGTGCATCTACTAGTCGCACTAGAGAAGTAATGATGCAAATGAGTGATCTCATTCAAAACACAGATGGTGTTAATCATGTCACTGGTATAGGTGGTTTGAATGTGATAAACTTCTCATTCAAGTCTAACTCAGCTACTTTCTTTATTCAAATGGATCCTTGGTCTGAAAGAAAAGATCCTTCCAAACAACTCTTCGGATTGATTGCTCAATTGAATGAAAAGTTCAAAAGTATTAAAGATGGGAATATCGTTGTCGTACCTCCTCCAGCAATCCCCGGTTTAGGCAGAACAGGAGGATTCAGTTTTATGTTGGAACAAAGAGGTGGTGGAGGTGATGTCAATGAATTTGAACAAGTGATGGGGCAATTTTTGGCTGCAGTGAATCAGAGACCTGAAATAGCTATGGCTTACAGTTTCTTTAATGCAAAAACTCCAGGTTACCATATCACAGTAGATCGTGAAAAAGCGAAAAAACTTGGGATTCAAATGACAGATATTTTCAGTACCATGTCAAATAACATGGGAAGTACTTATGTCAACGACTTTACAAAGTATGGCCGGAACTTTCGAGTAGTAGCGCAAGCAGATACCAGCTACAGATCTGGAATTGAGGATTTGAAACAGTATTATGTAATCAATTCAAAAGGTGAGTCGGTTCCGCTTTCGGCTTTGGTAAGTTATGAAGTGGTGGAGAATGCTTCTGTAATTTCGCATTACAACCTGTTCAGATCTGCAGAAATCAATGGAAATGCTGCTCCAGGTTATAGTAGTGGACAGGCATTGACTGCACTTCAGGAAGTGGCGGCTCAGGTTTTACCAGCTGGATATGGTTATGATTTCTCTGCTTTGAGTAGAGAGGAACTCTCTTCTGGAAATAGCACAATTTTGATCTTCATTTTAGCAATAGTGTTGGTTTCACTTTTGTTGGCAGCTTTATATGAAAGTTGGTCTGTTCCATTCTCTGTACTTCTTGCTTTGCCTTTAGGAGCATTTGGAGCGATCGTGGCGTTACACTTTTTACCAAAATTGGATAATAATGTTTATGCTCAAATTGGTCTGATTACCTTAATCGGATTGGCAGCGAAGAATGCGATTTTGATTGTTGAATTTGCCAAGGACCGCGTGGATCGAGGGATGCCTTTAATTCAAGCTACGCTGGAAGCAGTTAAATTGAGATTAAGGCCTATTATCATGACGTCTCTTGCCTTTATTTTGGGAGTTGTTCCATTGGCGCTATCAAATGGAGCAGGAGCAGTAGCAAGACAGACCATTGGCTGGACCGTGATTGGAGGAATGCTCGCGGCAACATTCTTGGCAATTTTCTTTGTACCGGTATTGTACGTGACGATTACAAAAATCGCTTATGGTAAGAAGACATTGGCTGAATTAGAAGCGAATTATAAGCCTGATGAACATGATCAAGGGCATTAATTAACATATTCAATTAAAAATTAATAATCCCCCATTAAGCAAAAACTTGATGGGGGATTATAAGTAATAATCAGTGTAGTTTCGATCTATCTAAAAATTTACGAAGCTCCAGACTTTATTAATTATTAATACGATCTGAAAATTTGATAGCTATCGATGTTCCGATAATATAGTTATTGTTGGATGAAGTGGTTTTAGTTTCAAAGACTTGGTCTTTGCTGTGCAACCAACGTCCTTCTAGCCTACAAGCAATATTTTGCACAGGAGAGTAGTCTATATTTAATGAAAGACCTCTCGTTAAAAACCCATTAACTGTGTCCGTAGGAATGATGATTCCTGTTTTATCTTGATAGTATTCTGCTCTTAAAGCCATTTTCCAGGTTTTGTCAATTTTATATTGTCCTATAATGATTGGACTAAACCAAAGGTTATAATTCGTATTTCCTTTTGATGTTTGTTGGAATCCAAAATCAAAACCAGTAATTAAGTTGATCTTTTCTGTTAATTGAAATAACCCGTAAAGGTCATTGAAGTATCGCATTCTTCTTGTGCTATCCGGGTCGTCTGTTCCAAGAAAAGTACTCCAGTTAATAGTTACGTTTTCAGATGCGCTAAATTTTATTTGAGTTCCAAAAGAAGGCAATGAATTCCCTTCCAATCGTTGAATTCGTTGCCAACCATTCACAATCAAAGCTGCCAGTTCCCATTTTTCATTGGGATTGAAAGTAAGTTTTGCTCCGGATAGAAAATAGGGTGAATTTTCAGCCAATAAGGAACGAGTTAAAGTCATATTGTCCATTGAAATGGCACTTTCAAAACCAATATGGGAAGGTAGCACGCCAGCATCCAACCATAAACTATTTTCCCTGTTAAGTGAAATTCCAACATTGGCCTCAAAAATATTCTTCAGAACTCCAGGTTCTGCAGCATAATTGTCATTTGCATATGTTCCTGTTTGCAAAGCCAGATTTGCTCGATACTTTTTATGTTCCAGGTTAAATTTCACCAACCCTAAATTCAAATTGAATTCATTGTGGCGGTTATGATTATACAAAAAGGGCTGTCTTTCTGGGCTTGATGGTTGATTAAAGTCATATACATAAAACACATCTGCAAAGCCTAAAATATTTATCTGAGGTTTTTGCTGCCAGGAACTATCAACTTGTGCAGACAAGTTGAAACTTACTAGAAGGAGAGAAAAAATTATAGAACACTGCCTCATCTTCATTATTTCTGTTTTACTTTTTCTCTACAAGAGAAGGAATCTGAAGCTTGTAAAAAATAGCTTATTGCGAGACCTTCTTTCTTTATTTGCTTTGGCTAAAGTTTTTAATTTTCATTTCTGCATGCTCATTATCTGCATTTAGCAGAAGGGATTTTTTATAATTTTCCATTGCTTTTTCCTGATCACCTAAAGATTCATAGGCCTCACCCAAACTATCAAAAGCATTATATGACTTAGGATAATTTTCGGTGTTTAAGATAAAAAAAGATAAGGCCTTTGACTTATCGTTTTCATTTCCCCGAAGAAATTTATATCCTAACTGATTGACAAGATATTCGGGTGGTTTTACATTCCAGGATAACCGTTTTGAAATAGATTGAAAATGTTCGTTTAGCTGTTCTTGGCTTTCAATATCACGATAGGAAATCCCATATCCTTCGAAAATTGAAGAGATACCATTATGAAAAGCAATAACGGGAACGGAACCATGATTTTCATTTTCAAAATATTCCAGTTTTCCGGGATATTCATCCGCCACTTTGCTATTCAATGATTCAAATAATCTTACATGGCGATCGCGGTTTCTGATATTTCTTTTGCCCCAATTTGCTGTGGCTATATAATAATATCTGTTAAATGATTTCTCTGTTAAGGCTTCCAGCTTTTTGTCCATTGTTTCTGCATCCCAAGAACCAAAGCTTGGGTCAACTGCTATAAATGAGTTGAACAGTGTTTGTTCTTTCATGTAGGCATGGGTAGCTAATAATCCGCCCAAAGAGTGTCCATATAGAATTCGATAAGGTGCTGTTCTGTATTCCTGATCCAGTACTGGAAAAAGCTCTTCTTCCAGAAAACGTAAAAAGTTGTCACCTCCTCCAAAATTATTCTCTCTAACTGTAACTATTTTATCAGGAGTAAAGTCTCTTGCCCGATCTACATTTTGAATCGCCACAACAATCATTTCTGGAATCTTTCTATTTCCATTGTATCCAGAACTCATATAGTTTACCATCCCAGTTATTGATCTAAAATGGGCATTCCCATCAAGCAAAATCAACACGGGATAGCTCTGGTATGATGATTCTATACCGTTGTACGATTCAGGTAAGCTTACCCAATATTCCCTGTTTTCATCTAAAATATTGGAGTGGATTGAATGTTTTATTCCTATTGTTATTTCTCCTAGATCTTGTGATTTTACATGGTTTACACCAAATAATAGAAATAGGAAAATCATTAATTTCTTACTCATTCTGTTGATTATTAATTGATGAAGATCCCTGGGGTAAGCGATAATGAGGATTTTCATCAAATAGAATTTTTTGCGTCAAACTTTATATTCCCGCAAAATAATCTGATTCGTTTTAGATGGAAAACAAAAATGAGAAAATCCGGTAAAGTGATTTTTCATTTGGTAAATATGTTTTGGTATTTCCTTTACCGAAATAAGGTTTAACTAAGTAGGAAGTTTAGCCTTTTGAGTATTTCTTGTTTAAAGCTATTTCTACAGATTTAGCCATATCAAGCGCTGACTTTTCCATAGACATAGGTTCCCAATTAAATACTGAAATGGTTTGACTATTATCTGCAGAAAGATGCTTTCCAATCAGCGTTAGCAGTGCCTTTACTTCTTTATTAACGAACCCAATCATTTTCAATAAAAATAGAGGAGCTTTCTTGGTACTTACTTTATCATATCCATTATTTTTCAGCATTTTTGCTATATCCATGTAATGAACAGGTTGTTTTGAAGCAGCGATAAAGCGCTTTCCATTTGCTGATTCATTAGTTAATGCTTGAACATGAAGTGCTGCAACGTCTCTTACATCCACCATAGGGAAAGAGACATCAGGAATCATGGACATTTTACCGGTAATCAGTTGGACTAGTGTATCCATACTTGTGCCCTCCAAATTATTTGTGAGTGTAGGCCCCGTTATACCTCCTGGATTAATCACAACTAATTCAATTTTATGACCGGTTTTCTGGTTGTTATAAAAATCCCAAGCTGCTTTTTCTGCAATGGTTTTACTTCGTGTATAGGTACTCAAGTTTTTATCGCTTAAATCAGTCCAATCATTTGGAGTGAATTCCCCGCTATACATGTGACCACTCATAGCAGTAATCGATGAGGTTAAAACCACTCGTTTTACTTCAGACTTCTGAGCAGCTTTCAAAGCTCTGAGCGTCCCATCGACAGCAGGTTTAATTAATTCATTTTCATCGTCGGTTTGTTTAAAAATAAAAGGTGATGCCACGTGAAGTAAAAATTCACAGCCTTTCATTGCTTCCTCCCATCCTTCATCTTTGGTCAAATCCAGAATACAAAATTCAAGCTGGTCTTTTGGATCAACAACTTTACTAATTGCTTCTTTTATTTTATCTCCTTTTGATAAATCCCGGAGAGAACCTTTCACATGATAACCATGCTTAAGGAGTTCAACAGCACAATGCTGACCTACAAAGCCTGAAACTCCTGTTACTAATACTTTCTTTTTCATGGTTATTCTTTGTTTTAGGAATTATGATTTTTATTAAAGATATCGATTTATTAGCAAGTACTTGAGAAGGAATCTTTGTAGAAATTAGTGTTTATGCTTTATGTATCTAATTATTTAATAGAAAACATACTAGTGTTAGAAACACAAAAAAAGGCCGACAAGTAACTTGACGGCCTTTTTATGGTATAAATTAACTCTTTTCTATTTCCAGAAATCTGCATTTTCAATTCCTGCTTCTTTCGCGATAAACACAGGGTCTTTTCCTGCTTTTTTCTGCTTTTTATAATCTTTAAATGCTTTCATGGCTGGTTTTCTCAAGAGAAGTATGGCTATGACGTTGAGCCACGCCATCATTCCAACTCCGATATCACCCATGGTCCAGGCAAGAGCAGCAGTTTTAATAGAACCATAAAATGTAGAGGCTAAAATTGCAACTCTAAGTACCCAAATAGCCCAACCGTTATTTGATTTTCTAAGAAGATAACTAAGGTTAGTTTCCGCGATGTAGTAATAGGCCATAATGGTGGTAAAAGCAAAGAACAATAAGGATACAGCAACAAAGCCTTTTCCTAAAGCAGGAAAATGAGTTCCCACTGCATATTGTGTGTATTCTGGACCAAACGAAACACCTGGAAGGTTTTCAACAATAAATCCACCATCAGGATTTAGTACATTGTATTGCCCTGTAAAAAGAATCATCAGTGCAGTCGCGGTACAAACGAAAATCGTGTCTACATAGACAGAAAATGCCTGAACAAGCCCTTGCTTTACTGGATGAGATACTTCGGCTGCGGATGCAGCATGGGGTGCAGTACCTTGACCTGCCTCATTTGAATAAATTCCTCTTTTAACTCCCCAGGCGATAGCCATCCCAAAAACCCCACTAAATGCAGCTTCAAGGTTCATTGCTGATTTTATAATCAATGCAAAAATTGAAGGAACCTCTGTAATGTTCATCAATATAATTGTGATGGCCATTAAAATATATGCTGCTGCCATAAATGGAATAACCACCTCTGCTACTTTACTGATTCGTTTGACACCACCAAGGATAATTAAACCGAGAAAGCCAGTCACGATAATTCCTGTATACATGACAGGAATTTCGAATGCGTTCTCAACACTCAATGCGATACTATTACTTTGCACACCAGGCATAAATAAGGCCGTCGCGAGAATTGTAGCAAAAGCAAATAAAATTGCATACCATTTAATGCCAAGTCCCTTTTCTATATAGTATGCAGGTCCCCCGCGGTATTCTCCGTGATCTACTTCTTTATAAATCTGTCCTAAAGTCGATTCTACAAATGCAGATGCCGCGCCTAAAAAAGCAATCACCCACATCCAGAAAATAGCTCCAGGACCTCCCATTGCGATAGCTGTTGCCACACCGGCGATATTTCCTGTCCCAACTCTACCGGAAATGGCAATCGCAAAAGCCTGGAATGAAGAAACTCCTTTTTCGGATGATTCACCTTTGAATAGAAGTTGGATCATTTCTTTGAAATAGGTGACTTGAAGAAACTTGGTCACAAAAGAAAAATATATCCCAGCCCCCAAACACAAAAGGATCAAGGCATCACTCCAAACTACAGCATTAATTGCTTCTACAATTTCTTTCATTTTTGATTGGTAAACTTCTAAATCTTACAAGAATTCTAAATCTTGGGTTTATTTTGAACCCGAAGAAAGTAAAAAATACCCTATAAACTCAGAAGAATCGTTTTGAATGGGGGTTTTTTCTTGTGAAATGCAGATAATTCTTCTGGAAACAGGATTTTTCAAATTGGATCTAAATAAATTCTGTCTGAAAATAAAAAATGCCAGCACTTTTTTTGCTGGCAATTGTCGGGGTGGCAGGATTCGAACCTACGACCTCCTGCTCCCAAAGCAGGCGCGATACCGGGCTACGCTACACCCCGAGGTGTTTAAAACGATCGGGACTAAAGGCTAAAGTTTGTTATCAAAATAGATTAACGTTTTTAGCGGAGTTTACCCCGAAAGCTTTCGAGGCTATGCCCCGTGGTTAGATTGATGCTTAAGTCTATGACCAATGCTTCAGAACCGGATGCAAATGTAGTAAAATATTCCTTTTCCCAATTTTGTATCTTTAATTATTCTGAAAAAAATCCAGTTACGTCCAATCTGGAAAATTGCCAATATTTAATAAGTTGGGAATAAAATAGTTACGTTTTTCTTAGCTTGAAACTCATTTTAAAAACTGAACTTCAAAATTGCTTCAGAGTATCTCATCAATTTCAATTTGAGTTATTGAACCTTATTTTATTCTTAGTTAAATGAAAATTCTCCTTATCGAAGATAATTCAGAACTTGCAGAAAACGTAGTAAGATATTTAGATCATGAGGGAATTCTGTGCGAAACTGCCAATTCCTTATTCATCGCAGAGGACAAACTTTTATCCTACTCTTACGATTGCGTTCTGTTGGATTTAATGCTTCCTGACGGGGATGGATTGTCACTCTTAGAGTTAATTAAATCTAGAAAAAGTTCTCCCAATGTTCTTATTATTTCAGCAAAAGGGGCGCTAGATGATAAAATTAAGGGATTAGATCAAGGAGCAGATGACTATTTACCCAAACCTTTTCACTTATCTGAATTATTGGCAAGGTTAAAAGCAATCTATAGAAGATCGAAGTTGGACGGTTCAGATGAAATCCAAATCAAGGAGATTTCTATTAATCTTACCACTTCTGAGGCTTTTGTCAACGGGAATTATCTTGATTTGACCAAGAAAGAGTTTGATCTACTCATATTCCTAATGACCAATAAAAACCGAGTGCTAGGTAAAGAAGCCATCGCCCAACATTTGTGGGGAGATTACACCGATAATTTGGCCAATTTTGATTTTGTTTATCAGCACATGAAAAACCTTAGAAAGAAGATCTGCGGAGCAGGAGGGAAAGACTATCTTAAGACCGTTTATGGCTTAGGGTATAAGTTTGATGAGAATACGATATGAAACTCATTAACATCATCACATTTGTATATTTAATACTGACTCTTGCAGGGCTTCTTATAGGAGGGTTTTTTATTTACCTAAAAATTGATTCTGAGATTGAATTTGAAATGGGTAGAGAACTCGATAGACAAGTTGATTCGGTAGCCGATCAGATCCGAAGTGGTAATCCTTACCAAAGTTTGGTTAACGGAAGATTAGAAATAGAAATTATTCCATTTGATAGACTAGAAGAAGAATTGTATTTAAGGGATACCTTGGCATTTCATGAGCCGAATGATAAAAAAGTAAAGCAACTCAAAGCCAGTAAATCATTTAAAATAGATGGGGAACATTATCGGATTTCCTATTTCAATTTGTTGGTGGAGACAGATGATATCACAGAGACCGTTGTATTTACTATGGTGGTGGTTTTTCTTTTACAATTAGCTTTTATCGTCTTGTTTTTAAGAGGAATTTCAAATCGAATATTTCGTCCATTTCAATATTCTTTAAGTAAAATTCAAGATTTCAATTTTTCTCAAAACGAACCTTTCATATTTGAAAAAAGCAAAATTAAAGAGTTTGACCAACTCAATGATTTTTTGATGCGTATGTCAAAAAAACTATTGAAGGATTATAGGCAGATTAAGGAATTTTCAGAGAATATTTCGCACGAAATTCAAACCCCGGCTTCTGTAGTCAGAGGAAAATTGGAGCATTTGATGAATGAAGAAATCACTGAAGAACAAGCGCATTTAATTCATTCGGCCTATCAAAATAACGAGCGGATTCAGCGAATTGTAAAATCCCTTAGTTTATTGGCAAAGCTCGAAAATAATGAATTTGAAACTCCTAGTAAGGTTAACCTATCTGAAATTTTGCTGAAAAATATCGAAATGGCAGAAGAATTAATTTCGGTCAGTAATCTTTCCCTTGAAAAAGATGTTGAAAACAATGTATTTGCTATTATTCATCCATTTATTGCCGAAATATTAATTCAAAACTTAATTGGGAATGCTGTGAAGCATAACCAAAAAGGAGGGTGGGTAAAAATTCAATTGACGAGTAAGTTTTTAAAAATTGAAAATTCAGGTACACCATTAAAGAAAAATCCTGAAGAACTTTTGCAACGGTTTCAGAAAGAAAGCGATAAACCTGAATCCATAGGCTTAGGGCTCTCCATAGTGAATCAGATTTGTAAAAGCTATGGATTATTATTCATGTATTCCTCCAAAGGCGAAATTCATACTGCAAAAATTCTGCTTTCTTAACCAACTTCAAATTTCATTCAGATTCATTTGGTAAAATTGGTTATAACTAATAAACCAACTGTTTCAATGAAGAAATCAAATCCAAAAATTTTTCTGTTTTTAACGCTATGCCTTTTTTTGGTTATCCATAATTCCTATGGCCAAAAATCAACGGTTTCTGGAGTTCTATTGGATTCAGAATCGGAGAAACCATTATCTTTTGTACAAGTAGCACTTTTTGAGGATTCGGATTCTAGTTCTCCGGAGATTTTTGGAGATACGGATGAAAATGGACGTTTTTCTTTGCTGGTGAACTCCGGTGAATATGATTTCAAAGCCTTTTTTCTAGGTTATTCAGATTTGATTATTTCCAATATTGAAGTTTCTGGCGCAGTAGATCTCGGAACACTTCAATTAGCAAGGGAAAATCAAAGTTTGGAAGAGGTAGTAGTAGAAACTTCAAAGATGCCTGTAAGGACGACCATGGAAGGAATAACAATTACTCCTGAAAATAATTTGGCAAATACAGGTGGTACCGTATTAGATGTGTTAAGAAATACTCCATCCATTTCGGTAAGTGAAGACGGATCAGTTTCTCTTAGAGGTAGCTCAGGAACAAATATTTTAATTAATGGTAGAAACTCATCTTTGACCAATAATCTTGATCAACTACCTGCGAGTGCAGTAGAAGAAATACGCGTAATAAATAACCCAAATGCTAGATACGATGCAGAAGCTGAAGCAGGAGTTATAGACATTGTTTTAAAAAAAGGTCTTGAGCTTGGTACACATGGAGGTCTGGAAGCAACATATGGTACAAGAAACCGAACAAATTTAGGTGGTAGAATTAGTCACAGAAGTTTGAAGCTAAATACCTATGCTGGATATAATTATAGGAATTGGAAAAGCATAGGAACGCGTGAATCCACAAGAATACTTTTTGAAGATAATGAGTCGCTGGTTCAGAATACAGATAATACTGATCATGATATAGGACATAATCTTAACTATGGAGCAGATTATTATTTTGGAAATAATATTTTGAGCTATGAAGGTGTTTTCCAGTCCAGTGAAAATTGGCAAACGAACACTTTGTATGCAGAACAAATCAAACAGGATAATTTATTTAATTATGTCAGGAGAAATTCTGAGAATGAAACAGATGATGGATTTGATAATGCTTTAATTTTTGAGCATTCATTTAAAGAAAAAGGACATTTAATCAGAGCTTCTGCAAGTCACTCTTTTAGAAATCAATACAAAACCCAAAACATTGAAATTTTTAACAACAGTAAAAATCCAAATCCTGAAAATCTAACAGGAAAAGAAAAGGCTTTCACCGACGAAATCAGAAATATTTCGGTTTTACAAGCGGACTATATTCGTCCTTTGGAATCTGGAAAGTTTGAAACAGGTTTGAAATCAACCATCCGTAAATTCGACAATGATTATCAATATCTAAGGTTTGAAGAAGGATCTCAGGAATTTGTAAATGATCCAGCGATAAGCAATCAGTTTATTTATAAAGATCAAATCCATGCGGGATATTTTGTCTTTTCTCAATCCAATCCAAAGTTTGAATATGCACTAGGTCTAAGGGGTGAGCTGACTAAAGTCGACACCTATCTGGCAAACACCAATGAATCAAATGATCAATCTTATTTCAATTTATTCCCAAGTGTACAGGGTTTATATAACCTGAATGAGAACCACGCATTAAAAATAACTTACAGTAGAAGGATTGATAGGCCAAGAGCCTGGAGGTTAAACCCTTTCCCTGATATTACGGATAGTTTGAATGTGAGAAGAGGAAATCCTGAGTTAGAGCCAGAAATGATCAATTCATTTGAGTTAGGGCATTTAGCAAATTTCGATAAGTCAAGTTTCACAACTAATCTTTTCTACAGAAAAGTAAATGGACAGATGGATTTCATCACTTTGGTTGAGGATGGCATATCTTATTCGCAACCAGACAATTTGCTTTCCTCTCAGTCTTATGGAGTTGAATTTATCGCGACAAGTGAGATTAATGACTGGTATTCTCTAAATGGAGGTCTTACGCTATTTCAAATTGCTGTGGACGGTTCAAATATTGGCGAAGAATTCACGAACTCTGGATTTTCTTGGAATGTAAAAATGACCCAGGACTTTAAACTGCCTTGGGGTATAAATTTCCAATTAGTAGGAAACTACGAATCTCCTGAAATTGAAGCTCAGGGAAGAGATTTAGCACAATATTATTTTGATGGGAGTTTGCAAAAATCATTTTTTGAAGGTAAGGGAAGTTTAACCTTCAGTGCGAGAGATATTTTTGATACCAGGAGATTTGCCGGGAGTTCATTGACTAATTCCTTTTCTCAAGATTTTTACTCAAAAAGGGAAACGCAGATCTATCTGTTATCTGCAAGATTTAATTTTTAATATTAATTAGATTGGGTTTTATAAAGTAGAAAAGGCAGAGTTTCTCTGCCTTTTTCTTTTTTATTTTGGTTGGGGTTTTATCGGCCTCCTATCAGTCTAAATAATACAGCTATTACAGCAAGCACAAGTAAGACATGGATCAGACCCGATACACTGTAGACAAATACTCCGATTAACCATCCTATTAGAAGGATTACAGCAATAAAATATAAAAGAGAACTCATGGTTTTAGTGGTTTAGTTTTCAAATAATTACATTGTTGATAATCCAAGCTGAATGCCAGATTGTAAAACAGCCCAAACCTTGAAGAAAAAGTGATCTTTATAATAATGGAAATTATTTTTGGGGAATTATGTACCCGAAATAAGGCGCTTAGGGTCAGCGTTTGATGGACTCTTTTTCTTAATTTAAAAATAAATCTAAAACCCAAAATTTCCCCTCATGAAACAATTGATTTTTTTCGTTTTGATATTCATTTCCTTACATGCATTTTCCCAGAAAGAGCAAGACCTCAAGCTTTGGTACAAACAGCCTGCTGGAAAAGTCTCGACAGATGCTTTACCTATCGGGAATGGAAGATTGGGAGCCATGGTTTATGGAAATGTGGAAACTGAAATTCTCCAACTCAATGAACACACGGTTTGGTCAGGTAGTCCAAACCGAAATGATAATCCTGATGCATTGAATGCCCTACCGGAAATCCGGAAATTGATTTTTGAGGGAAAACAAAAAGAAGCGGAGTTGCTGGCATCCAAAATGATCCAGACTAAGAAATCCAACGGGCAGATGTTTCAGCCTGTTGGCAATCTAGAGATCACTATGGTAGGTCATTCCGAGTATGAGGATTACTACCGGGAATTAGATATTGCCCATGCGGTTGCGATAACAAGTTACGCCGTTAATGGAGTGACCTATACTAGAGAGGCGATTGCTTCGATTCCTGATCGAATAATTGCGGTGAAGTTAAATGCCAGTGAGCCGGGAATGATTTCATTTAGTGCAGCATTTACCAGTCCGCATCAAAAGTCAGCTATTAGGACCAATACTTCCAATGAGTTGATCCTGACTGGAACAACTTCAGATCATGAAGGAGTTCCAGGAAAAGTCAATTTTGAGGGGTTAATAAAGATTCAAACAAAAGGAGGTTCACTCAATCATACAGATACAGCCTTGGTTGTGAAGGATGCCGATGAGGCCACGATTTATATTTCTATTGCTTCTAATTTTAATCGCTACGATGATCTCTCAGGTAACGAACATGGTAGGGCTGCGGGTTATATGGAAAAGGCTTTTTTCAAGTCTTATAACGTATTAAAGACAGATCAGCTCAAAGCTTATCAGCACTATTTCAATCGGGTTACTTTGGATTTGGGTGAATCAAAAGCTTCAAAGCTTCCTACCGACGAACGTTTAAAGAATTTTAGAAATACCAATGATCCTCAATTGGTAACCTTGTATTACCAATATGGACGATACCTCCTTATTTCTTCTTCCCAGCCGGGAGGACAACCAGCCAACCTCCAAGGTATCTGGAACAAAGAAATGATGCCGCCTTGGGACAGTAAGTATACGATCAACATCAATGCACAAATGAATTATTGGCCGGCAGAAAAGACCAACCTTTCTGAATTGCATGAGCCCTTCTTGAAAATGGTTCAGGAAATGGCTGAAACCGGGAAAGAAACGGCTAAAGTCATGTATGGAGCAAGAGGTTGGATGGCGCATCATAACACAGATATCTGGAGAATCACGGGTCCTGTGGATGCCATATTTTGGGGAATTTGGAATGGAGGAGGAGGTTGGACCAGTCAGCACCTATGGGAGCATTATTTGTATACAGGAGATCAGCAATTCCTTTCATCCATCTATCCTGTTTTAAAAGGCGCTGCTCAGTTTTATGCTGACTTCTTGGTGAAAGACCCTCGAAATGGTTGGTTAGTTATCAACCCAGGAACCTCTCCAGAAAATGCTCCCCAAGCACATGGAGGCTCTTCTTTGGATGCAGGGACGACTATGGATAATCAAATTGTATTTGACGTTTTTAGCACTGCGATTCAAGCAGCAGAAATATTGAAAAAAGATGCCTCTTTTCAAGATACCTTAAAGCTGTTGAGAAAGCAGCTTCCTCCGATGCATATCGGCCAGCATGGACAACTCCAGGAATGGCTGGAAGATATCGATGATCCGAATGATCATCACCGCCACATTTCCCATTTGTATGGTTTTTTTCCTTCCAATCAGATTTCCCCTTTTCGAACACCTGAATTATATCAGGCATCCAAAACCACCTTGATTCATAGAGGAGATGTCTCTACAGGTTGGAGTATGGGTTGGAAAGTGAACTGGTGGGCAAGAGCCTTGGATGGGAATCATGCCTATAAATTGATCCAAAATCAACTTTCACCTGTTGGTACCAACCAAGGTGGCGGAGGTTCATATAATAATTTATTTGATGCACATCCGCCTTTCCAGATTGATGGAAATTTTGGATGTACTTCCGGAATTACGGAGATGCTAGTCCAAAGTGCCAATGGTGAACTGCATTTGTTGCCGGCACTTCCGGATGCCTGGCCAAATGGAAGTATTTCGGGCATTAAGGCCAGAGGTGGGTTTGAGGTAGAGGATATGGTTTGGAAGGAAGGAAAAATCCAACGAGTTACAATAAGATCTGATTTAGGAGGTAATCTTCGTTTTCGCCTTCCTAATGCTATGACTGTAGAAAAAGGGAGTTTGAACCTTGCAAAAGGAGAAAACCCTAATCCATTTTACTATGTGGAAGAAACTCCTTCTCCCGTGATTTCTGATAAAGCGAATTTGGAAAAGCCGACTTTGGATGCAGGTTATTCATATGATTTGGCTACTGAGTCAGGAAAGTCTTATGTATTGATCATGAAATAATTAACCCTAAAAAACCAATACGACATGTTTTCAAGAGTTTTTTTCGTTGTAGTGCTTTGTTTTATAAGTATACAAAGCTTTGGTCAAGACCCTAATTTTTACATTTTTCTGAGTTTTGGTCAGTCTAACATGGAAGGGAATGCCCGGTTTGAACCTCAAGATACCATACCCAATGAGCGTTTTCAATTGCTTCAGGCAGTGGATTGTCCGGATTTAGCAAGGGAAAAAGGGAAATGGTATCCTGCAGTACCTCCTTTAAGTAGGTGTAATACTGGAATTACTCCAGGAGATTACTTTGGGAAAACTTTGGTGGAAAATTTACCGGATAGCATACGGATCGGGATTATCAACGTCTCTGTTGGAGGTTGTAAAATCGAGTTGTTTGATAAAGACAATTATGAAACCTACACTGCTACAGCCCCGGAATGGATGAAAGGAATGATCGCTCAATACGATGGAAATCCTTACCAAAGACTGGTAGAATTAGGGAATTTGGCCCAAGCAAGTGGGGTTATTAAAGGGGTTTTGCTGCATCAGGGTGAATCCAATACCGGAGATCAAACCTGGCCAACCAAAGTGGCTGGTGTCTATGCGAATTTATTGGCGGATTTAGGATTGGAACCGAATTCGGTTCCACTATTGGCAGGTGAATTGGTCAGTGCAGAAGAAGGCGGAAAATGTGCCAGCATGAATCCGATCATTGCCACCTTGTCGAATGTCATTCCAAATGCCTATGTGATTTCATCTCAAGGATGTGAAGCCATAAAAGATGGTTTGCATTTTTCGGCAGCTGGATATCGTCTGCTTGGTTCACGATATGGAGAAAAGATGATTGAGATCTTAGAAAAATAAAAGCTTAATTGTGTATTAAAATTTTAAAACCCATATACCTATACCTTTATGAAGCGATTTTTCAAATTACTTTTTGTGTTTTGCCTTTTTGCAAGCACAACAATTGGCCAAGAATTAGAAAAAGAAGCTCCTGCTGGCTTTGATCAAATTCAAGCCGCCATTCCCCATGGGAAGATTGATTCTATTCAATATAATTCTAAGACCGTTGGATCTACCAGAAAGTCTTTGGTTTATACACCCCCAGGCTATTCCAAAAAAGTCAAGTATCCGGTACTTTATCTCTTACATGGAATTGGAGGAGATGAAAAAGAATGGTTGAAAGGAGGGCATCCCGAGGTGATTTTGGATAATCTGTATGCTGAAGGTAAACTAGAACCCATGATTGTAGTCATGCCAAATGGTCGCGCGATGAAGGATGACCGGGCTACAGGAAATATCATGGCTCCTGAAAAAGTGGAGGCATTTGCAACCTTTGAAAAGGATCTCTTGAATGATTTGATTCCTTTTATAGAAAAGAAATACCCTGTTTTAACTGACCGGGAAAACCGGGCAATTGCAGGTTTATCTATGGGAGGTGGGCAGTCCTTGAATTTTGGACTGGGGAACTTGGATAAGTTTGCTTGGGTTGGAGGATTTTCTTCCGCTCCTAACACCAAAGCTCCTGAAGTTTTGGTTCCGGATCCAGCAAAAGCAAAAGAGCTTTTGAAGGTGCTTTGGATTTCCTGTGGGGATGAAGATGGATTGCTTAGTTTCAGTAAGCGAACTCACGACTATTTGATAAAAGAGGAGGTTCCCCATATTTATTATTTAGAGTCGGGAGGCCATGATTTTAAAGTTTGGAAGAATGGCTTGTATATGTTTTCTCAGCTTCTCTTTAAACCTGTGGATCAATCAAAGTTCAATAAATATAGTCCTCTTGGAACTCCTGCCGCAACTAATATCAGAAACTCCAAATACCCACAGATTTATCCGGATCATAGAGCCAAGTTCAGAATCAAAGCCCCTGATTCAGAAAAAATCCAACTGGACTTGGGGAGAAAGTATGATATGGTCAAAGGCGAGGATGGTGTTTGGGAAGTCATGACTGATTCTTTGAGTGAAGGATTCCATTATTACTCAATGATCATTGATGGGGTAGCTGTGGTAGATCCATCCAGTGAAGCATTTTATGGAATGGGTCGATATGCCAGTGGCATTGAAGTCCCTTTTAAAGGAGATGGATACTATCAATTAAAAAATGTGCCACATGGGGAAGTTAGAAGAGTTAGATATTTTTCTACGGCTCTAAGATCCTGGAGACAGTTTTTTATATACACGCCTCCGGGTTATGACGCCAATACTGCTGAAACCTATCCAACCCTGTATATCTATCATGGCGGAGGAGAAGATGAAGCAGGCTGGGCTAGACAAGGTAAAACTGATTTGATTCTGGATAATCTGATTGCAGAAGGTAAGGCTAAAAAGATGTTGGTGGTGATGGCAGATGGAAACATGCCAGCCAGTGCTTTTATCGATAATGGCCTGAAGCAATTTGAAAGAGAGCTTAAAGAAAGCTTGATTCCTTATGTTGAGAAAAATTACAGAGTGAAGTCAAATGCTTCAGATCGTGCTTTGGCTGGACTTTCCATGGGAGGAATACAAACCTTGTATGCAGGCGTAAACAATACCGATTTGTTTTCTTACTTGGGAGTTTTTAGTTCAGGTTGGATTGCATCTAGACAGACAGAAATTGCGGATGCACAATATGCCTATATGAAAGAAAATGCTTCTAAAATCAATCAAAATCTAAAGTCATTTTGGATAGCCATGGGAGGAAAGCAGGATATTGCCTATGAAAATTGCCAGATTATGATGAAGAAGTTTGACGAAATAGGGGTGGATTATACCTATTCGGAGTACCCTGGAGGCCATACTTGGCCAGTTTGGAGGAATAATCTATATAATTTTGCTCAGGAGATTTTTTAATTATTTTTCCAATCGTTCTTCAACTTTAAGTGTTGTAAGTCCAGTATAAAATCGATTTAGAGATTCAGAGTAAAGGATATAAACAAAAAAATTATTCATTGATAAAAATAAAAAAAGCCATCCGAATAATCGAATGGCTTTGTGGGCCTTCCTGGGCTCTGCCGATTGCTATCGGTACAGGGACCACCTGTCCCGAAAGCTTTCGGGAGAGTCAGGTACTTTTATACTGATCCAATAGTTTTTGTTGAAGTTCAGGATATAGCTTTAAGTTTTTGATATAGGTAGATGATTTCATTCGCTTAACATGCAATTCGATATTTCTAGCCTGGGAGAATGATTTGCATTTTATTGAATGGAAAAGAGTCCAATCATTGGCTTTTTGGGTGAAATTCGATCCAGCATATTTTTTATGTAAATGATTTTCCAATCGTTCTTCAACTTTAAGTGTTGTAAGTCCAGTATAAAATCGATTTAGAGATTCAGAGAAAAGGATATAAACAAAAAAATTATTCATTGATAAAAATAAAAAAAGCCATCCGAATAATCGAATGGCTTTGTGGGCCCACCTGGGCTCTGCCGATTGCTATCGGTGCAGGGACCACCTGTCCCGAAAGCTTTCGGGAGAGTCAGGTATTTTTATACTGATCCAATAGTTTTTGTTGAAGTTCAGGATATAGCTTTAAGTTTTTGATATAGGAAGATGATTTCATTCGCTTAACATGCAATTCGATATTTCTAGCCTGGGAGAATGATTTACATTTTATTGAATGGAAAAGAGTCCAATCATTGGCTTTTTGGGTGAAATTCGATCCAGCATATTTTTTATGTAAATGATTTTCCAATCGTTCTTCAACTTTAAGTGTTGTAAGTCCAGTATAAAATCGATTTAGAGATTCAGAGAAAAGGATATAAACAAAAAAATTATTCATTGATAAAAATAAAAAAAGCCATCCGAATAATCGAATGGCTTTGTGGGCCCACCTGGGCTCGAACCAGGGACCACCTGATTATGAGTCAGGTGCTCTAACCAACTGAGCTATAGGCCCAAAATGTATTACCATTGCTTTTTGACTTCTATGAAGCCTTAAACCTTGGTTTTGGGAGTGCAATGTTACATATTTGAAGTAATATAAACAACCCTATTTGTGCATGAAAAATAGTCCTGATGCTGATTTTTTAATTTTTGATCTTGGAAATGTAATTGTTGATATCGACTACAGAAAATCTTTGGATTTAATTAAAAAGGAACTTCCTGAAAATCATCAAGATAAGACTGAACAATTTTATTTAACCGATTTTCATAAAAAATATGAGAAAGGGGAAATAAATTCTATCACATTTAGAAATGAAGTGAGAGATTTTTTTCAACAAGACTGGAATGATGAGAAAATTGATGAATTATGGAATTCACTTTTGAAAAACATTCCCTCTGAAAGAATAGATCTAATTGCCAAATTGAAAGATAAATACACTCTGGGTATATTGAGCAATACGAATGAGATTCATATAGATGCGGTTTATAAAATGTTAAACAAAGATTTTGAGCTAAAAAATTTCGATCCACTTTTTCATCACGTTTTTCTAAGTCACGAAATGGGATTATCTAAACCCTCTCAGGAAATTTATTTAACTATGCTCGATCAATTAGGGGCAAAGCCTGAACGGGTAGTATTCTTTGATGATTTGGAAGCAAATGTTAAAGGAGCAGCTTCAGTTGGAATTCAAGCTGTTCATGTGACAGGACCTCATGTTATTTTTGATTATTTGAAGCATGTATAGCAAAAAAGAATATTTAGTTCACGGTCTTTTATTTGTTCTTACTCTCATTACTGCAACTTTGGCAGGAGGGGAGTGGGTTTTGGGTAAATCAGTTTTAGCATCTGACGATCAATTCCTCTCTTTGGATGATTTTTGGAAGGCCACTGCATTTTCAATTCCTTTTATTGGAATATTATTAATTCATGAATTGGGACATTTTTTCACTTCCATGTATCATAAAGTAAAATGTACCTTACCTTTTTTCATTCCAGTTTGGCTTGGCTTTATTGGAATTCCCTCTATCGGGACTTTTGGAGCCGTAATAAGAATGAAAGGATTGGTTAATAGTCGAAAAAAATTCTTTGACATTGGAATTGCCGGTCCCCTTGCCGGCTTTGTCGTTGCCCTAGGTTTATTAATTTATGGTTTCTCTAATTTGCCTCCTGCGGACTATATCTATCAAGTTCACCCGGAATATGCAGATCCTAATTTTGAAGGCTATGGTGAGGAAGTATTGGACTTTGATTTAGGGAATAATTTTCTTTTCTGGTCTCTGGGCGAAGTCTTTGCAGACCCGGAGCGAATGCCATCTATGTCAGAAGTAATACATTATCCTTTTCTTTTTGCAGGTTATTTAGCTTTGTTTTTTACTGCATTAAATCTCTTGCCCATAGGCCAGTTGGATGGCGGGCATGTCATATTTGGGCTTTTCCCAAAACATCATCAAACAGTTTCTCTGATTGCTTTTACTGGATTCGTTGGATACGCAGGTTTAGGGTTTATCAATCCTTACCTCCCTTTTGACGATTTGCTCTTAAGAATACCATTGTACGTTGGCTATTTATATTTATGCTACAGTAGGTCAGCTTTATCGACACAGAATAAATTGACATTAGTTTTAAGTTTGGCTGCCACCCAGTATGCAATCGCCTTTTTTAAACCAGAATGGGAAGGCTATCAAGGTTGGTTGTTTTTTGCTTTCTTATTGGGAAGAGTGATGGGGCTTAGACATCCGGAAGTCTCTGGATACAAAGAATTAAGCCCCATGAGAAAAGTTTTAGGTTGGATAGCAATTTTGATATTCTTAATTAGTTTTTCTCCTAGACCATTTTTATTTACATAAAAAAAACTCCCAATTGGGAGTTTATAATTCATTATAGGCCATTATTCCACCTAAAACATTTCGGACTTTTGCGAACCCTTTAGATTCTAAAAACTTTTTTGCATTGCCGCTCCTTGCTCCAGATCTGCAATGAACAACAATTTCCTCATTCTTATATTTTTCGATTTCATCCAATCTATTTTGTAAATCTCCCAAAGGAATATTTATCGCTCCCAGATTTTCGTCTTCATATTCCCATTCTTCTCGAACATCTATGAATACAAATTTTTCATTTTTGTCAAGTCTCGCTTTGAGCTCTTTTACATTAATATCTTCCATGATTTTATCTGACTAATATTCTTATTGATTCTAAACCAGCTTCCGAAATTATATTGATGAGATAAATGCCGGGCCGCTGTCCCGTAAAATTAATAATTTCCCCTTCTTGACTAGTCTCTCTTTGTAGAAAAATCTCTCTTCCAAAAGAGTCAAAAATTCGAACTCCGCTAAAACTACCTTCTATATTAAGGAACTTTTCAACGGGGTTTGGATAAAATTTTAATCTTGCACCTGGAGTAATACTTTCTTCGAAAGGTTGAGTTAAAGAGACATGTGGACGAATCATCATCGATCCTTTCACCTCTTCATTTTGTGCCCAAGCTCCTGCCACATTGTAGAATAATTTATCCCCTTGATCATTTGATTTATCTAAACCTACATGTATAAAATCATTTGTGAATTGGGCATAGCCGATATAGAATTCACCATTGACTTTAATATTGGTATCTAGGGGATAATATAAAAACTCCTCTCCAGCCTCTTTAACAGGAATCAATTCTTCGCTTCTATAAAGCGGACCTTCTTCCAAATCTTTCCAAACAATAATATCTATCGCTTGATTAGCCTGATTTGGATTTGTGAAATTAATTGAGATGCCTTCGATATAAACTTCTTCGGGGGTATCGTATTTGGCAGCAAGCATCCCAGATTTTTGGTTAATTCCTGCTGCGTAGTCTGCAGACCCATGATCATAAGCAAAATAATCCTGTAAGGGAAAATAGGATTTGACTGTATCATTTATTCTGTAATCAACACTTGAAAAAAAGGTGGTGTCATTACCATTAAATTCAAAATATCTAGTATCGCCTGTAGTCAATGAAGTCGAAAATTCTAAAGTTGATTCTCCAGTTGGTAGAGGGACTTCGTCAAACTCATTACTACTGAAACTCCTTCTTTCCTTCGAATTAGGAACTGGATTAAATGGCGTATTTTGATTAATTAAAAAAGTTGAATTAGTTAAGGTATCCCTAACCGAAATAGAATATTCCATAGCTCGAAACCTGTTTTCTAGATTATAAAATTGGTTTTGTACGCTACTCCAAAGTTCTTCCTGATTATTTTCAAATAGTTCAAATGGGTAAGCTCCAAAATCTCCCAGACTTACCAGGTTGACCTGAGTTAGGCTTCTATCTCTATAATCTAAATCACTTTCTGATCTATTATAATTCAAATAAATATAATCCAGTATCCAGCTATCGAATGGCCCCGCCTGTCGTCCATCTGCAATAAATCGGAACTGGAAAGAATCATGTTGAAATTCAGGAGTCACCTGCACGATACTTTGAGTAAACTTGGATCTATCTTCTTCAATGCCACCAATTCGAGACCAAACGGTAATCCAATTGTTATCCTCGCTTAAAAACTGTAGGGAAAACTGATCATTACTATCCGGATATTCAGCTTTGCCACCTGCTTGCCAGAAAAAGCTCAAGAATAAAGAGTTTGAAGATTGATCTGAAAGGTCAAAACTTTTAGAGATTAATATATCCGTAACCCCAATGTCTCTTTGAGATAAAGAATAGGGCTTTCCATTTGAATCTACCCCATTAAATAATACTTGGCCTATGGATGGTGGATCAATTCCAATCGTCTCAGTATAAGAAACTCCTTCCAAGTCCCATTTAAGAGTATCAATTCCTAAAGAAAAATCATCCCAAAATGGAACTACATTTCCATTTTGGACCCGCAGTTCCTTTTTATTGAAGACTGAATATTCAGGTGTTTTTACACGATGAATTGGTGAAAACTCTACAATTTGAGCATAAGAATCCGAGACTAATCCAATAGTAAGTATAAAAAGCAGTGCTCTGATTATGTGAAGGCTATTGCCCATTCAATTAAAAATTTTCTTTAGAAATCCATATTTCTATCAGCTCTCCCGTCTTTACTTGCGTGCCGGCTCCAGGGATTTGCTTGAATATTTTTCCTGGAGGAACTGTGTCATTTTCAATAAAGTTTTTATTTCCGACTCTGAGTCCTGAACCTAAAATCAAAAATTCCGCATCTATTTCATCCATTCCTGATAGGCTGGGAACTTCAAGGATTTGATTACCCATTCCATCTCCCACAACTAAATCAATTTTAGCACCTTTCGGAATCTCAAAGCCTTCCGGCACATCTACACCTCTATATTTTTGCTCTAAAACTACGTTGATTCCTATATCTGGAACGTATACAATATCTCCTCTTTCTAAGCCCATATTGGAAAGAATCTCCTGAACATTTTTTAAAGGAGTATTTACCAAATTCGGCATTCTAAGCATTGGAGCATTCCTGGCATTCAAGGTCAGATAAATTTTTCTTCCAGTCTTAACTTGAGAGTTTGCTTCGGGAAATTGCTTTAGTACCGCAAGTGGTTTTAATTCGGTACTAAAACCAGAATCTACAGAAACCTCATATTCTAAACTAGCATTTTCCAGGATACTTTTTCCTTCCTCATAAGTGAAGCCAGTGAGATCAGGTACCGAAACTGTTTCTCCATGGTTTGTATACATTGGTAAATAGAGTTTTAAGAATAAAAAACCCAATAAAACCGAGAGGGCAATTACAAGGAAGAGATTGATTAATACTTTCTTTAAAGAATAATTGAATGAGCTCATTTTAGATTGTTACGATAGCTAAAGATACATGGGAATTTCAAACCCTACAACGCTGAGATTCCCTTAAACCAGCTAATTCCTCGACAAAAAATAAGCCGAAGAATGAACTTCGGCTTAAAAACAAGTTAATTAATTATTAAACGTCTGGTTTCTTGGACTGTATTGCTTGTGATTTTAATAATGAAGACTCCTTTTGAGAATAATTCTGTACTAAATGAATATGTTTGGTTTAAAGTGCCCGGATAGTTTAAATCCTGAACAACCATTCCTGCGCTCGATATAATTTGAATATTAACATCTTCAAACTGTGCTAAATTAAATGCAATGTTAAATACATCCCTAGCAGGGTTAGGATAAAGAATAGACATTCCTTCTGCTGGAATTACTGGATTCGGATTCGCACTTAGGAATAGCTCAATATTATCTAAATATATGGGGCTATCTGTTTCCGTTCCACCGGAAACTACAAAAGCAAGCCTGATTTCACTAGCACCAGATCCTGCAAAATCGGTTAGGTTTACATACTTTCGAGCAAAATCATTAATACTATTTGGGTTAGCTTCACCAACTGAGACGGTGGAAAGTTCAGATCCCGATATTTCCAAAACTACAAAATAGTTTTCTCCACCATCCGAACTGGCCAAAACACTCAGGGTCGTTTCGGTACCAACAGAACCTGCTGCCAGATCAAAAAATATACTAGCTTGACTTCTACTGCTTAAATCGAAAATAGAAGTTCCCAGCCAGTAGCTATTTCCATCTGCAAGATTTTGGACTCTTGCAACGTTATTTGGTCCTTCCCCAGACGTTACCGGGATAATCTCCCAAGCTGTAAAATCAGACTCGGTATTAATAGTTTGGTTTGTAGGGGTGATGCTGCCTGAGTTATTAAAGTTCTGCCTCCAAGGTGATGGAATAGAATTCGTATCTTCTATAACATACCTAGTGAAGGAATTTCCATTTATTCCATTTTGGTCAAAATTAGGTCTGCTAACAATCATTTCTAATTCGTTTTTACCAAGCCTGGTTGTTTTTGAACCGGAAAGCGTAAAACTTTCACCAGGTTGAACTTCTGCACCAGTTGCCAAGAACGTTTGAAAACCTGAACTATTCGTAGATCTTGAGAATAAGAATTTAGAAACAGGAAGGTTTCCGGTGTTTGTCAATAAGAATACTTCATTGTCATGCGTTCCATTTCCGATAGGGGTAGGAGTAACTAATTCGTTGATAGTCAAATCATATCTAAATTCTTCATTAGGTAAAATTCTGATATTTCGGATATAAATATTATTTCCATATCCATTTTGATTGATAAACGCGAAACGTATTGTTCCAAGGTCCTTAAATGCATTTAAGTTGACAATTTCAGTTCTAAACTGAGATGAAGTACTAGGAATAAACTCATCTAAGGTTGCATTACTGGTTTCAAGGCTTTGTCCGAATTTTTTGTATGTAGCATCTGCTAGGTCAAAGCTGTTTCCGCAATCCTGAGATACGGCTACGATCAATTGATCTTCAAATCCTGGTTGACCATAATTAGCATAAGCTAACTCAAACACGATCTGGGCATTTGGGTATTCAGCAAGATTAATAATTGGTGAAATGAAAAAATCTAACTCACCAGGAGCTTGATATTCATAATTAGAAACAGAAATCAAAGGTTGACTAACACCTGAAATAGAAAGAGTTTTTGTTTCCCAAGTGAATTGTTCATCTGGGTTTTCAACGGTAAAGACTCCAGGGAAATTGTTTTGGTCAAAGATAAATGGTAAGGAGATTTCATCCTGAAGTATTGGGTTTGAACTTTTAGAGTTATTCCCACTATTCATATCAGGCTGGTCATTAGCTTCAGTGATTTTGAATTCAACTGTAGTTCCCGAACTGATTAGATCGAAATCTCTAAAAGTTAAAGTAGCTTTTTCTCCAGTTTCAATATCAAAAGTAAATCTTTTGTTTTCTATCAGGTTTCCGTTGATAATCATCTCTACTCTTCCAGAAGTCAATCTGTTGTTTCCAGCATTTAAAACTTCAATAACTGGACTGATCGTTGGAGAACAAGCAAATTCAGAGGGTGTGATTATTTTAGAAATAGCTAAATCGAGATCAAGTAATTCTGGTTCTCTTGTTGCGCGGTTATTTACAAGAGTTACTCTCCTTGGACTATTTTCTAAAACAACATTGAATCTATCAACTTGACCTTTTGTGAAGATATTCATACAGGCGTCAGGAGTATAATCCATGTAGTTTTGAATCATGTCATTTGAACCGCAGCTTTGACGCGTTATATTAGGGCTGCAGCTATTGTTTGAAGCATCTTGTAAGGGAGTATCTTCTACAAAATCATCAACACCACAGCCTCCATCACCCCAAATGTGTCTCAACCCAAAATAGTGACCTACTTCATGTGTCGCAGTTCTTCCCAATGAAGCTGAAATTGCACTTCCTCCAATCCCAAAAAAACGATAGTCTATGGTTACACCATCAGTAATACTTGAAGTAGGAGGGGAATTAAGGCCAGGTAAATCAGATATTGGGAAAGAAGCATATCCAATATAAGGGCTGATTAATGGGACAACGTATAAATTCAAATATTCATTGGGATCCCATTGAGTAAGCTGACCTATTAACGTAGCGTCTGTTTCTGGATTGTAATTGTTTTTTGGACCTTGAATCCGTACTATTCCCTTCGTGGGTAAACCGTCTGGGTCTTGCTTAGCAAGCACAAACTCTATATTAGAATCTGCTGCAACAGGTAAAAATTCTTCCGGAGTATTAACAGCATCCGCATTAAGTCTTCGGAAATCTTCATTAAGAATTCTGATTTGTTCAATTATCTGGCTTTCTGGAACATTTGGCCCTACACCTTCTGCCTGACCGTTATGAATAATATGAACAACTATTGGAATTAGACGAACCTCTTGATTTGTTTTTGCTAATACCTGAGGTTTTGATCTACGGGTCTCTATTTTTTGGTCAATCCAATTTTCAAAGTATTGCTTAGAACCAAAATACCCAAGTTCCTTTTCTTGCTTTGCTTCTAAAATGGTATGTGCGCACTTGCCGTCATGCGTGTGATTATTACTTGATCCTAATTGGCCAGTAATATCAATAACTTTGAATTGTTGACTAAATAATGGCGAAAAAGCGAAAATCCCTACAATTAGGAAAATAGTGGCTTTTAGATAAAACCGTAAACCTTTTTTCATTCAGTGTTTTTATATTAGGCTACAGTGAGATTTATCGCCTCTACTTTGGTTATTTCAGGAATTGCTCTTTTGATTGCATCCTCAACACCAGCTTTTAAAGTCATCGAAGACATTGGACATGATCCGCATGAGCCCATCATTTCTATCCTCAACACCATATCATCTGTAAGCTCAACTATTCTTACATTGCCTCCATCTGCTTCTAGGTAGGGGCGAATAGTGTCCAACGCGAATTCTATTTTACTTCTTAATTCTGATTCCATTTTATTAGGCTTTTATTTCTACTACCTCTGTTTTTGAATCAGAGGCATTTCGAATGGCTATTTGTCTGGCAACTGTTTCCGCAAGTTTCATATAAGAATCTTTAGTCAATCCATTTTTCATTACCGCTGGATATCCAGTATCTCCGCTCTCTCTTATACTTTGAACAATAGGAATTTCGCCAAGAAGCGGTACTTCATATTTTTCCGCCAATTTCTTGCCACCTTCCTTACCAAACAAATAATATTTATTGTTTGGCAATTCTTCCGGTGTAAAATAAGCCATATTTTCAACAACACCTAGAACGGGAACATTAATTTGAGGCTGTTTAAACATGGATAAACCTTTGCTAGCATCTGCTAGTGCCACTTTTTGTGGTGTTGTTACAATAACAGCACCTGTAACTGGAATAGTTTGTACCATAGTCAAATGAATATCTGATGTTCCAGGAGGAAGATCTATCAATAAATAGTCCAATTCTCCCCAATCCACATCAGAAATAAATTGCCTTAATGCCGAACTTGCCATTGGACCTCTCCAAACTACAGCGCTGTCTGTTGGTGTAAGAAATCCAATTGACATAAGTTTTACTCCATATTGAACAATTGGAATGATAATGTTTTTTTCTCCACTCTTTTTAACAGAGGGTTGTTCGCCTTCCACATTAAACATGGTTGGTATGGATGGTCCGGAAATATCTGCATCTATCAACCCTACTTTTGCTCCTAAATCTGCCAAAGCAACCGCAAGATTTACTGCAGTCGTAGATTTACCTACACCACCTTTACCAGAAGCGATGGCAATAATGTTTTTCACATGTGGTAGAACCGGAGTCGCATCTCTTACAGTGGTTACTTGGGAAGTCATAAAAATATCCCATTCCACTTCCTTCCCAAAGTCTTCTTCTAAAGCTTCGAGACAATTGTTTTTAATGACCTCTTTGAGGGGACAAGCTGGAGTGGTTAAAACCACATTGAAACTAACTCTATTTCCATCAATTTTTATTTTTTGGATCATTCCCAAAGTGACCAGGTCCTTTTTTAAATCAGGATCTTGTACTCGGGAAAGTGTTTTTCGGATCGCTTCCTCAGATAAGTGCATCGGATGATTTTTGAATTTTTTTGCAATTTAGGGCATCTCTACCGCTTAGAAAAGTCGAAAGAGATACTAAGTGTTCGGATAACTTAGGTATTTGGTAAATAGTTCGGTCAATACCATACCTTTTCATAAATTGAAGGATACCTTTGTTTGTTATTTTCAACCCATGGGAATCAGTAAACTTACCACAGAAAAAGTAAAAGAAAGAGTCGATATCGTTGAGGTAGTAGGGGATTACGTGCCTTTAAAAAAGAAAGGCCAAAATATGTGGGCCTGCTGTCCTTTTCATAATGAAAAAAGTCCTTCTTTTTCAATTTCTCCTGCAAAGCAAATTTATAAATGCTTTGGTTGTGGGAAAGCAGGAGATCCAATCCAATTTGTAATGGATATTGAGGGGATTGGTTTTATGGAAGCTATCAGGCAATTAGCTGGTAAATATGGTATTGAGATTGAAGAAGACCAGGATAGGACACCAGAGCAGGATCAAGCACAAAACGAAAGAGAAAGTCTTTACATCGCACTTGGGTTTGCCAGAGATTTTTTCGTTAAAAATCTTCATACAGAAGAGGGCAAGTCTATAGGTTTAAGTTATTTTAAAGAGAGGGGGTTCACTCCTGCAATTATAGAAAAGTTTGATTTAGGTTATGCTTTAGACGGCTGGGACCATTTACTGAAGGCAGCTAAATCTGCAGGTTTTCAAGAAGAAATTTTATTAAAAGCAGGACTGATCCTTCAAAAAGAAGGTGATACTAGCCGGGTATATGATAGGTTTAGAGGGAGAGTCACTTTTACGATTCACAATATCGGAGGAAAACCAATTGGTTTTGGAGCAAGAATTCTTACAAAAGACAAGAATCAACCAAAATATATTAACTCTCCAGAAACGGCTGTTTACCATAAAAGTGATGTCCTGTATGGATTGTTTCAAGCCAAAAAAGCCATTCGTGAAAAGGATAATTGTTATTTGGTGGAGGGATATACCGATGTAGTTTCTTTGCATCTTTCAGGAATAGAGAATGTGGTTGCTTCTTCAGGAACTTCGTTGACGGAGGGTCAGATTAAATTAATCAAACGGTTTACAGATCAGGTCACTGTGTTATATGATGGGGATCCTTCAGGTATTAAGGCATCTTTGAGGGGAATTGATTTGCTTTTAGAAGGCGGGTTGAATGTAAAAGCCGTTGTTTTTCCAGATGGAGAAGATCCTGATAGTTTTTCAAGAAAAGTAGGAACTCAGGCTTTTCAAGACTATTTAAATAAAAATGCCAAAGATTTTATAGGATTCAAGATTGGTCTTTTTAAAGAGGAGTTTGAGAAGAATCCAATTCGGAAAGCCGAAGTGATTCGAGAGGTTATTCAGTCGATAGGAAAGATACCAGACCCGATTATTCGCTCGGTTTATGCAAAAGAAGCGGGCACTTTATTGGAAGTAGAAGAAGGTATTATCCATACTGAGCTGAATAAATCATTAATCAAAACACAAAAAGATCAATATAACAAGCAGCAAGAGTATTTTGAAAAAGAAACAGGCTTTGAAGAATTTCTTCCCACCGAGGAGAAGATTTCCTTTTCTGATATTTTAAAGGTTCAGGAAAGAGAAATGATCAGGCTTCTTGTAAACTATGGTGGGGAAATGCTGGATCAAGAAGATTTACAACTTTCTGATTATTTACTTGCAGAAACTGAAGACCTTAAATTTGAAACCCCTGTTTATGAAAAAATATTGCTGACTTATCGGCAAATTTTGAGAAGGGGAGAAGTTCCAACAGTTGAATTTTTTATTAGACAAAAAGATGAGGAAATGAGGCAGGAAATTATCGATTTAATTACTCCAAGACATGAGGTTTCCACTCACTGGCATGAGAAATTCCAGATTTTCATCAATACTGAAACTGATAATCTATCATTAACAGGTTTCAAGAGTATTCTGAGGCTAAAACGAAGAGTTGTCCAAAAAATGATGGAAGAGGCTAAGCAAAAAATAAAATCTGCCGAAAGTGAAAATGAAGTGGATTCCAAAATTGAGGAATTACAAATGATTTACTTTGAATTAAAAAAAGTGCAGTTAGAAATTGATAAAGAGCTAGGTATTGTAATCGGATAAACCAAACTTTCTTTGGTCTCAATCTGTTTTGTAAGGAAACCGTGTAAATTTGCAGTTCCAAAATGAATTCAACCCCAAATCCTGTGGAAAATTATCAGTTAGATCCCATTGAAGATGCTATAAAAGCAATTAAAAATGGAGAAGTGATTATCGTAGTAGATGATGAAGACAGAGAAAATGAAGGAGACTTTATTTGTGCTGCTGAATTGATCACTCCAGAAATAGTAAATTTTATGGCAACTCACGGGAGAGGATTGATTTGTGCTCCCTTAATAGAGGATCGTTGTGAAGCCTTAGGTTTGGATATGATGGTAGGGCAAAATACAGCAGTTTATGAAACGCCGTTTACTGTTTCTGTAGATTTGATTGGGCATGGTTGTACTACAGGGATATCTGCCTCAGACAGAGCCAAGACCATCAAAGCGCTGGTTGATGATACTATTAATCCGAATGAATTAGGAAAGCCGGGACATATTTTCCCACTAAAGGCAAAACGTGGAGGCGTCTTAAGAAGGGCCGGTCATACAGAAGCAGCTATTGATTTTGCAAGACTAGCGGGATTATCTCCTGCAGGAGTTTTGGTAGAAATAATGAATGAGGATGGTACGATGGCAAGGTTAAACGATCTTGTTAAAGTTGCGAAGAAATTCAATCTGAAACTTGTTTCAATCAAGGACTTAATTGCGTATCGATTAAAGAATGAATCATTAATAAAAAGAGAAATTGGTGTTGAAATGCCTACTGAATTTGGTGATTTCGAGCTAATAGCTTTCAAACAGACCAATACAGATGAAATCCATATGGCTCTGATCAAGGGGACTTGGTCGCCAGAGGAGCCAATATTGGTCAGAGTTCATTCCTCCTGTGTCACCGGAGATATATTTGGCTCATGCAGATGCGACTGTGGCCCACAATTACATGCAGCTATGGCTATGGTAGAAAAAGAAGGAAAAGGCGTTGTATTGTATATGAATCAAGAGGGAAGAGGAATTGGCTTATTGAATAAATTGAAAGCCTATAAACTTCAAGAGCAAGGTATGGATACAATCCAGGCTAATTTGGCTTTGGGCTTACCAATGGATAGTAGAGATTATGGAGTAGGGGCTCAGATTTTGCGAGATTTAGGAATTAGTAAAATCAAATTAATTTCAAACAATCCTCAAAAGCGAGTGGGTTTAATTGGTTATGGCCTCGAGATAGTTGAGCAAGTTCCTATTGAAATCAAGCCTAATCCTCATAACGAGCGATACCTACAAACGAAAAGAGATAAAATGGGGCACAATATTTTAAAGTAAAATGTTGTTAAATTAATTATTGAAAAAAGAGTAAGTCTAACTTGAGATAAAGATTTACGTTACATAAGACATGACAATAACCATGAAAAAAGCATTCTTCACTTTAAGCTTGATTTTCTTGGGCCTTGTTTCAGTCTGGGCGCAGGAACAATTCCCATCTCAGATTTGGCATAAAGGAAATATTTATGGAAGTGATGGGCAGAATTTTTCTGGATTGATAAAATATGATCTCGAAAATAATTTGGTTCAACTTAAAAGTGAAAGTATCATAACATTTACAGCTTCGAATGTTTCCAATTTTGAGATCTACGATGAAATCTTCGGAGGTGTTAGAACTTTCTACAGTCTACCATTTAGTTTAAATGGAGATTATGAGACACCTATATTTTTTGAAGTTTTGACACAAGGAAATGATATTGCTCTACTTTGTAGGGAATATATAGCTACAGATTCAAGAAGCATGGGTTCCTACGGTGCTATGGGAATGAATCCATTTTGGGGGCCTCAAACCATGATAGGTTATCGTTTAGCCTTCAATTATTACTTTTTCAAAGATGGTAAAATCCAAAAATACAGTCTCAAGAAAAAAGACTTATTTGATTATTTAACCGGTCATGATCAGGAAATAGATTTGTTTATGAGAAAAAACAGATTGGAACATGACAAACGTGGAGATCTTTTAAGAATCACTGCTTATTATAACGAATTGAATAAAAACTAATGTCCAAACCACTTATTCTCGTTTCAAATGACGACGGGATAACCTCAAAAGGAATCAGAATTCTAGTTTCCGCAATGAAAAAATTAGGAGAAGTAGTGGTCGTGGCACCTGACAGTCCTCAGTCTGGAATGGGGCATGCTATTACAATTGGAGAAACTCTGAGATTATCCGAAGAGGATATTTTTGAAGATGTACAAGCTTTCAAATCTAGTGGAACTCCAGCAGATTGTGTCAAATTAGCAAAACACCACGTTTTAAAAGATAGAACACCTGACTTGGTGGTCAGCGGAATAAATCATGGATCTAATACTTCCATTTCAGTACTTTATTCAGGAACTATGTCTGCTGCCATCGAAGGAGCTCTTGAAGGATTGCCTTCAATAGGCTTTTCATTATGCGATTACTCTTCCAATGCAGATTTCGCTCATGTGGAGGAGTGGGTTGAGAAAATAGCAAAACAAGTATTGGAAAAAGGGATTTCGAAAGGAGTTGCATTAAATGTAAACTTTCCACCAAAAAGAAACGAATCCATAAAGGGTATTAAAATTTGTCGACAAGCTGAAGCAAAATGGCAGGAAGAGTTTGATGAACGAATGGACCCAAACGGTAGAAAATACTTTTGGATGGCAGGTAATTTTGTGAATTTTGATAAGGGGGAAGATAATGATGAATGGGCTATAGCAAATAATTATATTTCTATTGTTCCTTGTCAATACGATTTAACAGCTCATCATGCAATCAGTCAAATAAATAAAGATTGGGACTGGGATAATTTGTAACTGAAAAATAAATTTTAATTTTTTTCATTTTTATCGATTACCCATTACTTTTTATGTAGCCTAAAAACTATTTAAATTACTGATTCCGGTTTTTTCTTGTTTAATATAATTTGTCGTTTTTTGGAATTGAAAATTTTTAGTGTGAAAAAAAATATACACATACTTCTTTTATTTCTTTCTTTCTTATGGTCACATGAGTCAAAATCTCAAGCTATAGAAAATGTTGATAGTCTTAAATCTATTCTTACAGATATTGAAGGTTATGATAGAATTAAGGTTTTAAATTTATTGGCTTCCAACCTAAGAGAATCTGAGCAAGAATTGGCCTTAAGCTATGCTTTACAAGCTGAATTGTTGGCCCATTCACTGCATGATAATTCCGGCGAAAGTTTAGCAAAGGAAAATATTGGTTGGATTTATTACAGGAGAGGAAAATGGTTAAAATCTTTCGAATATACTTCTGAAGCTTTTGAGCTGGCTGTTCAAGAAAAGAATAATAATGTTGCAGCCAGACTTTTGAATAGTATGGGGGCCCTATATTATGAACAGAATAATTTTGCTTTGGCTATTGACCATTTCAAAAAAGCGTATGCTTATAGCAAAGAAGAAGGAGATCTTTATACTCAAATTAGGAGTTTGAATAATGTGGCATTCAGCTTCAGCCAAATGCATGAATATGATTCAGCACTTTATTATGCCAATTTTTCTATCGAGCTGAATAAGACTTCTGGTTCTCCCTATTTAACTGCATTTGCCAAAAGAGTAATAGGGGATGTTTATTTTTATCGTGGTCAATATGAAGCTGCATCTGACATTTTTAAATCCTCATTAGAGGATTCTAGGGTACAAAAAGTAAAAAGTACCGAAGCTAGCGTGATCCATAGACTAGGAGCTACCTACCTTAAACTTGGGAAGCTGGATGAGGCAGAAAAGATCCTAAAAGAAGGAATTAAAATATCTGAAGAGAATAAATTTCTGGATGAGCTCGCAAAAAATCATAAGTATTTATCTCAAGTCTATGAGGCGAAAGGAGATATAAAAAATGCCTTTGATCAACAAAAAACGTATCTGATTCTCAACGATTCTCTGGTAGATAAAGAGAATAAGGATAGGATAGCGCTTCTTCAAGGAATGTTTCAGGAAAATCTAGATAAGTCTGAATTAGATTTGCTAAAGGCACAAAATGAAACCCAGGCTCAAAGAATTAAATTAAATAGACTAAACAATTGGATAATAGGAATAGCTATTGTTTTGATTTTTGGATTGATGCTTTGGCTCAATATTTTGAACAGGAACATCAATAAATACAATATTTACCTATTAGAACAAAAAGCTAAAATTAAAGATCAGAATAAGGATCTTGAGGCTAAATCCTTGCAGCTCGCAAAAATAAATGAGACGAAAAATAAACTTTTCTCAATCTTAGGGCATGATTTAAAAGGGCCAGTTGGACAAGTAAAATCTGTAATGGATTTATTAATTAAAGGAATGCTTTCCAGAGATGAGTTTGACCAATTGGTGAAAGTTCTTAATAAAGATATTGATACTGTTTATTTTACTTTGAATAATACCTTGAAGTGGTCCATAGCTCAAATGGAAGGATTTAAGATCAAAAAGAATGTTTTTAATCTCACCAAAGTTGTTGAGTCCACTATAACACTTATCGATTCTCAGTTGATAGATAAGAATATTTCTGTCATAAATTCCATGCCAGATACAGTAAATGTCTATGCTGATTCAGATTTGATGGAGGTTGTTATCAGAAATATTTTAAATAATTCGGTCAAATTTTCGAAGAGAAATGAAAACATTGAGATATCTGTATCAAGTCAAAATCATTTTGTGAAATGGTGTGTTTTGGACCATGGAGTAGGTATGAACCAAGATCAAATTAATGAGATATTGGCAATAGATTATACCATAACAAATTCACAACAAGGTACGGAAATGGAAAAAGGTTCAGGCCTTGGTCTTCAGCTTTGTAAAGAATTTATAAGAATGAATGGGGGAGACATTTTCATTGAAAGTACGTTAGGTAAAGGAACTAAAATATGCGTCACTATTCCTGAAAAAGATTTATCTCACGAGCTGAATTCCATCAGGGATAAGGAATTCTTCAAGCCTTAGTTCACTTTTTAAAATCCCCAAACTGACCATTTCTTTTATAGCTTTTTCTAGTTGTGAAGTAGAGATTTCCGAATTCGCAGCCCATTGAGTTTGAGCCATCCATTGTTCTACATCTTCTTTTTTTAACTTGTATAGAGTAGAGATTTCAGTAGATGTTGAATGGGAGGACTGAAGTTTGTTTGATTCCTGATAAACCAAATCACGTAATTCCAAAATTAAGTCTTTGAAACTATCAAGCGCTTTGAGTGAAGCCAACATGACGAAACAAGGCCATGGACTCGGCACCTCGCCGATTCGCTTTAAATCTCCTGAATCAACCCAAGGTTTAGTAGTGAATTTCTCCCAAAGAAAAAGTTGAGGCTTATCGGCTGACATTTCTTCTAAAGCTCCGGGAAGGTTACCGACTATTTTAAAATTCAAATTGTTTTGGTTCCAATTTTCTCTTTTTGCAAGAACGTATGACATTAGTTGTGAACCGGACCCCATTCTACTGATCAGAAATGAAGGGTTTTCAATTTCAGAAAGGCTATTTATTAAGCTTTGTCCATGAATATGGACTCCCCAAACCAAAGGGGATAGTACATGAAAACCGATCATTTTGGAAGGTGAACCGTTTTCAAAATCCTGAAGAAAACTTTCTGTTAATATCAAGGCCATGTCTGTTTCATCATTTCGAATGGCCTTATTCATTTGCCCAGAACCTCTCGATTCCTCTATCCATTCCAATTTTACACCTCTTGAAGAAAAGGGTTGTTTAGCTATAATATTTTTCCAAGGAAGATTAAAATGCTCTGGGACTCCTGTAATTCGAAGTGTTTTCATATTACAATAATGATCAAAAGAATGTAAAATGGCATTAACTTTCTAAAAGTGATAAATAAATCTTAATCGTGTGTTACACTCTTATCTTTTATCATAAGGTTGCTTAACCCTGCCAATATTAATAACAGTCCTGCTAAAAGCATGGTATTAATTACATCTTCACCAAAGATCAATTTATAAAGAAAATTCACTCCCCCTAAGGCTGCTACAATTTGGGGAATCACTATAAACATGTTGAATATCCCCATAAAAACTCCCATTTTCTTTGGGTTCACCGAACTCGATAGCATTGCATAAGGCATTGACAAAATACTTGCCCAGGCAATTCCAACCAGCGTAAAGCTTAAATGAAGCATCCAAGGTTCATTTATATAATAGATGGAGATAAATCCACATCCGCCGGCAACCAAACTAGATAAATGTAGAAGCTTTCTGTTGATCTTGTATTTACTGGTGAAATAGGCCAGGATTAGCGCATAAATCATCGAGACAAGCCCATAGGTACCCAAATAATTACCAACATTATCAGCAGCATTATTATAAGCGGCACTACTTGTATCTGTCACTCCAAAAACATGTTCTGTTATCGCGGGAGTTGCAAAACTCCACATAGTAAAGAAAGCAAACCATGAAAAAAATTGGACTACCCCCAACTGCTTCATCACTTTGGGCATCCCCGAGATATTGGAAAATATTTCTTTTGACCCTTGAAGAAATCCTTTGTTTTTCTCTGATTTGAATTTTTCTAAATCCTCAGGGGGGTATTCATCTGTGGTCAGGATTGTATATAATATTGAGCTGAATAATACCAATGCTCCAATAGCGAATGCATATTTTACAGAGTCAGGAATTACTCCTGGTGCTGCAGTATTAGGAACCCCGATTTTGGTCATAAACCAAGGTAGATTGGATGCTATCCATGTTCCAATACCAATAATTAATGTCTGGACAACAAAACCATAAGAACGTTGAGAATAAGGAAGTTTATCTGCGACTAAAGCTCGAAAGGGCTCCATACTAATGTTTATGGAAGCATCTAAAACCCAAAGTGCACCGGCAGCCATCCATAGGCCAGAGGAGTAGGGGGCAAAGAATAATGCAATCGTACTTAAAACTGCCCCAACAAAGAAGAAAGGTTTTCTCCTACCGAATCTTGGTGACCAGGTATGGTCACTTAAATAGCCAACAATTGGTTGCACTAATAGACCTGTGAGTGGAGCAGCAATCCATAAAAACGGAATTGTATCTTTATCCGCACCAAGTGTCTGAAAGATTCTTGACATAAACCCTCCTTGAAGTGCAAAACCAAATTGGATTCCTAAAAATCCAAAGCTCATATTCCAGATTTGCCAGAAACTCAATTCTTTTTTTATTAGAGTCATTTGGAAGATTTAGTGAATGTGTAGATAGATTGATTTTTACTTTAAATCACTGATAACAATTTGATTATTCGTGTATTCTATTTCTAGGTAGGGTAATGACTCTATCTCAAAAAATGGATGTTCCGATTCTGGTAATGGATCGAATTCTGTGAGTTTATTCAAGAAAGAATAAGTTTCATATTTCAACTTTTTGATAGCACCATTCAATTTTACCTTTTGGTTATCGAAGCCATGAAAGTAAATTTTGATTTTTGAATATTCACTTGGGTAATTCCCTTCAGCTTTACCGAAAATGAATTCATGTTCCTTGGCATTAAATCTCAAATTTCTCTCATGAAATTCGCCCTTTTTAAAATCCCAGGATATTCCATCATCTTCATAATGATTAAATTCTCCATCAGCTCCAGCATATAAGTGAACTCTTAGGATGCCATCGTGTTTTTGACTGGTATTGGTACAACCAGCAGATTGCATGGAAAAAATACTTCCTGCTTTAACATACACCGGTAAATAATTCAATGGGCAGTCTTGGAAAATAATTTCGCTCCCATTATAAAAATTATCTGAATACAAATAATACCAATCTCCTTGTGGTAAATAAATCTTTGTAATTACCTTTTGGCTCTCTACTGGAGCAATCAGGAAACTATCGCAAAAGATGTATTCATTTTGAAATGCAGATTGATAAATTACCGGATCATTTGAGTAGTCAATTGCAAGACTTGCTGACAAGGGTAACCCGCTTATTGATGACTCTTTAAACTTGCTATAAATAGTTGGAAGGAGTTGATATCTTAAATTTATGTAGTTTCTTGATATCTCTTCGACTTCCTCTCCAAATGACCATGGCTCGGAATCTTTACTGTTGATCATGGAATGAGCTCTATAAAAAGGAGCAAATGCACCAATACTCATCCACCTTGCAAAAAGAGCCTTGCTAGCTTCTCCGGCAAATCCTCCAACATCATAACCTGCAAAAGATACCCCAGTCAAACCTAAACTATTTACCAATCGGATACCTGCAAGCATATGTTCGTCACTCGCTTGATTGTCTCCGGTCCAAGCTGCTGCGAAGCGCTGTATACCAGAGAATCCGGATCTTGTTAATACAAAAGGTCTTTCATTAGGTTTTTGCAACATTGACCCTTCTTGAGTTGCTCTGGCCATTTGCATCCCATAAATATTTCTTGATTTTCTGTGAGAGGATGGGTTTCCATCCATATCAAACTCTATCAAATTAGGAGTGAATTGCCCCCAAGAAGCAGGCTCATTCATATCTGTCCAAAATCCGTCAACTCCAGCTTCAGTATAAAATTCCATTTTTTCGGCCCACCATTTTCTGGTTTCCGGTTTTGTGAAATCAGGGAATCCACACCATCCAGGCCATACTTGTGCTGTATAGTTCTGGCCATCTGGATATTTTACAAACAATCCATTTTGCTGGCTTTCATCATAAGGAATATAACCTTCCTCTTTTTTGATTCCAGGATCTAAAATTACTACTATACGAAAACCCAATTGTTTGAGCTTTGATATCATACTTTTTGGATCGGGAAAATTCTCTCCATCAAAGGTGAAAACCTTGTATTTCTCCATATGGTGGATATCCAGATAAATTACATCCGCGGGGATCTTTTTATCTCGAAATGTATTTGCCAAAGTTTCAACTTCCTTGTCCGGATAATAAGAATAGCGGCATTGTTGATAGCCTAAGGCCCATTTTGGAGGCATTTCCATTCTCCCTGTCAAGGTGGTGTAGGTAGAAATTATTTCGGATACTGAAGGTTCATGAATAAAATAATAATCCATGTCTCCATCCTCTGCACTGAAATAAATAAATCTATCAGTAGATGCTCCAAAATTAAAAGTTGACTTATGTGTATTGTCAAAATAAATCCCGTAGGCTCCTTTCTCATGAATTCCTATGTAAAATGGGAAACTCATATATAAAGGATCATCTTCTACACCATAAGCAAAATAATCGGTGTTCCAATTGACAAACGCTTTTCCAAACCGATTCAGATTACCGGTTTTTTCCCCTAAACCAATGAACTTCTCGTTTTTTTGAACTTGTTTATAGCAGGTTACTTCTGAACCAATCCATGAAGTTCCAAACGTATCATCTGCATTGATTAAATTATCATTGAGGTCGAAAAAAGAGAAATTAAAGTTTTTAAGATTAAGTTTTAGCTTAATCTTTGAAGTAGTCAGCTCAATGATCCCAGATTTTTCCTCTAAACAATAATCCGTTTTTTCCGGAAGGGAAATAATAGAATAAAGATTGGGGTCAAAATTGTCAAAAGGGCTTGCTTGAATCCGGATCACTCCCGACTTAAAAACAGTTACTTGAAAATTCCCGGATTCAGTTTTTCCTAAAAATCCTGATGAAGTATCTTCCCAAAAGGTCACTGAACCCATTGGTTTGAATCGAGCGGAATTGTTTGCGTTTTTTTGGGTTGATGTCATGTGTTTGCCTCCGTAAATTGTCAGGAGGTTTGCTAAAATAGGAACGAATTTGATTAGTTGAAATCGTATGCATGCAATGGAATATGACTTTTTACCATCTTTTTGAATTGTTTGGGGCTTATTTGAAAAATCAAGCCTATTCAAACGTTTGCAAACAAAAGTGAAAAAAGATCGATTTTTTTTCTTATTTCATTCGTTGAGACGATTTTCTGGGGATTAACTCAGTTTTTAAAATGATGGGGGAGTCAATTTGATCAGGCTCAATTTTCTTTTCGATCATATCTAAAAGTAACTCAGTTGCTTTTTTTCCAATATTGAATCCCGGCTGGTAAACTGAAGTCAGAGTGGGTTCCAACATGGAGCAAATCTGCCAATTACTAAACCCAACAATTCCGATATCTTCTGGGATTCTTAGACCAGCTTCTTTACAGGCCATCATAGCACCAACAGCTACAATATCATTATTAGCAAAAATTGCATTTGGTCTTTCTTTTGAGCTATTCAACAATTCCTGAGTGATTTCTTTACTTTCTTCTGGGGTCCCTAAATGACACTCAACAATAAAATTTTCATTTATAGAAATACCATTTGCTGTTAAAGCATCTCGATATCCTCTTTCCCGCTCGAGACAAATGCTTAGATTTTTTGGTCCTGCTAAATGGACAATTTGATCATATCCTTGTGCTATTAAATGAGCTGTGGCGTCATAAGCACCTTGATAATCGTCGACCATTACATTTATTGCTTGAGGAATATCAGGAACTCGATCAAAAAATACAATGGGATAATTTTGATCAAGTAGTTTTGAAAAATGATCAAAATTAGTTGTCTCCTTTGAAAAACTGATCATAAAGCCATCAATTTGATTAGATAGCATAGTATTTATACTTGACTTTTCTCTTTCAATCTTTTCATTGGTTTGGGTTAAAATAACATTATAACCTCTAGAATTGGCTACTTCCTCAATTCCACTGATTACTGTAGAGAAAAAGAAATGAACAACCTCTGGAATAATTACCCCTATAGTGAATGATTTACTTTTACGAAGGGAGAGCGCAATTGCATTAGGCCTATAATTCATTTTTTCAGCGACTTCCTTAACTTTTCTTTTAGTTTCGTCACTAATTCCCGGGTAGTCCTTCAATGCTCTTGATACAGTGGAAACAGAGATTTTCAGCTCTTTAGCAATGTCCTTAATCGTAGCTTGTCCTAATTTCATAAAATTATATTATTCTAATATTTTAATATAGATCAAAAAACATACATCCACAGAAAGCAATCTATTTAAATTTGGATAGAAAATTTAAAAACCCATGTTTTATATTTTTAGTTTTAAAAATATATTTTTTATGCAAACGAAACCGCAAACGTTTGCTTTAAAAAGTTTTTTAGTTACAGCCTTTCAACACTTGTGTTTTAATTTTCTTTCCTCTAAAATTTCTTAGCACTAATTAAAAAGAAGATGATCCGGTAAATCTTATTGGGGTCCATTTTATATTATTGATATAAAAAATTTAATTATTCTAAGAGGTTAAAAATCAATTTACAAATCCAAAATCAATGAAAACACTTAGACAAATCGGTCGGGTAGTACTATTACTACCTCTTTTATGGGCATGTCAAAATTACGAGATGCCTCCAATAATTAATCAAACAGGATCTTATTTGTCGGATCCTTCTAGTGGAACATCTCTTGTATTGAATAGTGATGAACCAGAGTCTCTAATTACATTTACTGTCACTTCTGCGGATTTTGGAATGCAGGGAGATGTTACGTATTATCTTGAAATGGATGAAGCTGGTGCTGGTTTTGCGAATCCAGTTGAACTTGGGTCTTCCAAAACCAATGTGATTGAGATTCAGACAGAGAAACTCAATGACGAATTAATCGCAAAAGGTTTGCCACTAGAAACGGCTTCAAATGTTGATTTCAGAGTAAAATCAACTATTGCTCAGCCACTTTCTCCAATTTACGGAGAAACAGTAACGATAGCTGTTACTCCTTATGATACTTTTGTTGCATTACCCTTAATGTATGTCCCTGGTGATTATCAAGGATGGAACCCAGGCAACCTCAATACGACATTAAAATCGGTGGCTTTTAATAAAACATTTACAGGGTTTATCCATATTCTCGGTGGTAGTGGTGAATTTAAATTTACTGAAGAGCCAGATTGGGTAGATGGTAAAAACTATGGTGATTCAGGAGCAGATGGTACCTTGGATTCTGAAGCAGATGCATCTAATATCAAGGTGACAGAATTTGGAACCTATGAGATTAGTGTTGATCTAGCAACTAAAACCTATACGCTTTCAGATCCTAAACTTTGGGGAATTATCGGTGACGCTACATCTGGCGGCTGGGATAATGAGACTCCCATGAATTACGATAAAGACCTGAATGTTTTAACAATCACTACAGATTTGAATGCTGGAGAAATGAAGTTTAGGGCAAATAAGTCTTGGGACTTTAATTTAGGCCCAAAAGAGGGCGCACTTGTTAAAGATGGTGATAATATCCCTGTTGCTGAAGCAGGTAATTACACAGTTACCTTAAATTTTAATGTACCTGGAGAAGTGTCATATACTTTAACTAAAAATTAAGCGAGCTTTTATAAAAGCTAAAAACTAATTCATTCCGGCTTTGGATTTATTTCCAGAGCCAGACTTTATGAATAAAACCAATGAAAACCACTTTCTCATTTGCACCTCTCTTCTTACTTATATTATGGACTTCTACAGTCAAAGGTCAAGTAAGTACTGAACCTGCTCTTCCAAGTGCTGAAAATTCAGTAAAGATCATTTTTGATGCTTCCAAAGGTACAGGAGGATTAAAAGATTGTGACTGTGACGTTTACATTCACATAGGGGCTGTTACAGAAAGTGAAGAATCCATAACTTGGTCAATAGTGCCATTTGAGTGGGGGTCAACCGATGCGAAAGCTAAAATGACAAAAGTGGAAGGTGAAGCAAACCTTTACACTTTTGAATTGACCCCGAATACATTTTTTGATAACCCCAATAGCTTAACTATTTATAGGCTAGGCTTAGTTTTTAGAAATGCAGATGGCTCAAAAGAAGGAAAAAGTAGTAGTGGAGGGGATATTTTTGTAGACCTAACACAAGGTTTTCAGGTAGTTTTCACTTCACCTAACACTTCATCCATTTCTTTAGAAGTAGGAGAGAGCTTTACTTTTACAGTAGAAACCAAGGAACAAGGATCTGATATTTCATTTATACTGGATGAGGTTCAGGTAAAGAGCGAATCAGGGATTCAAACGCTATCATATACTTTTTCATCCAACCAAGCGGGTAGTTACAATTTAATAGCACTAGCAAAAAACGGTACTAATGAAGATTCTGAAACACTTATGATTGAGGTTTTTTCAGCAACTAACATTTCTCCATTACCAGAAGGAGCCAAATTAGGAATCAATTATCTCTCAGATACGGATGTTATTTTAGCATTAAATGCTCCTGGAAAAAAGCTAGTAAATGTTATAGGTGATTTTAATGATTGGACTATTACACCATCTTATCAAATGAACAGAACTCCTGATGGGGAGATTTTTTGGTTGAAAATCACGGGGCTAACTCCTAAAAAGGAATACATTTTTCAGTATCTCGTGGATGGAGAAATCCGGATAGGAGATCCATATGCAGATAAGACTTCGGACCCTGAATATGATCAGGAAATCATTAACCAAGAAAGATATCCAGGTCTTTTACCCTATCCATCTGGAAAAACACAGTATCAGGCTACTTATCTTCAAACGGCTCAGGAAAACTATGTTTGGAAAAATGCATCCTATGATAAACCTGATTCAGAAGAGTTGGTAATTTATGAATTACTGGTCAGAGATTTTGATGATAGAAGGTCCTATAAAGCAGTAGAAGAAAGACTCGATTATCTTCAGGAATTAGGCGTTAATGCGATAGAATTGATGCCTATTGGAGAGTTTGAAGGGAATATTTCTTGGGGATATAATCCTTCCTTTTTCTTTGCTCCTGACAAATACTATGGCACAAAAAATGATTTAAAGAGTCTCATAGACGCTGCACATGGCAGAGGAATGGTAATCATATTGGATATGGTGTTAAATCATGCCTTTGGACAGAATCCTATGGTTAGACTTTTTAATGATGGAGAGTTTGGTGCTCCTACGCCTGATAACCCTTGGTTTAATAGAAATGCTACTCATCCGTTTAATGTAGGATATGATTTCAATCACGAAAGTAACTATACAAAAGCTTTTGTAGATTCTGTAAATAATTACTGGTTGACAGAATATAAAGTTGATGGATTTAGATTTGATTTAAGCAAGGGATTCACTCAAGTAGTTTCAGGTTCCAATGTGGGGCAGTGGTCTCAATACGATGCTTCTCGAATAAAGATTTGGAAGCATATTTATGATAAAATCAAATCGAATCATCCTGATGCCTATGTTATTTTAGAACATTTGGCAGATAATAGTGAAGAAAAGGAGTTAGCCGATTATGGATTGATGTTTTGGGGAAATATGAATTTTGATTTTCGCGAGATGGCAAAAGGTCAAAATAAGGATTTCAACTGGGCATATTATGGGTCTCGTGGTTGGAACGAACCTAATTTAGTGCCATATCAAGAAAGTCATGATGAAGAGCGAGTGATGTGGGAGACTTTAAATTTTGGTGCCACATCTCCAATAAATCTCAAGCAAATAGAAAATGCAGTTAATAGAAACCAACTTCTGACAGCCTTTTATTTTGGGATACCTAGCCCAAAAATGATTTGGCAATTTGGTGAATTTGGATATGACCAAGAACTGAATAATGATCGCTTAGGTATCAAACCCACCAAATGGCAATATTTGGATAATCCGCAGCGGAAGCGTTTGTTCCAGCTTTATCAAGAAATGATCAAGCTGAAAGCTGAACATGCTGTCTTTAACAAGCCTGAAAAAACCACATTGACATTAAACGGGGCTTTGAAATCAATAATTCTTGAAAGTGAGGATATGGATGTGGTTATGCATGGGAATTTCGGTTTGACAACCACTGGAAATATTGCTCTGAATTTCCCCAAAACTGGTATTTGGTATAATTATTTTACTGGTGAAGAAATCGAAGTAACAAGTACTTCTGTAAACTTCAATATGAGACCCAGCGAGTTTTATCTGTTCACAGACAAGAAATTGGAGACACCTATTGAAGGAATACTTCAAGAAGATTTTATTACAGCTGTTCCAGAAGAAACTGTAAATTTTGAAGCTTTAAAAATTTATCCTGTTCCCACAAAAGGTCAATTGAAAATAAGACTTCCAATTGAAATGTCAGGGACAAATTATAGGATAATTGATATGACAGGAAGGGTTTTAATGGAAGGTATTTCTCAAACTGGGAGAGAAATTTTAGAATTGGATGTAACGGATATTCAGACAGGGATTTATATCTTTGAAGCATTCGATACGAAAAGAGCGCTATTTAAGCGTTTCATTAAGAATTAATCAAATCTAATTTTCCTATGAAATTTAAACCTGGAGTAAAATACGGTGAAGAGCTTAGAGATCTCTATGCTTACGCAAAAGAGAACGAGTTTGCGATGCCAGCAGTAAATGTGATAAATACAAACTCTGTAAACGCTGTGCTGGAAACAGCCAAAAAAGTAAACTCACCTGTCATCATTCAATTTTCTAATGGCGGAGCCCAATTCTTTGCAGGAAAATCTTTGCCTAACGATAAACAACAAGCAAGTATAGTAGGGGGAATTTCAGGTGCGCATCATGTGCATTTGATGGCTGAGGCCTATGGCGTACCAGTTATCTTGCACACAGATCATGCAGCCAAAAAGTTATTACCTTGGATTGATGGACTTTTGGAAGCTGGAAAAGCATATTACGCTACGCACAAAAAACCTTTATACAGTTCACATATGCTTGATCTCTCAGAAGAGCCCCTTGAGGAAAATGTAGAGATCTCTTGTCAATATTTCAAAGAATTTGAAAAATTGGACATGGCTATTGAAATTGAACTTGGAGTAACTGGCGGAGAAGAAGATGGGGTAGATAATACTGATATTGACTCTTCTAAACTTTATACGCAGCCGGAAGAAGTGGCATATGCGTATGAGCATTTGAAAAAAATCGGTGATTTATTTACCGTTGCTGCTGCTTTTGGGAATGTTCATGGTGTGTATAAACCAGGGAACGTTAGTTTGAAGCCTATAATTCTTAAGAATTCTCAGGATTTCATTAATAAGAAGTATGGTACATCTGGAAAACCACTGAATTTCGTGTTTCATGGTGGATCAGGATCAACCGTAGAGGAAATCAGAGAGGCGAATAGCTATGGATCTATCAAAATGAACATTGATACTGATATGCAATGGGCATTCTGGGAAGGTGTATTAAATAATTATAAAAAGAATGAGGCATATCTTCAGACTCAATTGGGAAATCCTGAGGGAGCTGACAGTCCAAACAAGAAGTATTACGATCCAAGAAATTGGCTTCGTAAAGGCGAAGAAAACTTCGTTAAAAGACTTGAGTTGGCTTTTGATATGCTTAATGCTGTAAATAGAAATTAATTCTGACAAAATTTAAAAAGTCACTTTATCTAAAAGTGACTTTTTATTTTTACTCTAAAATTATATGTCAAAACTCAATTTAATCCTCCTATTCCTTGGACTAGCATATATGTCATCTTGTGATCAAAAGCCAACTAATTCTGAAAAAAATTATTGGCCAAAAGCTGGTGTTACCTATGAGATTTTTGTCCAATCATTTTATGATTCAGATGGAGATGGGATAGGCGATTTAAATGGAGTTACCGAAAAGCTGGATTATGTTTCTGAGCTGGGTGCCAATGCAATTTGGTTTATGCCTATTATGCCTTCTCCCAGCTACCATAAATATGATGTGACAGATTATAAGGCTATCCATCCTGATTATGGAACTATGGATGATTTTAAAAGGCTTTTGGATGAGGCACATCAAAGAGATATTAAAATTATCATTGATTTGATTATAAATCATAGCAGTAGTGAGCACCCTTGGTTTAAGGAATCAAAAAAGGGGAGAGATAATCCTTATCGGGATTATTATGTTTGGGCTCAAAAAGACACTATTGCGGATTTTATAGAGAAAAAAGTCATAACGCTTGATTCTGATAATATTACCCAATGGCATGATCCTGGATTTGGTGAAGACTATTACTATGGATTTTTCATTGGTGGTATGCCTGATTTGAATTTTGATAATCCAAAACTAAGACAAGAAATCTATGATATTGGAAGGTTTTGGTTAGAAGAGGTAGGAGTAGATGGATTTAGGCTTGATGCAGCAAAGCATATCTATCCTGACGACAGGGCGGCTGATAATCATGAATTTTGGAAAGATTTTAGAGCTGAGATGACTAAAATTAAGCCTGATGTCTATTTGGTGGGAGAAGTTTATGACAAAAAAGAAGTGGTTGCTCCATTTCTACCAGGTTTACCAGCCTTGTTTAATTTTGACTTTCATTATACATTGATTGAATCCCTTAATAAGCAAGATGGTATGTTGCTTGTGAATAAAGAAAAGGGAGTTTTGGATTATTATAATAGCATCACTCCTGATTTTATTGATGCCACTATTTCGTCGAATCATGACCAACCCCGACTTTTGAATGAATTGAATGCGGATTCGGAGAAATACAAACAGGCCATTGCAATATTAATGAGCATGCCGGGAGCTCCTTATATTTATTATGGAGAGGAAATAGGAATGCTGGGCTTAAAGCCAGATGAACAAATCAGAGAGCCATTTCTCTGGGATGTCCAATCAAAAGATAAGGGAAGAGCCACCTGGATCAAACCTGTATATTCTACAGATAAAACCGTGACTCCTTTAGCGCTGCAAAAAGAAGATCCGTCAAGTTATTTCAATCATTATAAGGATATTATTCACTTAAGAAATTCCAGTCCTGCTTTAGCTATTGGGGCTTTGGAGTTACCTAATGAAACTTTTCCCAAGCCCATCATGGCTTATCAAAGAAATTCAGAAAATCAGGAATTATTTATTCTTCATAATATTGGTGATTCAGCTATTGAAATTGATCTTCCAAAAGGTTTTGAAAATTCTTATTACCAATTAGGCGATGTGGTGCTCTCCGGGGGAAAAGTGAGTTTAGGGAAAAATTCATCTATTTTCTTAGAAAAATAAGAAGGAGCTCCTAAGAGCTCCTTCTTTAATTAGGTTGACAAGATTTTGGCAATCCTGAAGTCTTCTTCATCTACTGATTTATCATCAATAATGGCTTTTTTGATAGGGGTGTAGACTACTTTATTATTAATTAATCCTGCCATCACATCGTATTTACCCTGAAGGAGGCCTTCTACTGCTGCTACTCCAAGTTTAGACGCGAGTAACCTGTCAAATGATGATGGCGCTCCACCACGCTGTAAATGTCCTAATATGGTAACTTTGATATCATAAGAGGGAAGGAATTTTTTTACCTTTTCAGCAATTTCTCCTGCACCACCACTTTTTCCACCTTCTGCCACAATCACAATATTGGAGGATTTTTTGGCCTTAGATCTAATTTTTAGTTTATCTACCAAATGATCAATAGGCATCTTCTTTTCCGGAATTAAAATAGCCGCCGCAGCACTCCCAATTCCAGCATTAATAGCAATAAATCCTGCGTCTCTTCCCATAACTTCTACGAAGAATAATCTGTCATGGGAAGTAGCCGTATCTCTGATCTTATCAATTGCTTCGATGGCTGTATTACATGCAGTATCAAATCCAATGGTAGAATCTGTTCCTGATAAATCATTATCAATTGTCCCTGGCAATCCAATCGACGGAATTCCATATTCCTGAAAAAATAAATGTGCACCAGTTAATGAACCGTCTCCTCCGATTACTACCAAGGCATCTATCCCATGAGCTTTAATATTCTCATAGGCTTTACTTCGACCTTCAGGAGTTCTAAATTCTGCACTTCTGGCAGATTTTAAGAAAGTACCTCCTCTTTCCAAAACATGAGTAATATATCTTGAATCGAGCTTTTTAATATCGTTTTGGATTAGTCCCTCATAACCGCGATAAATACCATACATTTCCAAATTATAATAAAATCCAGCTCTTACAGCGGCTCTGATAGCAGCGTTCATTCCAGGTGAATCTCCACCTGAAGTCAAAACACCAATTTTTTTTATAGTCTTAGGTTCCATTTAAGGTTTATATTATAGGCTTTTAAACATTAATTCTGCAGAAGCAGGATTGGTAGCCAATGGAATATTATGAACATCACATATTCTCATTAACATTTGAACGTCTGGCTCATGTGGATGTTTATCCAAGGGGTCTCTAAAGAAAATAACCATATCAAGTTCTTTTTGGGCAGCCAAAGATGCAATTTGAGCATCACCACCTAAAGGGCCTGATAATAATTTTTCTACTTCAAAACCAGATTTTTCAATGTGTGATCCAGTAGTGCCGGTTGCAACAAGATTAACATCTGCTTTTTCGAGTTTTTCCCGGAACCTGCTTAAAAAATGAACCATGTCGGCTTTCTTTCCATCATGGGCAATGAGAGCAATTTTCATGTATAGGATATAATAGGTTTAGAGCCAAAGTTAGAAAAAAATCCTTTTTTATAGCTTTGGATAAATTAATTAAACGTGAATTTATAAAATAGGACTGTCTAGCCTTGAAATTCTTTTTTTTGTGGCCTAGGAACGATTTTTTCAAGATGAAATAAAAAGGTGTATTCCATCGCCAATTCTTTAAGAGCATTAAATCTTCCCGAAGCACCTCCATGTCCTGCTTCCATATTCGTGTGTAGAAGTAAAAGATTTTGATCTGTCTTTAATTCTCTAAGTTTAGCTACCCACTTTGTGGGCTCCCAATACTGTACTTGACTATCGTGCAAACCGGATGTTACCAATAAATTTGGATATGCTTTTGCCTCAATATTATCATATGGTGAATAAGAAAGCATGTATTCGTAATACTCTTTCTCCTTTGGGTTACCCCATTCCTGAAATTCTCCAGTTGTCAATGGAATACTTTCATCTAGCATAGTAGAAACTACGTCCACAAATGGCACACTTGAAATTATTCCGTTAAATAGGTCTGGTCTCATATTCATAACTGCTCCCATTAATAAGCCACCAGCACTTCCTCCCATTGCATATAAATGCGGGGTGGAGGAATATTTTTCCTTTATAAGGTGTTCAGCACAGGAGATAAAATCCAAAAATGTATTTTTCTTTTTAAGCATTTTACCATCCTCGTACCAATGTCTACCTAAATCTTCTCCTCCTCGAATATGGGCAATAGCAAATACAAATCCTCGATCTAACAGGCTTAATCTACTTGATGAGAAAAAGGCTTCCATACTAAACCCATAAGAGCCATAAGCATATAATAAAAGCGGATTTTTACCGTCTGGATTAAATAATTCTTTCTTGTACACCAAAGAAATAGGAACCATTACCCCATCTGCAGCTTTGGCCCATATTCTAGCTGATTGGTAAAGGTTTTGATTATAACCACCTACTACCTCTTGCTGCTTTAATAGGGTTTTTGTCTTTAAAGCCATATGGTAATCGAAAATACTGGAAGGTGAAACAAGGGAGTTATACCCAAACCTTAAAATTTCAGTATTGAATTCGGGATTAGTACTTATCCATGCGGTATAAGTCTCATCATCAAATTCTAATTTATGCCCTTCAGAGCCATCCCAAGGTTTAATTAATATTTGAACTAAGCCATTACTTCTTTCTTGTGTGACCAAGTAATCCGCGAATAAATCAAAATCTTCAAGTAAAACATTTTCTCTATGTGGGATGACATCTTCCCAGTTCTCTTTAGAGGGAGAAGAGATTGGTGCCTTAACAACTTTGAAATTTTGGGCATTTTCATTTGTACGAATCCAAAAATATTCTCCGTAATGATCAGCGGCATATTCTAAATAAGGGATTCTTTTTTGAAGAAGTTGGAATTCATCGTTAGGTCTATCCGATTGTATAAATCTAATTTCTGATGAAATAGTGCTCTCGGAATGGATGAATAAATATTCTTCTGATTTAGTGCTGACCACATGACAAGAAAACTCTTCATCAAATTCTTCAAAAATTAACTCATCATTTTCGATAGATGTCCCTAATACATGTTTGTAAATCCTGTTTGATCTTAGTGTTTCGGGGTCTTGTTTGGAGTAAAAAACCGTTTTATTATCTAAAGCCCAAGTTAAGTTTCCCGTTACATTAGGGATAGACTCAGATAAAATTTCTCCAGACTTTAAATCTTTAAAGTAAATGGTATAAATTCTTCTCCCTACTTCGTCAGCCGCAAAAGCTAAAATATTCTGATTTGGGGAACTGGAGGTTCCTCCAACTTGAAAATAACTTTTGCCTTCTGCTAAAAAATTGACATTTAAAATAATTTCCTCTGGATTGTCAAGTGAATCCTTTTTACGGCAATAAATAGGGTATTCGGAGCCCTTTTCATAGCGTGCATACCAGTAATAACCTGATTTATAATAAGGAACGCTTTGATCGTCTTCCTTGATTCTTCCTTTAATTTCCTCAAAAAGAGCAGCTTGAAATTCCTCCGTATATTTTAATTGTTCTTTGAGGTAAGCGTTTTCTTGATTTAAATAATCAATTACTTCAGGATTTTCTCTTTCACGCATCCAATAATAATTATCAATGCGCCGATGCCCATGTATTTCTAGAACTTTTGGCTTCTTTACCGCTATAGGTGGTTTCATATTTCGTGATTCAATGCTGCAATGTTAATCAAAAATTATTCTTGAAGGTTCCCCAATTTTTGTAAGAAGGAGGGTACAAAAGCGAAAAAAATGAGAAAGAATATAGGATGTTTTTTTAAACTCTTGTTTGTGAAAGAAATTAGTGAAATATTCAAGTCTATTATCAACCATTAACCTCTTTTATATATGGGAATGCTAAAAGAATTTAAAGAATTTGCCGTGAAGGGCAATGTCGTCGACCTTGCAGTCGCAGTGATTATTGGTGGGGCATTTGGAAAGATTGTTTCTTCCTTTGTCAATGACATTGTCATGCCACCAATCGGAATGTTGTTAGGGGGTGTGGATTTTAAAGAATTGGCAGTTGTCTTAAAAGAAGCTGTTGTAGATGATGCTGGTGAAGTTGTTACGACAGCTGTAACATTGAATTATGGTTCATTTATTCAAAATGTTGTAGATTTTGTCATCATTGCATTTGTGATTTTTCTTGCTGTAAGAACTATAAACAACATGAAAAAGAAAGAAGAGGCAGCACCGGCTCCACCACCAGCTCCACCAAAATCTGAAGTTCTTTTAGAAGAAATTAGAGATCTCTTGAAAAAAGAAAAATAAAAAAAGCGGCTTTTGAAGTGCCCCTAAAAAGTTAGACACTTATTGGGGGCATTTTTTATTGACGATCTTTTCTTTGCCTTTGATAGATATATCTGGCAAAATCACGGGATAAACCATTCAGAAGAAATATCTGATTATAGGAGATGACTTTTGAAACTTTATCAACAAATAATTTTTCTTCATTTAAAAGCTTTTGCTGAATTTCAAATTTTTTAGTGATTCTTACTTTTGCTTCTTCTTCAGACAATTGTATATCTCTTCTATTGTTTAATTCGGCCATTTCACGAATCATAGCCTCTCTTTTATCATTAAACTCGTTGTAAATAGGCCAAAATTTCTCTGCTTGGTTAGCATTAAGATCTAGCCTGGTAGTAATGTAGGCTACTTTTGCCGCCTTTAACTTTTCGGGATCATATCTTTCCCCACCTCTTTGTGCGTAAGTTGCTCCAAGAAATAGGGTAAGAAGTATAGATAGGATGTATTTTTTCATTTTCTAAAACCAGATTTCTTCTTGTTCAACCGAGACATCTTCTATAAAGGGGTTTTCATCCTGAATAATTTCATTTAATATTTCTTCAGGGTTATCTGACATGCTTAGCACATCTTCAGCAGTCCAATATTGGCTGTCTATATACAGATTAATTTGCTGATCCATCAGTAGCTCTTCTGAGGTTGAATTGAAATTATTCAATTGCCAAATTCCAATCCCTAGAAATACGATGATAGAAGCTGCCCATTTAATCCATGGATAATCTTCCTTTTTATTTATCTTATAAACGATCTGTTCGGGTAATTTTTCGAAGTAACCCTCTGGTGATTTTAGGTCGTTTATTTTCGGTATTTTATTCATTCTATAGGTTAGACTGATTTTTTTAACAATGGTTTATTCTTCCAAAATGCTAATCTGAATTTTTTTTACTGCATGGTGAAAGCTAGCTTTCAATGCACCTATACTAGTGCCTGTGATTTCTGATATTTGCTCATAACTTAAATCTTCTTGATTTTTTAACTGAAACACTAATCTCTGTTTTTCAGGAAGCAACAGCATTGCTTTTTGTAATTTTTGTTGAATTTGATCACCATCAAAATGTTCTGGTTGACTCAAAAAGGATTCTAGCCTCTCTTGATAATCATCTATCGAAAAGAAAAACCGTTTCTTTTTCTTTTCCAAAAATGTGAGAGTTTCATTAGTGGCTATTCGATAAAGCCAGGTAAACAGACTTGATTGTTCTTGAAATTTATCAATATGGTGATATGCTTTTATAAATGTATTTTGGGTTAGATCATCCGCATCTTCATGAATCAATACCATTCTTCTAATGACATGATATACTTTTTTTTGATAAGTTTGAATTAATTGTCGGAAACCCATTTCACGGCTTAGGGGATTTTTAATTAATAATAAAATTTCCTGATCCCTATTATTCATCATTAAGATTTAGACTAAAAAAATACATCGTGGTTTAGTTTATTGAAAAAAAAATTTAAACAAAAAAACCTTCAGTCCGGATTTTATTTCAGAAACTGAAGGTTTTAAATCGTATGTTAGAATTTATATTTCTAATATGTAATCGAGAATACCCGCATTTTTCCCTTTCGGCCTTGTTACAAGGAGCGGTAAGCTTTCATTATATTGAATTAACCTTTCAGCCATACTGCCAATGAATAGTGCAGTCGCTGCTGTCCTTCCTTTTGCTCCAATTATTATGCCGTCAGCTCCAATTTCCACCGCTTTTGATACGATCTCTTCTACTGGATCGTCATCATCATCTTTTGTATAGATCGGTGTGATTTTTATTCCTTTGGTGTCAATTTTCCTAATGAATTTTTTGTAATTGATTTCTGCATGAAGCTGCATTATCTGTGTAAATTCTTCATAGGTTTTTCCTGTAAAATGATAGCCAGATGGTACAGAAAATACATTTTGACAAATAACTTCTAAATTATTTTTCCCATGTTTTTCAGCTATCATGATAGCTTCTTCTAACGCATCTTTAGAATATTCAGAAAAATCACTGGGTACAAGAAGTTTTGTCAATTTAGGTTTACTGCCTTCGGGAACTATCAATAAAGAACAACTTGCTCTTCTCGCCAATCTCAAAGAAGCTACGCCCGTTCCGGAAAGCTTTACCTTTCTACCTATCAGAATCATATCTGCTGATTTTTCTTCAGAAAGCTTTAAAATTTTCTTTGACAAAGATCCCTCTTTGACAACAAAGCTGAAAGAAATGCCTTTTGTATGTTTAAAGTGTTCCTTTACAATAGACTCCATGGACTCCTTTCTTTCATTGATCATATTTTCAACGAGATTTGGGAATTCCTCTAAAACTTCTTTTGGGATAGTTAAATTTTTAATTACGTTGACAAAATATATTTTTTTAGTCTGATTGACTTTTGCTATAAATTCTGCGTATTGAACCAAGGTTTGATCCAACGGGCTTTGATCAAGACAAACTATCAGCTTTTTTATCAGGTACATAGTGCTTCCAGGGATTTGAGACTGCAAATTTAATTGGATTCAAAAGAATATTTAGAGAATTAATAAAATAATATTTTGAATATTTTAATTTTTCTTACTTTAATAGGTTTTCAGTTGTTCTGCGCAATCAATGATTTTATAGATTTTCTATTATTTAAAATTGAAATAATATTAAGAAAAATAAATACCATTCGTCAATTGTTCATGAATAAAGTCAGATTCGTTTCAACCTCCCTGCAATTTAACCGTATATTTGCACAGGTCCGGGTCGCCGACATGTTCAAACTTCACAAATTACAAATTTACCGAGTGAAGCCCTTCCCAAAAACAGGCCTCACCCCAATACTAATTGGGGCCTCGTTTCGCAAGATTCAGGATAACAGTGGACGTTTGCGGTTAACAGGCAGCTCAAATCTTGTCAAGTAGGAGGTTTGCAACACTCTAAGATCCGGACTTTTTTATTTTATTTTTTACCCATTCCCATTCTTCATTTCCTACACCTATTATTCTTGAAAAGAAAAAATATAATCCAGTAACTAATAAGCTTGTTACGATAATATTGGGAATAGGGGATAAGGAAAAGAAAGTAAAATATCCAGGACCAAAAGCGATAAAACCAACTAAAATTATTCTTAATGTTTCTTTTGAAAAAGGATCAAAACCTAATTTGATTTTAAGAAATAGATACTTCACCAAATTGAATAAAAACATCACTGCAACTGAGGCTAGTGCGGCTCCTTCAATTCCATAAATTGGAATAAGAAGGTAATTCAACCCAATAATTAATATGCTCATGCTGATCGTGGCAATTAGATTGAAGCGGTAATGCTTCGAGAATACCAAAATTTCACTGTTTACAGAGAATACAACATCAAAGAGTTTACCTATTCCTATTAATACTACCACATACTTCCCAGTCGAGTAGATTTCCTGGTTTGGAATAAAGAAATACAAAGCATCTAAGTTGACCCAGATTCCTATAAAAAGAAGTAAGCAGATGTAGAGTTGACGATTTGAAATTTGCTTATATAACTTATTTATTTCTTCAAGATTTCCTTTAGCAAAATGGTCTGCTATCACCGGCATCACTACTTGGGAGATTGCCCGTCGGGGAAGTTCAATTACAAGCGCCATGCTAAATGCTATCGTATAAATCGCATTTGCCTCTAGACTGATCATAGAACTTACCATGATACTGTCAATCTTCATAATTAAGGTTGAAGCTGCAGTAGCTAAGAAGGTAATTAGGCTGAATTCGATAAAGGATTTACGGAAACCTTTTGGAAATGTATTCCAATGGAAATCCAATATCAATACTCCCAACCAAAGCAAATAGCCTAATACGCCTAGCAAAGCCAAACCATATACTATCACTAAGCCCTGCATTACTTGCGTAAAAGAGATCCATTTTAAAAGATATGATCCAACAAGAATACCTGTGAGTAAACGTAGAAAAACCTCCCGAACGAGAGTAGGTACTGCTATTTTTAAATAGGAACGACTATATGCATCCAGAATACTACTTAGTAACGCGAATAGGGTGATCAATAATACGATTCCAAAAAAGTCAATTACTTCTGGAGAATTAACTGCAAATACAATAATAATTTGAGTTTTGAATCCCAAGAAAATCGCGCTTACTGCGGCAAAACCAGTAAGAGAAAGTACTATTCCATAGCTTAGAAAAGCTGATTGATTGGATTTAAGTTGTGGGAAATAACGAGTAATTCCATGTCCAACACCCAACTGGGCGAATGGGACAAAAAGTAATCCTAAATCCTGTATCGTTCGAAAAGTTCCTAATTGGGATGCATCTAATGCATAGGGATAAAGCCAAAGCACATTAACATATCCTATGACAACACCTAAGTAAGAAAAAATGGTGGTTTGAATACTCTGACTGGCTACTTTGCCCATGAATTTAAAAGTATCAAAAAATCTGATAAATAAGGCTAATAAACCCTAAGATTAGTTTTTAGAGCACTTATCACAACCAGGCTCTGTCTTGGTTTTTACAAAGAATTTTTTACCTAAAAAAGCTAAGGCTGCTAATACCATAAGTCCTACTAAAATCCCCTGTACCATAATCAAGAAAATATGTTATAAGTAAATAATGCAGCAAAATAAGCTAATGCCGTCATGTATACTGTTTGAATTAACGGCCATTTCCATCCTTTGGTTTCTCTATAAACCACCGCAACTGTACTCATGCATTGCATTGCAAATACGTAAAATACCATTAGAGAAAATGCGGTAGCTTTGTTAAATACCTTATCTCCTGTTACTGGATTGGTTTGCTGATCAAGCTTTTGTTTAATGGTCAATTCATCTTCCACATCCGCACCAATACTGTATATAGTTGCTATTGTTGAGACAAAGACCTCCCTAGCAGCAAATGAAGTGATTAATGCTATTCCTATCTTCCAATCATAACCGAGCGGTTTAATCACTGGCTCAATTCCTCTTCCCATTATGCCAATAAAGGAGTTTTCTAAAAGAAGAGACGAGGTTTCTGCTTGAATCGACTCATACTGATCTTCTGTTGCTAGAGCTAACTTCTTTTCACCCTCTTGTCTTATCTCCTCCATTTTTGAAGGAGGACCATAAGTTGCCAAAACCCATAAGACCACTGAAATTGCAAGGATCACTTTACCTGCTTCCGTTACAAAGGTTTTAGATTTATTATACATGGTTAAAACCACATCTTTCCACCTTGGGGTTCTATAAGTCGGCAATTCTACCATCAAAAAGCTTTTTTCTTCTGACTTAAGAATGAATTTTAATAGTAATGCCGTAAACAAAACACCTACTATTCCAAGTAGATAAAGTCCGAGTAGCGTAATTGCTTGGAGGTTTACAAATCCAAAATTTTCATTTGGAACTACTAACCCAATTAGGATCACATAAACGGGGAGTCTTGCCGAGCAACTCATTAACGGAGTTACAAGAATAGTAATGATTTTCTCTTTCCAGTTTCCAATATTTCTAGCAGCCATAACCCCTGGTATGGCACATGCAACTCCAGAAACTAATGGGACTATACTCTTTCCATGGAGGCCAAAAGGGCGCATCCACCTGTCCATTAGGAAAACCACTCGTGACATATATCCAGTGTCTTCCAAAATAGCTAGGAAACCAAATAATAAAGCAATTTGAGGAATGAAAATAACCACACCACCAATTCCCGGTACAATCCCTTCTGAAATCAAGCTTGTCAAAGGTCCTGCGGGTAAAATATCATTAACCCATCCACTGATTTCGGCAAATAAGCCATCTATTAGGTCCATCGGGACAGAAGCCCATGTAAAAATTGTTTGAAAAATCAGCAAAAGTATTCCTGTAAAAATCACATAGCCCCAAATAGGGTGAAGAAAAATTCGATCTAAAGCCGAGGCAGATTTTTTCACTTCTTTTTTGACCACACAGGATTCTACTAAAGAGGTGATTTTTCTATATCGCAACGTAGTTTCCTCGAGTTGTGCACTTTCTAAATCAAAATTTTGAGAGGTAATTAGGGACTGAATCCATAACCTATCCTCTGGATTGATAGATCGGTCTTTGGGACCAAAACGGAGCATTTGATATGCTCTATAATCATTTTTGAGGTCGAATTTTTCTCTTATTGGTTTTATTAAACTTTGAGGAATAACCTCCGAAATATTTAAATATGAGGATTCTACACTGAAATTCTTTTCGTGTATAAGTGACTTAATCTGCTCTAATCCTTTAATTCCTCTAGCATCAGTACTTAATATGGGTACGCCGAGGGATTTGTAGATCTCATAATTCCTTATTTCTATGTTCTTCTTGGCAGCTAAATCTGCCATGTTTAAAATGATGGCTAGCCTAATTCCTAAATCGATTAGCTGAGTGGCTAAAAACAACCCTCTCGAAAGCTGACAGGAATCAATGACCATCAATACAAAATCAGGTCTTTTTTCCTTGTCAATATGATTTAATACTCTATGGGCAATTATTTCATCTTCAGAATTAGGGTATAAACTATAGGTGCCAGGAAGGTCTAAGATCTCATAAGTTTCTCCATCAAAATTCATCCAACCCGTCTTTTTATCGACCGTTACTCCCGGGTAATTCCCGATTTTTTGATTCAACCCGGTCAGTTGATTAAAAATCGTAGATTTTCCAACGTTCGGATTTCCGATTAGGGCTATTTTAGGAGTTCGAATTGTAGATCGAATAGTGGACTCAGACATGAAAGTTTATAGCAATTGAACCTCAATCAAGGCAGCTTCAGATTTTCTGAGAGCCAAAAGGGTTTCATCCATGAGAAAAGCCATCGGACCTCCCATTGGGGCAGCATGATTTAAAGTGATGGTTTTCCCAGGCAAAAAGCCAAGTTCCATCAAATTAATTTTGAGGGGTGATGATATGATCTCCCTTATTATGGCAGATCTGGACGCAGTCATTGTATCAGCAGTGATAGGCATAGGTCTATTTGGGTGATATCCCATGCGTAAAAATAGAACTATTTGGAATGAATCTAAAGAAAAATAAACAAGATTTTTATCAGTTTTTTTTATTACTTAGGATTATTTAATACTTAGCTTCTCATTATTCACTGAAATAGTCCTTCCATTTTCAAAGATAAGTTGCATGCTAAACTCGATAACTACCTCCTTTCCAGGGTCTTTTATAAAAGATAATTTATAATAATCATCCAAGTAAATTATGATGTTTTCAGAAACGAACTCTTGTATTGGCTTTGTATCAGAAGCTGAAAAATAATTGATTTCAAAAAAGTCATTCAAAAGATCACCGGGTTTTAAAACGGTACCATCTCCCAGCTCAACCTCTTTTAAATTAAATAATTTTAAATCTTCAAGCCTTTCTTGAGATTTTGGTGGAATAGGTGAACAAGCATAAGCAACACCAGGCAATCCAAAATTAGAAGACTCAATTGCCGAAACTATTTCAATGTCTTTTATCTTTAAAGTCTTTAAAATCTGTTTGTATGGTTGGGGTATTTCCGGATTTAATTCTTCACCATCAGTGTTGACGGTTAACATTTCAAGTGAAATAATTTTAAAATCACTTATCTGTGTTTTAGACCCGCAACCACAGCTGTCGGTACATACTAAATCACAAGAAATAGGAATCAGAGCTAAAAGTAAAAATAGACTGACCGTAGCCAGTGAATTTTTATAAAAACTTCTCATTGGACTAAACTTTTGAACTATTCAAAGTTGTGAAATTCAATGAATAATTTGTAGAATTATTTGAGATAACTTTCTAGAAATTAGCTTTTAAAGAAATAATAAAGTTTCTACCTGCTGCCGAAAGGCCAGAACTATAGGGCCTGTATCTTTTATCTCCAATATTTTCTAATCCTGCCATTAGGTCAATGAATTTTGTGATTTTATAAGTACCATTTAGATTGAATGTAACCCATGATGGCGAATATGGATTTCCGTTTTCGTCTTTTGCATAGAGTTGAGGCTTTCCTTTCTCATCTACCGGCATATCTTCAAAACTCACTTTTCCACTGTATATACTGCTAAATTCAACTTTTAATTTTTTCTTCGAGTATGTTAGTCTTGTTAGTCCGAAAAGTGGAGCGACATGGCGAGTTGGGCTCTTACTTTCATCGTCCAGCTCTTCCTCCCCTTTTTGCCAATTTATTTTGGAATAAAAAAGCCAATTTTGAGTAGGTGACCACTCGATTCCCGCTTGTATACCATATACTGTGGCGGAGGCAGCATTTTGAATCGCCAAAACTTTACTCTGAACTCCCTCATAAGGAATGCTATCAAGACCATTTAACTGGAATGGTCTTCTCACCATCGCATTATCCATAATAGTGTAAAATAAAGAGGCATCAATTTTCAAGAAGTTTCCCCAAAATTTATTTATGTTGATTTCTGCATTATAAACATATTCTGGTTTTAGATCCGGATTGGGGACGATAATAGCACCTGGCTCAGAGTCGAAAAATTTACCAAGATCATCCACGTTTGGAGCTCTAAATCCAGTAGAAAATTGAGGGGAAATCAGCCATGTGGTGCTAGGGGTAAAAATTAGACCTAAGGATCCTGTAAAAGCACTATTATTATTTTTGGTCTTTTGATAGGGAAGTGGGAAGAATTCTGAATTAGAGGTAAAATCAGCTGAAAGTAAAATCTGATTAAACCTTAATCCGGTTTGTAATTTTAATCTTTCTGATAAATGGGCATGGTAAGTACTATAAATAGCCAATGATGTCCAATTAGATTTTGGGTATCTGGCCGACGCTGGAATCTCATCATTCGATTGGATATTTATTTCTTTTCCTGTGGACTCGACCCCATTATAAACGGTTTCAATTCCGTAGCTTAAAAAGCTCTCTTGATTAATGTTTTTCACCCAATCTGCATTTAGAGACAAAGCATTTACTTTTTCTAGCCGATCAAATAAACTAGAGTTGTTAAATCTTCTATTTAGCCTGCTCTCCTCAAAATATTGGTGGGCAATTTTTAAACTCATTTGATCATATAGTCGACCATCCCCTAATTGATTCAACGTTAATTGATTCATCATCCAAATTTGTGGCCCGTAATTCCAAATTGCATATTTTGGTTTTTCCAAAGTACCTTCGATTAAACGATCATATCGTGGTATATCTGAAGATTTTGAATAATGAAATGCATATTCCCAATCCGTTTTATTGCTGGGTTTGAACCTGATTTTCTGCATCAAGTTTAACTGAGAATATCCGCTTGTCTCTTGTTTCCGAGGGTCTGGGTTTTCCAATACCTGATCCTCAATTTGAGATGGTACTACATACCATGGGCGTAAATAATCATCAGGTCCATTTTTCCCCATTTTTAGATCCCCATAATCAAAATGAGAAATGCTTGTTAAAAAGGCCCATTTTTGTTTAGAAAATGAAATATCCCCATGGAAAGATTTTTCATTATTGGCTGAAGAAAATCGGCCAAATAAATTTCCGCTTACCGAAAGTCCTGAATCTGAATAACTTGGTTTTATTGTTTCAAAGGCCATGACGCCTCCTAAGGCATCACTTCCAAACATCACTGAGCCTGGGCCAAATAATATCTCGGTATTTTGTACTGCCAATGGATCTTGTGAAATCACATTATGAAGATTACCTCCCCGGAAAATTGCTGTATTAATTCGTATTCCGTCTACTGCATAAAGTAATCTATTTGCAGAAAAACCCCTTATCATAGGACTTCCTCCTCCTTGTTGGCTTTTTTGGATAAATACATCTCCATTGCTCCCCAACCAGTCTGCGGTGTTGGAAGGTGATCTCAATTGAAGTAAATCTTTGTTCAACACGCTGACTTTTCCGGGAATGTCCTGATTGCTTTGTCTCCATCTGCTTCCAGAAACAATAGCTTGATCCATTAGAATCAGACCAGGTGTTAGATAAACATTATATCCTGCATCTTTTAATTCTTTTATCGAAAATGAGGAAGATTCATATCCCAACATTTGAAAATGAACCATAGCTTGATTTGAAAAAATTTCAATATCTATTTGACCTTTAGAATTTGATATTGAACTTAAATAGGGTTCATTTCCAAAAATTAAAACTCCGGGTAAGGGGATATTTGTGTTTTTATCATAGACAGTCAAGACTTGCCCAAAAGAGGTGATACAAACAAAGAAGATTAGGGAAAATAAGAATTGATATTTCTTCCTCATAAAGGGTTAAGGGAATTTACTAGGTCAGGAAGTTGAAAAGTAAATGTTTGTAACTACAATTAAATCTTCCTTTAGATAAAAAGTGATTAATTAGTATGGAAGGCTTAAAAATAAAGAAACCGGTCTGTTTTAGACCGGTTTCAGGTTATGCTTTTCCTTTAAGCATCAGATTCCAATACATGAAGGGGAGCCCGTATTTCTTAAGCAGCCACATAGAGTATTGTTCCTTTGTGGTATCTACAAATTTCGAAATCAAAGGGTCACTGTCCCTAATATTGTCATACTTAAACTCTGCGAGTACCATTTTTGAATAGCCTGTAACTAGAGGGCAAGATGAATACCCATTATAAGATGCAGAACCTACATGGTTACTATGAATCAATTTTAATAGGTTTTCTACTACGACAGGTGCCTGTTTTCTGATAGCTGCTCCAGTTTTTGCTGTAGGCAGAGCAGCTACATCTCCTAATGAAAATATATTTGAGAACCTTTTATGCTGTAAGGTATGTATGTCGACATCAATCCATCCTTTGTTAGCTCCTTCTTGAATAGAAACGATAGAGTTTCTTATAAATTCCGGAGCTCCTTGTGGTGGTGCTAAATGGAGGAAGTCAAAAGATATTTTTATTTCAGAATCCCCAACTATTTCTTCTCCGATTTTATTGCCTTCAGTAATTATAGGACCATTTTCTCCTGGTTTTATGTATTTAAAAAAGATTTCTTTTTTATCGGGGTCTATTCTGACTGGTGCATAAAAAGGTTTGAAAATAATATCTCTATCATGAATTATTTTATTTAATGTTTTAGCAAAGTCAGGTACTCCGAAAATCACTGTGCCAGGTGTTGCAAAGACAACATTGCTTTTATCTCTAACACCAGATTTTCTGAAATGCTCTTCCGCTAAATACATGATCTTTTGGGGTGCCCCACCGCATTTAATGGGGGTAGTAGGTTGGGTGAACACTGCATTTCCTCCTTCAAACTTTTGAAGCAACTCCCACGTATGTTCCGGATCGGTATAATTGCTACAAACAACTCCTTTTTCCATTGCCTCAGGTAATCCTGGCAATAATTCAGGCATCATAACCAGACCAGGTGCAATGACTAAGTATTCATAAGATATATTGCCTGAAGTTTTTGTATTTACAGAATTTGAATCAGGATCAATCTCAGAGGCAAAATCCCTTATCCAGTCAACACCATCTGGAATATAATCTGCCTCGTTTCTTTCAGTGTCTTTAAAATTATATGTTCCTGCACCTACTAATGTCCATGCAGGCTGATAGAAATGTTTTTCAGAGGGTTCTATGATTGCCATAGAAAGGGATTTATCCTTCCTTTTAAGTTGAGCTGCTACAGTTATTCCTGCTGTTCCTCCGCCGATAATAAGAATTTGATAGTGGTTCATTTGCTGGTAACTTGATTTTGAGAAATTTAAAAAGACTTTGGAAAGTAAAAGGTGACATTTATCACCTAAGTAAGATCGCTTTGCTTTTTTATTAAAATATTGAATTCAATCCAGAAATTTTCAATGTATATGCTCTTTTTTTCAAAGTGCCTTTTTTCAATTCCTAAAAAAAATCAAGAACAGGATTCTTGTACTTAGTTGAGGCTTAAAGAGTCAGGTTTGAATTCGTATATTGATTCTAAAAATTTTGATAAAGCAATAGCCCATTATTTTATTTTAAAAGAGAATATTATTAAAAAGCGAAATTCAAGGTGATTCGAACCTTTCGGTTTTATTTAAAAGGGTAAAAGTCATTTTTTTTGTCTAGTTTTTTAATAAATCTATTTTCTTGAGTAAAATAATTTTCCTTACTCATTTGATTATTGCACAATCAATTAGAAAAATTAGCCTCGGATATATTCAGAATTATTTAGGAGCTTTTTTGTACCTTAAGAGGAAAGTTTTTTTTTTGTATTGTGTGATGTAAATCACCTAAGTCCTTTTATTCAAACGTAACTTTGATTTTTTATTAATTATTATGAATCAAGAAGAGCTAAAATCCTATTTACCCAATTTCACAGACCCAAAATTACTTCAGGATATTTTGGATAAAGGTCAAATTCTTCATTTGCATGCAGGCAAAGTATTAATGGAGCCAGGGCAGTTTATAAAAATGGTGCCAATAGTCTTAGAGGGATCAATTAAGATATTGAGAATGGATGAAGAAGGAAAAGAATTATTTTTATACTATTTGGATGCCGGTGAGACTTGCGCGCTTTCTTTAACCTGCTGCTCAGCATCTAAACCAAGTGAAATAAAAGCAATAGTTGAAGAGGATACCACGTTAATAGGAATTCCTGTATCAGTTCATGAACAATGGACCGAGCAATATAGACAGTGGAAAGATTTTGTGTCAAATACTTATCAAAGCCGATTTCAGGAAATGTTGGTGGCTTTGGATGCTGTAGCCTTTAAAAGAATGGATGAGCGGTTGATGCGATATATCGTCACTAAAATGAAGCAGCATAAAGCAAATGAGCTACATACAACGCATCAGGAAATAGCAAATGAGTTAGGTACTTCTCGTGAAGTGATTTCCCGATTATTAAAGCAGCTTGAAAAAAAGAAATGGATAGAACTTGGTCGAAATGTAATTTATATCCGAGACGATTTTGAGGAATTGATTAGTAAATGATCAATTCATAATTAATAAGGGCACATGAGTGTGATACGCCATCTGAATAGTTTTGCTTTTGGATAAAATTTGATCCCAAATATTTTTTTGGTTATGGCACATTACTAAGATTACATTTTTATGTTTTCCAAGGTATTTGTCAAGGCCTTCAATTAAGTTTTCGGATTTCAAAGTTTCTAATTTTGATTCGAGTTCTGGATATTTATTATTAACATAAGTTTCTAAACCGAGCAATGTTAATTCCTCCTTGAAATTGTGATGGATTTCAATGTGGAGAAAATCCAATTTCAATTCCCAATTTTTACTCATTTGGATTACTTTTTCTAAAAATTGTTCTTCATGATCAGAAAACTCCAAGGCAAGAGTTACTTTATCAATATTTTCAACTTTTGCATCAGCTGGTATTAATAAAACAGGACATTCGGAAGCTTTGATAACATCGATTGATGTGCTTCCCAGTAAAGTACGCTTGATTCCGGTTTTTCCTTGGGTGCCTATTACAATCAGATCTGCATTTATTTCTTCTGCTGTTTTAGAAGTCATAATTGAGACAGTACCATCTTTGATTAACCCCTTGATTTGAACATCCTTTTTTTTATAAAATGTAACTAGCTCTTCAAGGTATGATTCTGCATCTCTATGCATACCTTCTATTACGATTGCAGCTTGGGCAGCAAAATCATAAATTGCTTCTATTACATGAAGAATTGTAATTGATCCATTTTTCTTTTTAGCTAAGGAAACTGCAAAGTCTAGTGCTTTTTTTGAATTTTCAGAAAAATCAATGGGAACTAATATTTTCATGGTCAGAGGGTCATTTAATTTTCAATTAAATTACAAAAAAAGTTTACTCCTATCTATGATATAAATCAGGATTGCATTTAGAATATTTATTTTATTAAGGTTAAAAGAATCTAAGTTTTTTTTAGTTAAAAAAATACTTTTAAAAATCGAATGTAACATTTGTCACTACTTACAGCATACAGCTATAGTACTTTTGTCATGTCAATTATGAATAAAAAAATATGGACTTAATTAATTTATTAGGATTTGCCGCCGCAATAATAATCGGAGTATCACTTGGACTAATTGGAGGTGGTGGCTCTATTCTGACTGTACCTGTTCTTGTCTACATCTTAAGTGTTGAGCCAGTTTTAGCGACTGCTTATTCGCTTTTTGTTGTAGGAAGTACCTCTCTTGTGGGTTCAGTTACTTATATGAAGAAGCAATTGGTAGATTATAAAACTGCACTGGTTTTTGCCATTCCCTCATTTATTGCAGTTTTTTTAACAAGAAAATTTCTTGTCCCAGCTCTTCCTGACCCTTTATTCACCCTTGGAGGATTTGAAGTTGCAAAAAGCGTGGGAATCATGGTGTTTTTCTCAATTATTATGTTAGCAGCTTCTTATTCAATGATCAAAGAGAAAAAGACTAAGGCAGGTAGTGAGGAATCTGAAGTAAAATTTAATTTTCCCCTCATTGCAATTGAAGGACTACTTGTAGGTTTGGTGACAGGGATTGTTGGTGCCGGTGGTGGATTTTTAATTATTCCTGCATTGGTATTGCTTGCAAAACTTCCGATGAAAAAGGCAGTTGGAACTTCATTATTGATCATTGCAGCCAAGTCTCTTATAGGTTTTCTAGGGGACGTTGCCAATCAGCCAATTGATTGGATGATGCTATTGATATTTACAGGTTTATCTGTAGTGGGAATTTTTATTGGAAGTGCACTTTCTAAAAAAATAAATGAAAAAGCCTTGAAGAAAGGGTTTGGATGGTTTGTGCTAGCAATGGGAATTTATATAATATCCAAAGAATTGATTTTTGTTTAACTATGGATTTCGATGCTGATTAAAAAATAAAGATGAAACAAGTGATTAACTCTTCAATTTCAAGTCATAGAAATTACGAGAATGTCCCATCTGGTAAATTCTATGATCTTAGCCTATCCAGTAACACTGTAATCTTGGATGTACGGTCTTTTGGGGAGTTTTTAGGAGGAAAGATTTCAGGTGCTATTAATTTTGATGTTTCAAGAAGCGATTTTAAAACTCTAATGGAGGAACTTCCTAAAGGAAAAAACTATTTGGTTTACTGCAGATCTGGAAATAGAAGTAAAATAGCCTGTGAAATCATGATAGAACTTGGATTTGAAAATGTTAAAAACCTTGAAAAGGGTTTAATTTCATGGCCATTTGGAACAGTATAAACAGGAAAAAATCTTAAGCATTTATAAAAAGAGCCTCAGAGGCTCTTTTTTACTTTTTAACCTTTATATACCATGATATAAAACGTAAGCCAAATTGCCAAAGGTATGTAGTAGGAAACAATAACAACTATGGAACTTTCTCCAAGACTTCTATTGCTAATCATGTGAAAACCATAAATCCAAAGGATTCCATATAGGATTTCAAAAACGTTTATGGTGCCTAGGGCATAATGGAATTGCTCAGCAATATTCTCTGGTCCCAAAAGAGATAATACAGAAAGTGCTCTGAATTCATCTATTTCTTGATAAGTAACTGACGAGGATGGGTCTAAAAAAATCAATAACCGGATTAATTCGGGGAAAATAAAAACTACTTCTGCTACCAATGCAAATTTCCAAAGCTCTTTATACGGAACTTTAAACCCAAGAAAAAATGCTCCAACCCAAAAGAGGAAAGCAATTGCTGTGAACTTCCAAAGCAAAGCAAAAGGAGTCCAGATATAATTAAGAGCATTAAAAATATGGAAAATCATAAAATCCCCTCGCTTCTCAAGCGAGTCATAATCTGGAATGGATTCTAGTATCAAGGAATTCGTTAAATACCTGATAGTCAAAAAGATTATTACTAAAATGAAAAAATAAGTCCTTTTATCGAAATCTATTATGTCTTTGAGACGTTGTGCTTCTGGAGTGAGTGGTTTAGCCATTTTTAGAGGTTTCTATTCCAAATCTAAAATAATGTTTGGGATTCCATCTAATTTTGCAAAGTCATTAAAGGATCATGATTAAAAAAATAATTACTATTTGTTTGTTTTCAATCTTGCTTTTCAGCAAAGTAGTAGCATTTAGCCAATCGGCTCCATTAGATACGTTTGGAGTTGAACCGTCTAGATATTTACTGCTGGATAAGGGCTTACAGTTTAGAGTGACAAAATCTATAAATAGTATGTATGATTTTGATTTTCCTGTTGCCGAAAGGGACTTTGCAGTATTGGCATATCAATATCCTGATCATCCATTACCTGATTTTTTGATGGCTTTAGGTTATTGGTGGAGGATAGAGGTTGATGTGACTAATGAAAAGTATGATGATATTTTTATAGAATATTTAGATAGGGCTATAGAAAAGGCAGAAGCTATTTATGATGAGGATGAAACTAACAAAGAAGCAGCTTTCTTTTTAGCTGCAGGATATGGTTTTCAAAGTCGTTTGTACTCAGAAAGAAAGAAATGGACTAAAGCAGCCTGGGGAGGTAGAAATGCTCTTAAATATATGGAGCTAAGTAGAGGGGAAGAAGAATTTAATCCAGAACTATTACTAGGAGATGCACTATTTAATTATTTCTCCGTTTGGATTCCGGAAAATTATCCATTGTTGAGACCTGTCATGGCACTTTTTCCAAAAGGAAATAAAGAGCTCGGGTTACAACAATTGGAACAAGTTGCCACGAATGCTTTTTACACTCGGGTAGAAGCACAATATTTTTTGTTCAGACTTTATGCTTCTGAAGAAAAGAAGCCATATGAAGCATTGAGGATTTCAGAATATCTGCATTCAAAATTTCCTAACAACCCCTATTTTCATCGTTCTTATGCCAGACATTTATACACGGTGGGAAGATGGGTGGAATCCTTTGACCAATCCCTTCAAATTTTAGATCGAATTGAATCTGGACAAGTTGGATACGAGGCAAACTCTGGTAGGTATGCAGCATTTTATATTGCTGAATTTAACAGGAGGATAGGGGATATGGCCGAAGCTAAAAAATATTATTTAAAAACAGTTTCGTATGGGGAGGAATCAGAGTCCCAAGAAAGCGGTTATTACTTGCATGCTTTAGTTCAACTAGGTAAAATGGAAACAGCTGCCGGAAACAAAGCTTTGGCAAAGAAGTATTTTAAAGAGGTGAAACGTTATGCAAAGCGAAAACACCCCGCTCATCAAGAAGCAAGAGATTTTATCAAAAAGAATAAACTTTAAATTAATTTCTCTCGTAGTTTTCCTAGTAGAACAAGAGAAAATTTGAATATTTTTATAGGACCAAGGTATTTTTATAGGAATCTTTGTTAAAAGCCTTCGTTTTATTAATAAAATTTCGAATTTAAGTATTAAAATATATCACAACGCTTTAAAATTTTAAGCAATTATTATAATTTTGCACAACAGAAAATTTTGTAAAAACGGAAATCATGGATAATAGCGTAAGAATTAAATTTGATAAAATTGATAGGAGGATTCTAGAAATTCTTCAGGGTAATGCTAAGATTACAAACGCTCAACTATCCAAAGATATTGGACTTTCACCTGCACCTACTTTAGAGAGAGTGAAAAAATTAGAGCAGTCCGGAATTATAAAGAGCTATCATGCTAAACTTGATCCTGAAAAAATAGGTCTTGGAGTAAGTACTTTTGTTTTAGTAAGCTTGATTGGGCATAATAAAGGTAATATTGATGCCTTTATGACAGAAATAAATGGAATTCCAGAAGTGATCGAATGTCATCACATAACGGGAACTGGAGATTTTATCTTGAAAATTATTTCTAAGGATATAACAGCCTACCAGAAATTGATGCTAGAAAAAGTTTCTGAGATCAAAGAAGTAGACTCAATGCAATCAATGGTGATTTTGTCTACCTTCAAAGATTCGAAAGTACTTCCAATCCCAGCATAAGTTTTAATAAGGAGTTGAAAAGGGGTGCTATTTGTCACCCCTTTTTTTTTGAATATTATGGAACAAAACCCTTGGAGAACCCAAAAAATTAAACAGATCTATGAAAATCCATGGATCAAAGTGGAAGAGCATGAGGTTATTAACCCTGCTGGAAATCCAGGTATTTATGGTAAGGTTCATTTCAAAAATAAAGCTTTAGGTATTATTCCAGTTGATGAAGAAGGTAACACATGGCTTATTGGTCAATATCGCTATCCATTAGACTGCTATTCTTGGGAAATTCCGATGGGAGGGGGGTCGATTGAAATTGATATTCTAGAAAGTGCGAAAAGAGAGCTTAAGGAAGAAACTGGTCTTACGGCTAAAAAATGGACGGAAATATTAAAAATTCATACTTCTAATTCTGTAACGAATGAGGAAGGGTTTGTTTACTTAGCTCAGGACCTTGAACAAGGAGAAACTGAATTTGAAGAAACGGAGATTTTAGCCATTAAAAAACTACCATTCAAGAAAGCTCTTGAAATGGTTTTAAATGGTGAAATTACTGATGGAATCAGTGTTGCTGGTATCTTAAAAGTAGCAAGAGTTTTTGGAATATAGTTCATGACAATCAAGGATCATTTCAGGATTACCTTCAACCTTGCTTTCCCAGTAATGCTTAGTCAGTTGGGTCAGGTATCTGTAGGTGTAGCCGATTCTATGATGGTAGGCAGACTTGGAGCTTTACCTCTTGCTGCTGCGTCCTTAGGAAATAGTATATTTTTTGTGATTCTTATGTTTGGAATGGGTGTCTCAATGGGGGTAACTCCTTTGGTGTCCATAGCTGAAGGAAAAGGAAAGAATAAAAGAATCTTCAATTTATTTCAACATAGTCTCTGGATAAATATTATTACCAGTTTTTTGCTTACTTCCTTTGTACTAATTATTGTACAAGGCTTGCATTTTTTAGATCAACCTGATAATGTCGTCGCATTGACAGTGCCATACCTGTTTGTTATTACGGCATCTTTATTTCCTTTCATGATTTTTCAAACTTTCAAACAATTTGCTGAAGGATTATCCCAGACCAAACAAGCAATGTACATTACTATTTTTTGCAATCTAGTTAATGTATTCCTTAACTGGGTGTTGATTTTCGGAAAATTGGGTGCACCGGAAATGGGGTTAATGGGGGCTGGTTGGGCAACTTTAGTTTCAAGAATACTAATGCCAATTATGATGGGTTGGTATGTACTAAAGTCAAAGCGATATCAACTTTTTAATCTTTCTATGTGGCTCAAAAATTGGAGTTTACCTATGTTTAGTCGAATTCTAAATGTTGGAATACCGACGGGTTTCCAATACATTTTTGAAGTAAGTGCCTTTAGTTCAGCTGCAATTATGATGGGATGGTTGGGAGTCAATGCTTTGGCAGGACATCAAATTGCCTTGAATTTGGCGTCGATTAGTTATATGATGGCAGCTGGCCTTTCTACTGCTGGTATGATAAGGGTAAGTAATCAGATTGGAAGAGGAAATATTAAAGCTATGAAAGAGGCAGGAATGGTAGTTTATGCAATGGCCATGATTTTCATGTTTACAACAGCCATGATTTTCATCGTATTTCGAAATTATCTACCAACTCTCTATATAGATGATCCAGAAGTAATTTCTCTTTCTGCCTCTTTATTGATTATTGCCGGACTTTTTCAATTATCTGACGGAGCCCAAGTAATCGGCCTAGGTGTACTGAGAGGAATGGAGGATGTTAAAATTCCAACCTTGGTAACATTAGTCGCATATTGGGTCATTGGTTTGCCACTAGGTTATCTCTTAGCATTTAAATTTGACTATGCGGAAAAAGGAATATGGTATGGTCTATTGATTGGGCTTAGTATAACGGCCTTACTTCTTTATTATAGGTTTAGAAAACTTAGTCAGAGAAAAATTTTATTTTCTAAACCGACCTTACCAACAGTTTGACCATTCTTTTCATTTTTATCCTTTAAAAAGTAATATTGAATTATATTCAGGGATTAAATAATCTGGATATGATCAAAAAGTTTCTCACACTAGCACTAGTGTTATCAATTTTCCAAAGTATTTCTGCTCAAGATTTTGCTGTTCTCACTCAAAGAGAGCAAGCAGAAGTAATAGACGGATGGCTGGATGACCGAATTACTAATCTATTACCCAAGTTGATGACTGAAACGGGAATAGACATGTGGGTTGTAATTTCCAGAGAATATAATGAAGATCCCGTGATCCGAAAATTACTTCCTGCAACCTGGATGGCAGCTCGAAGAAGAACTATTTTAGTTATGTATCAACCCACTCCCAATGCAGCAGTAGAAACGTATGCGGTGGCAAGATATGATGTTGGAAAAGCATTTAAAAGGGCTTGGGATCCGGAAAGCCAACCGGATCAATGGGAGGCTTTAATGGATTTGATCAAGGAGAAAAATCCTGAAAAGATCGGATTGAATTATGCCAAGGATTATGGCCATGCGGATGGTTTAACAATGAATGAATATCAGATTTTTCATGATTATCTTCCTGATAATCTAAAGCCAAAAATAGTTTCTGCCCAAACGCTGGCAGTAAGATGGCTCGAAACCAGAACTCCTGCTGAGATTGCTACCTATCGTCATATTCAAGAGTTAGCTCATCAGATCGTGCAAGAAGGTCTCTCAGAAAGTGTAATTACTCCGGGAGTGACAACTACAGATGATGTGGTTTGGTGGTACAGAGAGAAAATTAGATCTATGAAACTTGATACTTGGTTTCATCCATCAGTTGATATTCAACGACCCGATCCTTCCTCTCAGGAAGCAAATAGATCCTTTGCGAGCAAACCACCTTCTCAGGTAATCATGCCAGGTGATCTTCTACATATAGACTTTGGGATTACTTATCTTAGGTTGAATACAGATACGCAAGAAATGGCTTATGTTTTAAGGTTTGGTGAAACTGAAGTTCCTGAATTTTTACAAAAAGCTTTTGAAGCTGGCAACCGTGTTCAGGATATACTAACTCAAAATTTTGTCTTAGGTAGAACTGGTAATGAGATTCTAAGAGAATCAAGAAAGCAAATGGATGCGGAGGGTATAATAGGGAGTATTTATACCCATCCACTGGGCTATTATGGTCACTCAGCAGGTCCTACCATCGGGATGTGGGATAATCAGGGTGATACCCCTGGAGCTGGAGATTTTCCGCTCCATGCCAACACAGGCTATGCAATTGAACTTAATGCTGTGGTTTTTGTGGAAGAGTGGAATAAAGAAGTAAGAATAATGTTAGAAGAAGGGGCATTATTTAATGGCGAAAAAGTAATTTATTTTAATGGTCGTCAGAAAAACATCTTACCGATTCCAAGAAAGCAAGATTATCTAAATCAATGAATTAATAATCTGAGATTGCCATTTTTCCTTGAAAAGAGCAAAAGAATGAAGGCGATAAATGCAAATCCTGCTGCCGTCAAGAAAACCAAATTAAAATTCTCTGGCTGATTGGCAAACAAAAAGCCAGAGACTATTGCTCCAATCCCGATTCCTGCCTCCAATGCTATGTACATGGTAGCTAGGGCTCTTCCTCTAAAATTATCTAATGATAAATCAACAACCCAAGCTGTAACTGTAGGGCTATACATGCCGACAGCTGAACCGAAAAGTACTCCAGAAGTCATGAATAACGTCTTACTGTTTGAAAAAGCGATGGAAATCATGGCAAGAACCATTAATAGGCTCGCCACCCTCAAAACTGGAATTCTTCCAAATCTGTCAGAAACTTTTCCAGCAAGTAACCTGATACCTAAAGAAGAGATGGTGAAAACAGCAAAAAATAATCCTTTATTTTGGATTCCAAGATGGCTTGAAAAATCCGGGATGATGGTAAGAACTGTTCCAAAAGAAAAAACACATAATAAGAGAACTGTGGAAGGTAAAATCACTCTTTTTTCAATTATTTCCCCTTTTTTTAGTTTGAATAAACCAGGAGTTATTTTCACTTGATTTACTAAAGTCTCTTTTAATCTAATAATTATTAGGATGGATAGAATTGAGGTGAAAGCAGAACAATAGAATAAAATTTCAATAGGCCAAATGGTGGCAATCCAGCCTCCAATAGCTGGCCCAGCTGCCATTCCTAATGATCCGAAAAGAGATTGAAGCCCTAATGCCTCTCCACGTTTTTGAAAAGGAATTATGTCTGCAACATAGGCAGAGATTCCGGTTGGAGTAAAACCAGTTGAAAAGCCATGAAGGAATCTTAAGAAGAGAAAGCCGCCGACAAAACTTAAAATAGGGTAAAGAAGACCTGATACAAAACAAACTGTCGCCCCAAAGACCATTACCGGTTTTCTGCCAATAGTATCAGCCAACTTTCCACTAAATGGCCTAGATAAACCTGCAGAAAGAGTGAATAGTGAAATGATTAATCCTTTATATTCTTCCCCACCCAGCGAACTTAGATAAGCTGGTAATTCTGGGATTATCATGTTGAAGGATGAGAAAAATAAAAATGAACTTATGCAAAGAAGAAAAAAATCCAACGTAAAAAAGGAGGGGAGAATTTTCATATTACCAAAATTGAAATGGCCAGAAAGTATTCTGGCCATTCACTTAATCTTTTTTAACTTCTTCTTCACTTTGGGCTAGGAGATAGGCCTTCATAAATTCATTTAAGCCTCCGTCTAAAACATGTTGCGTATCAGAAGTCTCATATCCAGTTCTTGCGTCTTTCACCAATTTATAAGGATGAAGCACATAATTTCTGATTTGTGAACCAAAATCTACCCGAAGTTTAGAAGATTCGATTTTAGCAATTTCAGCATTTCTTTTTTCTACTTCTAATTGATATAATCTTGATTTCAACATTTGCATTGCCTTTTCTCTGTTGGCAAGCTGAGATCTCTCTATCTGGCAAACTACCACGATCCCTGTTGGCTTATGAGTTAATTGAACTTTGGTTTCAACTTTGTTAACATTTTGACCTCCAGCTCCTCCCGAACGAGAAGTATGTAACTCTATATCTGCAGGATTGATGTCTATTTCAATGGAGTCATCAACTTCTGGATAGGCATAAACAGAGGCAAAAGAAGTATGGCGTCTTCCTCCTGAATCGAAAGGGGAAATTCGAACCAAACGGTGTACCCCTGTTTCTGATTTTAAAAATCCATATGCCAAGGGCCCCTCAAACTCAAGCGTACAGGATTTGATTCCTGCGACATCTCCTTGCTGAACATCAACCTCTCTGACTTTATAACCATTTTTCTCTCCCCACATGATATACATTCGCATGAGAATAGAAGCCCAGTCATTACTTTCAGTTCCGCCAGCTCCAGGATTGATTTCTAAAACCGCGTTTAGTTGATCTTCTTCTGAAGAAAGCATTTTCTTCAGTTCAAGTTCTTCAACGACATTCTTGGCTTTTTCGAATTCTTTTTTGATTTCTTCCTCGGAAACTTCATCAGCACTGTAAAATTCATACAGTACTTCAAGGTCTCCAATTATTGTTGCCAGGTTTTCATAAGCTGATGTCCAAGTCTTTCGTGCTTGGATTTGTTTCATTGTTTTTTCTGCCTCTTCTGGATTGTTCCAAAAGTCAGGTTGGGCTGAAACTGCCTCAAAATCTTCTATTTCTGCTTTCTTACGATCGTAGTCAAAGATACCTCCTTAAAGCCGAGGTGCGAGCTTTCAAGTCTTTCAGTTGTTCTGAAGTCATCTGTCTAGGTGTGATTTTTTAAAATTCAAAATTCAGAAAAAAAATCTGTTAAAGCTAGAGTAATACGATTAATCCATTCGCATTAAAATAATTTGTATGTGGTTACGACCTTTATGTTTAAAAGTCTTGTAGCGCAACGGCAACATAGCCAGTCCAGTAGCCATTAAAATGCCCGAGGTGATTCCAACTCCTTTATCTATGGAAACTTCTCCACTATGATAAACGCTGTTGATCATATCAACCGAAACTAGAATAACTCCAGCTCCAAGAATTAAAGAATTAAAAGCACGTAAAGTGCTATTTCTTTTATCCTTCTGGCGAATATCAATTTCTTCAATATCCAATGGTGAAATAATGTTTTCACTCATATAAATATAATCTTGATCAACTTTTTCAATTATGTCTGTTATGAAATAGCCGATTTTCTTGCTTTTATAGGTGATTTCTTCACCAGGGTAATAACGGATTTGAGAATTTTGATTCGCGCCTCTTTTTAATAAAATAAAGTCTTTGGATTGCGAATAAGCAATCGAACTGAGAAAAATGAAAAAAGAAAAAAGGATTAGTTTTTTCATTCAGCTAATTAAACAATTAATAGTTAGCAAAACAGGTTTTTTTTTCATAAAAAAAGCGGGAATTTATGTTCCCGCATAATATTAAACTTTAATAATCCAATTATGAGGATCATTAATAGATCCATATTTAATGCCATCCAGTTCTGCAAGCACCCTTTTAGAAAATGAACTTGAAGAAATTGAAGGTAGAATATAGTCTTTACCATTTACATTGATTCTTTCAATATGTGCTATGGTAGCCGCAGTTCCAGTTCCAAAAGCTTCTTCCAATGTTCCCTCTTTTAGTGCCGTTTCTAGTTCTTGAACTGATAGAAACCTTTCTTCTAACTGTTGGTTCCAGTCTTTGGCAAGTTGAATTACTGAGTTCCTGGTAATTCCTTTTAGAATAGTACCTGAATCCGTAGGAGCGGTTATTAATTTCCCATCGATCTTGAACATAACATTCATAGTCCCACTTTCTTCAATCTTACTATGACTTTTTCCATCGGTCCAAAGCAATTGATCATATCCATCCATTTGGGCTTTTCTGGCTGGATATAAAGATGCTGCATAATTTCCAGCAGTCTTTGCTGCCCCAGTCCCCCCTTCATTGGCTCGAGTAAAAACAGTTTCTACTTTTACGCTGACAGGTTTACTATAGTAATTTCCAACTGGACAAGTGAAAATAATAAACTTATATTTTTCCGATGGTTTTACACCGATATAGTCATCCATAGCAAACATGAATGGTCTGATGTAAAGTGAAGAACCTTTTCCACTAGGCACCCATGCTTTATCTAATTCCAATAATTGCATCATACCTTCCATGAAAATTTCCTCAGGAATAGAAGGCATACACATTCTTTCTGCTGATTCATTCATTCTAGACCAGTTGGCATCAGCTCTGAAAACTAGAATCTCGCCTTGGTCATTTTTATATGCTTTCAAACCTTCAAAAATAGATTGTCCATAATGCAGCGTTGCATTGGCGGGACTTAATACTAACGGTGCATATGGCTCGATTTTCAGATTAGTCCATTCTCCATTTATGTAATCAGCAACGAACATGTGGTCGCTGATAGTTTTTCCAAAAACCAAATTGGAAAAATCTGTCTGTGGAAGGCGAGAAGATGTAGTTTTTTCAACCGGTATGGCAAGCGATGTTTTCATAATATTATGCCTTATAACTGGAACATTCCAGCATCATTTTCAAATTAAATTCTGGGCTTCCAAGTCACTTCGTCAGCTCCAAGTTCTTTTCCCATTGATCTTCCTAAAACAAACAGAAAATCTGAAAGTCTGTTTAAATATTGGATCACTAATTCTGAAACTGGCTCATAGGATGCCAATTCCACGACGATTCTTTCAGCTCTCCTACATACTGTCCGAGCTACATGGCAGAATGAAACTGATTGATTTCCTCCTGGTAATATAAAAGAGGTCAAAGGTGGAAGTAAAGCTTCCATTTTGTCCATTTCATATTCTAAAAGCTCGACATCTTCTTCGTGAAGATCAGGTTTTTTTACCTTTTCTTTTCCAGGTACAGTAGCTAAATCAGCCCCTATGGTAAATAATCTATCTTGAATTTCCTTTAATAATTCAGACCTTTTGTCATTTACCTCTTGATCTCTGAGTAAACCCATAAATGAATTGAGCTCATCTATTGTCCCATAAGCATCTATTCTTAAATCAGATTTTGGGATTCTTTTTCCTCCTAATAAAGAAGTAATTCCTTGGTCTCCAGTTTTTGTGTAGATTTTCATTCAGAACAATATTTCGTTCTGACAAAAATAATAATCTATTTGTAAAAAAATGGATTATTAAGCGTGCATCGTAACTCCTCTGGTAGGATTTGGATTAATTGTATCAGATTCCACTAATCCATCTCTTAATCTTACGATTCGGTGTGCATAATGAGCAATATCATCTTCGTGTGTTACCATAATGATGGTATTTCCTTTAGCATGTAATTCATGAAATAGTTCCATGATTTCATAAGAAGTCTTAGAGTCCAAATTACCGGTCGGTTCATCGGCAAGAATAATACTTGGATCATTCACCAAAGCCCTTGCAATTGCAACTCTTTGTCTTTGACCTCCTGAAAGTTCATTCGGTCTATGTTTCGTTCTGTCTCCTAAGCCTACATTTGAAAGGGCTTGAAACGCACGTTCTTCACGTTCTTCTTTACTAAAACCAGCATAAACCAATGGTAAAGCTACATTTTCAAGGCAGGATGCTCTTGGTAATAAATTAAATGTTTGAAAAACAAACCCAATCTCCTTGTTTCTAATTTCAGCAAGCTCATTTTCACTCATATCACTGGCATCTTTATTATTCAAAATATAAGTGCCGGAAGTTGGCGTGTCCAAGCAACCAATAATATTCATCAAAGTAGATTTTCCAGATCCAGATGGTCCCATAAATGCTACGTACTCTCCACGATCTACGGTGATAGAAATAGACTTGAGCGCTTGAATTATTTCAGCACCCATTTTATAGGTTTTGTTTATTTCGTGGGTTTCTATTACTCTGGACATGAATATTAAATTTTTGTCAAGATAAGCCTTGTCAGTGAGAAAAGTAAAAAGAGTCTTGTGAAATTACGTGAAATATTAAATGATGTTTAAAAAATTAATTTTTCCATTTTAGATTCTGGCACCCATTTGCTCATTTCAATTAATGCATCATTTACATAATTATCAAGGTTCAATTTTTTTGCGGCCTGTATTTTTTTCTGCCATAATAAGGGATCATGATTAAATTGAGACATTTCATTCAATAATTCATATTGATTTAAAGGATCCTCAACTTTTTCTGCGGCAGCTAAGATTAAAGAAGTGAAGTAAGGGTTTGCAGTTAAATCATTTTCAACTTTAAGCCAGTTTGCAAAAGCTTCTAATGCATTTTCATTTTCCCAATCAGGATCTGAAAAAAAAGAATTCAAATTTTCATCAGTTTCGATTTTTGTTTTCAGATAGTTTCCTAGAATTTCTAGTTGGGTTTCATCCAAACCATGTGATTTATAGCTTAAAAGTCGGACTGTAAAATCAGTTTTCAATTCATTATCCGGGAACTCATCCCATGCTATAAATAAATCTTGAGGAAATGACTCGTGAAAATTCGTGATCAACTGGAAGTAACTACTCAAAATACTATCAGTATCATCTCTCAAATAAGTAGGTGAAATCACCTGATATTTATCTCTTATTAACTCTATATTTCCATTATATCCAGATAAAAATAATATGGCTAAATGCTGAGGCTGGAAAGCTTGAAATCCTTTTTCCTCAGCTACCAATAACTCTCTAGCTGATTTTTTGAAATCAAGGTTTTGAGCTAGGATTTGAGAAGATAAACTAAGGTAGTATCCTGCGGAGTTCGGATTTCTAAAAGCTAAGCCGTTGAGGTTTTTTACGGCCTCAATTATTCTCCCAGCTCCCAAACTTCTTATTACAGCAGTTTCTTGAACATCCATTATATAATCACTCATAATGGGATCTTTGCTCAGTGAATCTAAATACTTCAAATCAGCTGTGGGATCAGGATTGTTTTTTTCAGAATAAAAACTTCTCCAACCTGCGTGAATAATCATTGGGTTTTTCACTTCTCCCAGAGCGTTTTTAATTTGGTTTTTGAGCTCTTCATTTGGGCTCTCTGCCAATGCATTCTTGCTTACCAGTAAATTTATTTGTCCGATTAAGTTTTCGGGAAATTTTGTATTTTCACTTTTCACCCCAAGTTTAGTTTTTATTGCTTGGAGGTTTGATGCCAAGATTTCATGGTCTTGATTTCTATTCTCCAGTAAGCTTATCGCCTCTTCAGGTTTATTTACTTTTATGTAAAAAAGCGCCAAATTATTAGTTAAATGGGGCTCACCGGGAAATATGTCAAGTCCTTTCTCTAAATAAAAAATTGATTCAAAGATTTTATCTTCCCGATGAAGTCGGTTGGATAAAAGTATGATGTTATCTATTTGAGGATATTCTGCAAAGCTTTCTTCCAAATGCTGTTTTGCAAGTGTTGGCTGATTTAGTTCAAAAAGCAATTGGGCAGTTAGATGCTTCGCTTTATGGTTTTTTCGATATTTAGCCCAAGAGTTTTCATATAATATACTGGCTTCTAACTTTTGATTAGTTTGGTAATAATAATCCCCGAGAATATTATTTGTGAGGGAGTTAAGTTGAACTGCTACAATACCTTCAGCATAAATAGTTAAAACCAAAATAGCCATTAACCCTCCAATCCTAAGGTGATAGTAAGGTAGGGAATAGGGTTTATAAAGAATTTTGTCTATTTCTTTCCCTGAGTTCATTATCGATAAAAAATTGCTGAAAAGGTAAACGATAAAAAATAGGGTAAAACCTATTTGGCTATACAATAGAAGATGTTTTAGGAATTCTTCTCCCGGTTGATTTCCTGAAATTATTAGTTTCCATGATAGCCAAAGCACCAAGCCGAATCCCAAAAGGTGCAATATTCTCAAAATATTACCGGAGGCAGCCAGATTTGGTATTTGAGCTATTTTTGAGTCTAGGGAAAACCATCCTAAAACGCCCAATGGAATGAGTAATAAAAGCGGAGAGAATCCGAAAAATGGGACCACTATATCACCTGTCATTTCCATGAAAAGAATAAATAAAGCTGTCAGGTAGCCTAATGAAATGACTGCGATTTGCCTGGAAATTTTGATTCCCACATTTTTATTCATTCTTGCAAGTAGGATATAGGTTCCAGAAACAAAGCTATGTCCGTTCCAAAAAATCCAGGCTATAGATAACCCCAAGGCCAGAATGGTAGAATATTCTGAAATATAAATAATAGGGCTTTCTAAAGGGCTTAATTTTGAAAGTAGAAAAACTGAAATCCCGAAACTTAGAAAAACAGCTAGCCATTTTAGAATGAATGATAAATTTTGACCCCAAATATGTAGAGTTATTACTGGACCCAAAGTTCCGATTAATACGATGATCAAAGGGATATTTGAGCTAGCTCCGCCAATGTTAAGTCCATTTAGATTGCAAAGGGTAATCAGCACTATCCACCCGATTCCTCCAGCTACAATGGCGAGTTTTTTGAATTCTGTGAGTGCAGTCAAAAAGGAAACAGAAACAAGAAAAACAATCCCAAAAAAGAAAAGAGATTCAATTGTTTGGGGTGAATTTGGATAAGCTTTAAATTCTTGAAAAATAAGGTAGTTATCTACATTGATTGGAAAAGAAATTGGACCTATTTGAACCCAGTCAAATGGAATTATGATCCTATCAAGGAAAGTAGAACTTTTGATAACTTGATAAGGAAGCGAGTCAAATAGAAGAAAGTATAGCGCAAAAAAACCTCCGGAAATTATTAATAGGAGGGCTGAAATGTTTTTAAACAAGTGTGAAATCTCAGAGTTCTTATCTGCCATTAATCCATCACCTTTGGAACCCTAAAGTAATCAGAATCTCTCTTTGGAGCATTTTTTAAACCAGCCTCATGGTCTAAGTGATTACCTCTAATATCCTCCCTCATATCGTTAACTTCAGAAGACATGGTCGTCAGAGGTTCAATATTTTCAGTATCGATTTCATTGAGTTGTTCTACCCAGTCTAAAATCTGACTCATGTCTTTTGACATTTTTTCGGCACTACTTTCATCAAATTCAAGTCGAGCCAAATGGGAAATTTTTTTTATCGTTGTTTTATCGATTTTCATAGATTTCAGAGTCTTTATTCAATTGTTTTTGAATTACTTCAAAACATGTTCGGTTGAGTGTCTCTTCCGTATCTTCTTCGGATGGAAAGATAGCTTCATGAAGCACCATTTTTGCAGGCATCCGGTTTAGCAAAAACTTTCCGTCATCGGGCAAAATTAGATGATTAAAAGATAAAGTGACAGGGATTATTGGGATTTGTTTAGAAATAGAAATTTTAAAAGCCCCATTTTTAAATGGAATCATATGAGGTGGCTGTTTTGAAAAAATCCCACCTTCTGGGAATATGACTAAGCTACTTCCATTCTCTAAGGCCACAATGGCTCTTTTCATGGTTTCAGCTCTACTTTTTAGTCTGTCTCTATCTACAGCTATATGTAATTGCTTGAAATAATAACCAAATAGGGGGGCTTTCCTAATTGATGCTTTACCGACGAACTGTACATCTCCTGGGATAAATCCCATCATTGGAATATCTAAATAACTAAAATGATTCGCCATATAGATATATGATTTTCCTTTTTCAAGCTTCGTTTTTTTCTCAATTTTTACAGGAAGAAAAATTATGCTAAAATAAAATCTTGCCCAATAACGGTTTATTTTTCTTCCGAATTTCTTAAAGCCAGGAACCCAGATACAAATGAGAATAAAAGGGAAAATTAGAAGAAAGCTTAAAGCAAAGATTAATGCAGCATAGATCGAATAAATCCTTCTGAATATTTTATTCATGGTTGATCATGTGATTTGCCACCTTGATAAAATAACCAAGCATTAGCTCTTTTACATTTGGGTCTAAATTCAGCTGGTCAATAGCACTCATCATAGCATTTAGCCAATGATTTCGCATCTCTCCATCGATTTTCCATTTGAGATGTCTCATTCGTAACCTTGGATGACCCCGTTGCTCAGAATAAGTTTGAGGACCTCCAAATACCTGAACCAAAAACAGAAATAACCTCTCTTCCGCAGGAGATAGATCTTTTTCAGGATAAAGTTTTCTTAGAGATTCATTACCCTTTACTTCCAGATAGAAAAGATGGGTAAGCTTACGGATTTGATCTTCTCCGATTAATTCATAAACAGACTGAAATGGATTCATCGCTCAAACTTAAGGATTTCCAAAAAGTTTATGCCTCATATTTTTTCACTTTTAATGAAGTACCTTCTGTAGAAATTACAATGATTGGTTCTCCCTTTTCCAGAAATTCACCTCTGGAAGAGGCATCATAAATTTCCCCTTCGATTTCTACTCTTCCACTTGGTCTTAAACGGGAATGTACTTTTCCTACTTGTCCAAGTAAATCATTTGAATAAAAGGTTGAAGTATAGCCGTCTTGCTTCTGCTGAGTTCCGGCCAAGGTAATTGCACTAAAAGCTTTCCACTCATTTATTTTAGGAGTTAGCCAGAAAACAATTCCAACAGAAGCTATTGCAGCCAAAATCACAGTAAGTAAGGCGGCAAAAAGGTCTGCAGCAGGAACAAATTCGAAATCAAAATTTTGATTTGGAAGCATTCCTAAAACTAACCCAGCTAGTATGCAGGTAATTCCCAAGACTCCAAAAATCCCAAAACCCGGTATGACAAACAATTCAAGAGCTAATAAAATTATTCCTATTACAAAAACAATAATTTCCCAGTTTTCTGCTAATCCATTTAGGTAGTAAGGAGTGAAATATAGGACTACAGCAATTATTGAAGCGAGCAAAGGAAAACCGACACCTGGAGTTTGTAACTCAAAATAAATTCCTCCAATGATGATCAAAATCAGAAATCCACTTACCGCAGGGTTCAGGAAAAAGCCTATTATTTGTTCTACTAAATCAGTTTCATAGGCCATTACTTCTGAATCGGATAAACCTTGGCCTTGAATTAGATCTTCAAAAGAATTATAAACACCATCTGAAAAACCATATTTTTCAGCTTCTGAAACTGAAAATGTAATTACTGACCCGGCTTCAGTGATTCCTTCTATTTCAATTTTTTCATCAACCATAGCTTCGGCAATTTTAGGATCTCTTCCTTTTGCTTCCGCAGTGCTTCTCATCATAGATCTCATATATGATTGGTATTTATCTGGCGCAGCTGCGCCATCAACTCCGTTAACCACAGTTGCTGCACCAATGCTTCCTCCTGGCGCCATGAAAATTTTATCGCAAGCTATAGAAATCAACGCGCCAGCAGATGCGGCATCCTTATCTATATAAACATAAACAGGGATTTTGGACTCTAGAATCATGGTACGAATATCATCTGCATCATTAACGGCACCCCCATAGGTGTCCATTTCTATGATTATTAAATCGGCTTCTTCATTTTCAGCTTTTTCCAGCGCGAGTTTAACTCTTCGATTCATGGCTGGATCGATATCGGTATCGATTTTAAATGTAAAAATTTTATCTATTGGGGTTTGTTGTCCATATGAGATAGCCGGAAAAACCAATAGAAGAGAGAAAATGTAAATGAATAGGGTTTTCATATTTACTAATACGAGATTGCTCAGAAAATATACAAAAAGGAGCCGGAAACTAGTGCTTTTATCATTTTTTGATTCGTAATTTGCTTTTCTTCTCAAGAAGAGATTAATCTTGCAATAATTGCTTTCTAGCATAATTCTTGTTTCTTTCCAAAGGACAAATTAATCTACTATCTAGAACGTATTTAATTTAACAGCCCAAATTTATTATGATTTTCGGATCGAAATTCCCTTTATTCTTATTCTTAAATTTTCTTCTTCTATCTTCTTCTTCATTTGCTTTGAATATTGCGAAAGTTGATTCAGTGGGGGTTGAGAAACTTGGAGATAAAACCTACATACTTCATGCTGTCGAGCCAAAGGAAACTCTTTTTGGTATTAGCAGAAGATATGCTGCTCCTGTGAGTGAAATTATTGAATCCAATGAAGTATTAAAGCAAGGACTTAAAATAGGACAAACCATCCGAGTTCCATTTATTGCAAAATCTGAAATCCCAAAAGGGGCAAGCTTACACAAAGTGGTACCAGGAGAAACTCTTTTTTCAATTTCAAAGTCTTATGGAGTTTCTGTAAGTGAGGTGATGGAATGGAACGAACTCAAAGGGAACGATCTTAGCGTCGGCCAAGCATTAATTATAAAAAAGCCGGTGGCTGCTGTGGAAACTCCTGTTAAAGCAGTGACTGAAGAAAATTCGACACCTAAAGTTGCAACTAAAACTTCTACAATTCCAGTAAAAAAAGAAGAAGTGGAGTCGCCAAAAGTGATAGAGAAGAAAGAAGAGAAGGCTAAGCCAGCACCAGAAAAAATTGAGGTTGAAGAAACTGTACCTGCGAAAACGGTAGCAAATGGTGTTGCTATTGCGCCTGGAGAATGGGTTTCGCATGAAGTTAAATCAGGCGAAACGCTTTTTTCAATTGCTAATCTCTATCAGGCAAGAGTGGAGGATTTGATAACTTGGAATGCATTAACTTCCAATAATGTAAGAGTTGGCCAATCACTTAAAGTAGGTAGGGGCGAAGTTGGCCCTTCTAGTGTTCCAATAGTAGGAACTCCAAGAGTCGTTTCAAACGCTGATGAAATGAATGTTTCTGAAAATTCTGGAAACACTTCTGGGGGTTTTAAAAACATCAAAGAAACCGGACAGGCAGAATTGATAGAAGGTACCGGTGGACATAAAAAATATTTAGTTCTTCATAGGACTGCCCCTGTTGGAACGATTATGAGGATAAAGAATGAAGAAAATGACATAACTATATTTGCTCGCGTGGTAGGGACTCTTCCTGAAACAGGTGATAATGCAAAACTTGTGATTAAGCTTTCTCAGGCTGCTTATGATCAATTGAAGGCAGTAAATCCTAGGTTCCCTGTCGAGGTTATGTATTAAATCTTGAGTAAAATTAAAAGGTCAAACCCAGTTTTGCCGGGTTTTTTATTTTGTAAATAGACTTAATTTTTTGTTTATCCTCTATTGAGGCCTAATTTTGTATTAAGTTTTCAGTCTAATGAACAAAGTACAACTCTTCTTTCACCATATATTTAGATTCATTTGGAATCTGATATTTGTGATTAGTTATCCGATTCTAGCAAGTTTTGGGATATTATTTATAGGGATTACCTACATATTCTCTTTACTTTCTAGTGTTCTGACAAGGATTAAACCTGAGGGAAGAAAAGTTGTATTAAAAGATGTGGAATGGGAAACTCTTCCTTTTTCAAATGACCTATTGGAAGCGAAGCTTTTTAAACAAATTATGTTTGGTCCGTCAGGATTTAAACTAAGAAGGAAAGACGGTGTTCCAACTGTTCTAAGTGATTTTGTATTTGGTAATAAAGTGCGGATTATTGACGAAGGGTTTATCATAGAAAAATGGAATAGTACAGAATCTAAAAATTTGCCGGATTTTGACATTTGCCTTTATAATCCTGAAGAAGATAGTCTAAAACCTCTTACAAACATCAAATGCTTTGATTGGCATGTTTCAGAAAAAGTCGATAATCAATTGTCTTTTAAATGGTTTGATGGCACGCAGGGTGGGGAAGTGAAAGTTGCACTTTGATGCAGGATTTAAAAGGGTTTTTAGATGAAAAAGTAAATTTATATAATCGCCCGGGATTTATTCAAAATGACCCTATTTCGATTCCTCATAAGTTTACTAAAAATCAAGATATAGAAATATCAGGATTTTTTGCTGCTATTTTAGCTTGGGGACAACGCAAAACCATTATTAACAAATGCAACGAGCTTTTCCAATTAATGGATAATGCTCCTCATGATTTTTTATTAAACCATGAGGAACAGGATTTGAGGCCATTTTTAAGTTTCAAGCATAGAACCTTCAATGATACTGATACATTATATTTCATTCATTTTTTGTCCTGGTTTTATCGAAACCATGAATCATTAGAAGAGGCATTTATGATTGGCTGGAGTGAGGAAGAAAATGCAATGGGAAATATATTAAAATCTTTCCATGAATATTTTTTTCATCTTCCAGATTCGCCTCCACGGACAAGGAAACACGTTGCTACCCCGGCAAGGAAAGCTGCCTGCAAGAGGATCAATATGTATTTGAGGTGGATGGTTAGATCTGATAATAATGGCGTTGATTTTGGAATATGGAAAAGAATTCAACCTTCCCAACTCATTTGTCCATGTGATTTGCATGTGGATCGAGTGGCAAGAAAGTTAGGGATGATCACCAGAAAGCAAACCGATTGGCTCACAGCGTTAGAACTTACAGAGAGACTTCGGGAATTTGATCCAATCGATCCAGTTAAGTATGATTTTGCACTTTTTGGATTGGGAATAGAAGAGAAGTTTTAATGGAACTTCTTTAATTCAGGAGCATCTGCTACAGTAGAGATTCCGTCAGAAAGTCTAGCAGCATAATTGTCCAATAACTCAAGGACTCTTTCTTGTTTTTTAGATTTAACTATTAATCCCGCGTGGTATTCAAGAGGAACTCTAAAATAAACCTCGTCGTCGTCGAAACTACTTAAATCAGGATGTTCTACATTTGCTAAGGTCAAAACTATGCCTGCATAATTTTTACTGACATTAGGAAGATTGTATTTTTTGTTTTTAGCTAAGCAATCTTCAATTATTGCCCACTCTGCCCAAAGATTGACACCTGAAGCTGCCTCTACCATTTCTGCAAGATGTGCGCCACCTACTCGTGAAGAAGTTTCTAGAAAATAAATTTCCCCATCTTCTTTACATTTTATGAATTCTGTATGAGTAGCACCTGATTTCATCCCAAAAGCTTTCATGATTGAAGCATTAGCTTTTTTGATTGCTTTGTCATCATCAGAGTTGTACTGAATATTTGCGCTTCTAAATATTCCACCACCTTGTGAAATTTCCATAGGAGTAGCCAAATATCTTGATACACAGCAGAATAAATTTTTACCTTCCAATTGCAAACCATCTGCATGAAAGACATCCCCAGGTTTGAATTGCTCTACTAGATAATAAAGCCTATTTTCTCCAAGCTCATGAATATGTTTCCAAAGGGAATCTTTATTATGCACCTTGATAATGCCATTTGCAGAGGCTTCAGACCTAGGCTTTAAAACCCAAGGTGCAGCTACATTATCTGCAAAATGATTGATGTCTTCATCATAGAATAATGACGAGAAAGCAGGGACTTTTATGCCTGATTCTTTAGCCTTTACTCGCATGGCTAATTTATCTCTAAAATATCTACCCGTAGTTTGTCCCATTCCTGGTATTCTCAAATTCTCTCTAAGAAACGTGGCTTTTTCTACGTCATAATCATCCAACGAAATAATGCTTTCAATTTTATGGGATTTCATTAATCCTCCCACACCTTTGAGTAATAGGTCCAAGTCCCAATCAAGGTCTTGACCCGGCATATAAAAAATCTCATCTATGTATTCGAAGGCCCATGGTTTATCTTTCAATTTCTCAGAAGTAATTAGAAACACTCTATTCCCCTGCTTTTTAAGCTGTATAATAAATGCGTTTCCCTTAAAGAAATTAGAGATACATAAAAAGGTCTTTCCTTGATTTTCCATACTTAAAGTTGATTTTCAATGAATTTAAGCAATAATCCTACACCAAAAGCAGTTCCTGATTTGGTTTTTGAAAATTCGCTATCACCAAAGGCTACGCCAGCAATGTCTAAATGAGCCCATTTTTTATGCTCATGAATAAAGGCTTCTAAGAATTTGGCAGCTGTGATGGCTCCTGCAATAGGCTTTCCATTATAATTTTTAATATCCGCTATTTCTGAATCCATTTCGGATTTATAGTTTTCCCAAAGAGGTAAAGGCCATACCTTCTCACCACTTTCCAAGCCTGCGTCTTGAAGTGATTTAGTTAATATTTCATCATTAGAAAACAATGCTCCACATTCGTAACCAAAAGTTGAAACGCTGCTACCTGTTAATGTAGCAAAGTCAATTAACTGATCCGGATTGTAATTCTTAACCATGAAAGAGAGTCCATCTGCAAGGATTAACCTTCCTTCTGCATCTGTATCTATCACTTCAATACTTAATCCGGCATGCGACCCAATAACTTCACTGGGTAGATATGCATCTTTGTCCACTGAATTTTCAACTGCCGGTACTATGGTGGTCAGATTTATTTCCAATTCCAGATCAGCAATTAATTGTGTTGCGGCCAAAACAGCAGCAGCTCCTCCCATATCTGACTTCATGTAAACCATTCCGGCAGTTTTTATATTTAAACCACCAGTATCAAAGGTCACACCTTTTCCCACTAGGCCTAGATGAAATTTTGCATTGGGGTTTCTATATTCTAGGATAATGAATTTTGAAGGCTTTGAACTTCCCCTGCCTACTGCTAGAAATGCTTTTAAACCCTCTTTATTTGCTTTTTCCTCATTAAAGATTTCTGTTTTTATCTTTAAGTTTTCTGACTTTTCGATGGCCCAGTTTGCTAGATATTCTGGGGTTAATTCATTTGGAGGTAAATCTACCAACTTGAATCCCTCCATTTTTGCTTTTGCGATTTTTTGTGAACGCGAGGCTATTTTTTCAATAGTTTTATGATTCGATAGAATGCTCACTTTTAGATCTCCAAAATCCCTAGGTTTTTGCTTTTTATAAAAACCTAAGGAATAAGATCCCAATTGAAAGCCTACCAGTGCATTTTCAATTAAGTCTTTTGAAATTAAATCATGAAAATTCAATGTGATCTTCTTTTCGACCAAATCTTGGTTTTTCGATAAAATTCTTCGAAATGATTTTTCTATTTCCCAAGAATTAGGGTTTTCCCCCAACCCAATTAGGAGAAAAACTTTTTCCTCCGACTCTAATAAAAATGTTGTATCCTTCTTACCTGAAAAAAGAGAGGGTTTAATCTTAGATTGGAGTTTTCCTTCCAAAATTTCATCAACTCTTTTCTCTAAAACAGGGATGATATGAATTGAATTTCCTTCGAAATCACGGGGGTTTATATAAAATTGCATTTTACTCTTCTTTATTGCTATAAAACAGCCATTCAATGGCCTTTGGGAACTCATCACTCCAATATTGTTCGTTATGTTTCCCTTCTTGATTAATACTCAAATGAACCTTCATTTTACCCTGGAGGCTTTCTCTTTTCAAAATCCTATTTCGAAATTTTGTAACGTGTTTAACCATCGTTTCACTTTCGTCTCCTCCTGCGTATAAATAAATCCGGGTATCCATTGGTTCAAAAAAATCCAAAAAGCCCAACTTAATTTTAGGAATGACCCATAGGGAAGGAGAAAAAATCATAAGTTTTCCAAATACTTCAGGATAAATTAGACCTGAGAAAATACTGACTAAACCTCCCATGGAACTCCCTCCAATCCCAGTAAATTTCCTTTCGCTTTTGGTACGAAAAGTTTTGTCCACAAATGGTTTCAAGGTGTCAGTTATAAAACGGATATACTCTTTGCCATGACCTTTTCCTAGCAAAGTCTTACCTACGTTATATTCTTGAAGTCTTTCGGATTCACCATGCTCTATTGCTATGATAATGATTTTACCAATTCCATAATCAGACATTACAGCTAATTTTTTATCAATCTGCCAATTACCAAATTCGGTTTCCTCATTAAAAAGATTTTGGGCATCTTGAAGGTATAAAACAGGATAGCTTTCTTCGCTAGTTTCATAGTCATGAGGTAGCAGAGCCCATATTTTTCTGGTTTTATTCAATTGGGGAATTTCAAATTCCTCCGAAATTAAATGGATTTTTGGAAGTTGGCTGGGGCGGTAAGGAAGCCAATTTTTCCGCCATTTTGCTACTTTCTCAATTCTGGATGTTTTCTTGTCATTCCAGTGTCGATTAGGAGTCCGGTTTCCATATTTATCAATTTCTACCTCCGACCAGTCACCTTTTGTAAATTTATAGATTAACTCTTTCTGAAACTTTGGATTGTCTGGAAAAGAAAACTCATATTTCCCTTTTGCCAGCTTTGTCATCAAAAATCTATAGTCTTGAGTTTCCCAGTTGTTAAAGTTTCCGGAAATATAAACAGGCCTATCATCATCCTGAGGTGTTTGGAGTATGATTTTCCTTCCTTTTTTAGTCACTGATTTGATTTTAGATTTTACTTCAATACTCATAGATATAGTGAGATGGGCAGGTGAGCCATTTGCAAAAATAGACTTTTGTTACCGATGTAAGAAGAAAAAAGTGAATGCTTAGATTTTAAGTCCAGGTCTAAATCTGATTTCTTCAGGATAAGGGTATGCATGAATCAATTCGCCTTTTTCAATTCTTTTTTGAATTCCCTGCCAATATTCAGGAGAAAACAGGTTTTCATGATATGCTAGAAAGTGTTCTTTTAAGTCTTTTCTTCCTATCATCCATCTTTTGAAATCCTCGGGAAAGACATCATTTTTGGCAATTGAATACCATGGTTCTGGAGCATAAATCTGCTCATATGTTTCAGCTTTAGGTTTCACCCTAAAGTTCATATCAGTTAAAAATTCAATTTCATCATAATCATAAAAAATGACTCTTTTTTGTCTGGTCAAACCAAAGTTTTTTGTCATCATATCACCCGGAAAAATATTTGCCTGAGCCAATTGTAATATGGCTCTTCCATAATCTTCTACCACTTTTTTTCCTTCTTCAGTTCCACAATGCTCAAGGTAAAGATTTAAAGGTTCCATTTTCCTTTCAGTATACAAGTGTTTGAAAACCATATGTGTATCTGTAAATCTTAACAAAGAGTTTGTGGTGTTTCTTAACTCCTGAATCAACTCAGGACTGATTCTTTCTTTTGGTATTTTAAAATATTCAAATTCATGTGTATCAGCCATTCTTCCCACTCGGTCATGAAGTGAGACTAATTTATATTTCTCTCGAACTTCCTGTCGAGTCATATTTTTAGGTGGTTCAAAATGATCTTTAATTAGTTTAAACACAATGTTTAAAGAAGGAAGTGTAAACACTGTCATTACCATTCCTTTAATACCTAGAGCAACTACAAATTGATCTTCACTATGATCCAGATGGTGAAGAAAATCTCTATAAAAAAGCGTTTTTCCATGTTTGTTGAATCCAATCGCATTATATAATTCATGAATCTTTTTGTGAGGTATTACCGAACTCAAGAAGGCGACAATTTCTGAAGGCACTTCTGCTTCTACCATAAAATATGATCTGGTGAAGCTAAACATATGGCTCATCAAATTTGGATCAAAAATCAGCGTGTCTACGAATATTCCATCTTTGGAGTGCATGATGGGAATAATAAAAGGCATCCATTTCTTTCCAACGAATGTTCTTCCGATTAAATAGGCCGCTTTATTTCTATAAAAAATTGATTTTAATAGTTGAGTTCTTGTTTCTGAATCTATTTTATATCTGGTTAAAATAACTTTTTGTACTCCTTCGATTAGAAATTTGATATCCTTCTCTTTGTCCATAAAAGGTGCTCCAAAATCAAAGTCATCCAGAATCTGTCGAATAATCTTGTCTAATCCCAGACCTTTGGGATAGTTTCTTATGAGATCTGAATTTTCTCTGATACCACAAAAATCATGACCTTCCATTACAAACATAAGGTCCTCATCGATTTCTACATTTTCGTATGTCTTGCGAATCACGGAATTGAAAAAAGTTTCTGCTATTTCTAACTCCTGCAAATCTGAAATTAGTTGTGCATATTCCGTTTTTATGGAAGTCCAAAGGGATCTGTCAGTACTTCTATGAGCAAGTGATTCTTTACAAGATGCCGCAAGTGGAAAAAGTAAATCCTTATAAAGACGAAGTCTTTGCTTGTGATTTAATTGGATAGCTTGCCAATTTCTTTCACTAAAATATTTTGGAGTTAATCGGGTGCAAGCATTAAAGGATTTGATGTAGGTTAGGAATCCATTAAAGATTTTTTCTGCAATCTGATAATCAAGGGATTTTGACATGAGAAAAGATAAATTTCAATATTGAACTCGCCAAGTTAATACAGTTAAAAATATTTTGAGATTCACCGAAATTATTTATCCTGATTTTTAGGCTGTTAACATCAAATAAATAGGGGGAAATAAAATTTTGAAAATCTTTCGCAATCGATTGTTTGGAGGAAATAAAAACATTTTCTACTTTTCGCAAGTATTCATGAATTGAATATCTACAATAGGTTTAATAGGTTTGAGAGCAGGAAAAGGCCAGGATTTTATCCAGGCCTTTTTTGTTTTTTAATAACTCTAGATTAGTTTCAACTTCTCCTATTAATGTTACATGAAAGTTACCATTTCAATTAGACTTCAAATTTCCGTTTTACTGACATGTGCAGGATTATTTTATTCTTGTGATTCTTCAGAGCCAGAGACAGAAAATACTGAATCTATTCTGTCAGTCGATGAAGAAGAGTCTAGAAAATTGAGAAGTTTTCTCGAAGTTGGTTTGCTTAAGGAACCTGATTGGAAAGAACATTGGGCGGAAGAAATTGATGGATTTGAAGGGTCGGATTTTTTATTAATTCAAACTGATACTATTGATCCTATGGAAATGCCGGAAAAAAATCCAATTCTTCCTGACGATCCACTTTTTCCATACCAAATTCCTCATCCGGAAGGAAACGGTACAATGGACATATATAGCTATAAAGTTGAAGCTCAAGACGGGATAGAAGCTCCTTTTCTTAATCCGGATTCAGAGGTTATTTGGTATCGTGAGGATGGGATGAAAGAGCGACTTTTGTTTATGGGGCCTTCCGGTATGTTTGAAGAAGGATTGTGGATAAACAGCAATACTTTTGTTGTTTTTGGTTATTTCCAAGAAGAAGCAGGATTTAGACCAATGGCATGGGTGATAGAATTAGATGGACATAAAGTTCACAGATTTCAGTCACCTAAGGTCGCTCCTGATTATGAGACAGAATCTTATATAAATCAAAAAATTAAAAAAGTAGATTTGAGTTCTAATGGAGTTTGATGATTTTATAAGGATCATTAAAAATGGTTTGGAAATTCCTTTGCCTGGGATTGAAGCACATATTAACATGTCTCCCAAGCCGATTAATAAAAAAAGATTTGATCCAAAAAGACCTGAAAACCATAGAAAAGGTGCTGTTCTATTATTGTTTTATCCGGATCAAGAAGAAGTGTTTTTTCCTTTGATAAAAAGGCCTGAATACGATGGAGTTCACAGTGGTCAAATTGCCTTGCCTGGAGGAAAAATGGAGCTGGAAGATCCAGATTTAATTTATACTGCCTTGAGAGAAGCTTCTGAAGAAGTTGGAATAAATCCTGAAGAGGTTGAGATTTTGGGTAAAATGACTGATTTATATATTGCACCAAGCAATTTTTTAGTTACCCCTGTTTTGGGTTTTACTAATTCAAAGCCTGATTTTATTCCAGAGGAAAAGGAGGTAGAAAGAATTATTCAAACTACCATTCGAAATTTGTCTTCTCCAGACATTTTAAAACAAAAAACATTAGAGATTAGCGAGTCGTTCAGGCTTGATACACCTTATTTTGATATTGAAAAAGAGGTAGTTTGGGGAGCAACCGCCATGATATTAGGTGAATTCCTCCGAATAATGGAAAATGGAAAGTAGCTGAACTTTTTATTTTCTGGTAATAATTATTGGTATTATAGTAATTCACGCCTTATTTCGAACCATGGAAGAAAACACCCCCTTTTTTACAAATGATGCTATTGTCTTTGGCATCCTGATGGCAATCTTAGCCTTTGTCTTTGCTACATCGGCAAGTACAAATACTTTTTGGAGAAAATTCTATGGGATCGTCCCCACTGTTCTTCTATGCTACTTTATACCTGCGTTGTTTAATTCATTTGGATGGATCTCTGGCGAAACTTCTGGGATTTATCAAGTGGCAAGCAGGTATTTACTTCCCGCTTCACTTGTCTTGTTTACCATAAGTATTGATCTGAAAAGTATTTTAAAGCTTGGTCCAAAAGCTTTGAGCATGTTTTTGGCTGGTACCTTTGGGATTATGATTGGTGGACCTCTGGCATTAGCTACTGTAGGTTTTATTCAACCAGAATTATTGGGAGGGAGCGGGCCAGACGAAATTTGGAGGGGGTTGGCTACTATAGCTGGATCTTGGATTGGTGGAGGTGCAAATCAAACTGCAATGCTTGAAGTTTTTGGAGCCAGTCCTTCGCTTTTCAGTCAAATGATTGCTGTGGATGTTTTGGTGGCTAATTTATGGATGGCAGTTTTACTGTATTGGGCAGGAAAACCAGAAGTGATTGACAAAAAATTCAAAGCAAATAGTTCTGCTATTTATGAATTGCGGGATAAGATTGAAAAGTTTAGAGCTGGTATTATGAAAATCCCAACTCTTTCTGACACCATGGTAGTTCTAGGTGTCGGGTTTGGGATAACCGGGTTTTCTCATTGGGTTGCAGATGGTATGGCACCTTGGATTGGAGAGAATTATCCTCAATTAAGCCAGTATTCTTTAGATTCTGCTTTTTTCTGGATTGTGGTTGTTTCCACCACTTTGGGTTTATTACTTTCATTTACTAAAGCAAGAAATCTCGAAGGTTCTGGAGCATCAAGAGTAGGAAGCGTTTTATTATATGTTCTTGTTGCTTCGATCGGCATGCAAATGGATCTTGGAGCTGTATTAGATTCACCAATTTTGTTTTTAATAGGAATCTTATGGATGTTCTTCCATATTCTTGTCATGTTAATTGTAGCTTTTATAATTAAGGCACCGTTCTTTTATGTGGCAGTTGGATCACAGGCTAATGTAGGAGGTGCGGCGTCTGCTCCCATAGTAGCTTCAGCATTTGATCCATCTTTAGCACCTGTTGGAGTATTGTTAGCTGTTCTTGGATATGCTGCTGGTACCTATGGGGCTTACCTTTGTGGATTAATGATGCAGGCTGTATCAGGGGGGTAAATGGAATCTAAAAGAAAACTCATATTTGTTTGTGGAGGATCCGATTGTATAAAATCAGGATCGAAAACGCTTCGTAAAAAAATTAGGGAAGAGATAAAATCAAAAGAACTGAGAGGACAGTGCAAACTGATTAAGACGAAATGTATGGATTACTGCAAATCAGCTCCTGTAGTGATAATTGGAGAGTTTGTTTGTAAAAAGGCAACTATTGAAAATGTATTACATCAAATAAAAAAGTCCTGAATTTTCAGGACTTTAGATTTATAGTTTGGAAGTTTTAACTGCTGTCCCACTGACTGTGACCATCAGCATACCATCCCTGATTGTTTCGTAGTCTAAATCAATTCCGACTATCGCATTCGCTCCAAAAACTCTAGCCTGCATCTCCATTTCAGACATGGCCGTGGCTTTTGCTTCTCGTAGGACTTGCTCATACGATGATGATCTTCCGCCTACTATATCGGTAATACTTGCAAAAAAGTCTTTGAATACGTTTGCACCGATAATTGTTTCGCCAGAAACAACTCCCAAATATTCTTCTATTTGATAACCTTCAAGGCTTGGTGTGGTTGAAATAATCATAAGTTAGTTTTATTTTTAAAATTGATCTCGTTCATTTTAACACGAGAAAATTGAAAATAGGGTTTGTTAATTTCTTGATTCTCCCGAAAACAGAATTTCTGCTTAGAGAATATTTAGAGATAATTAAATAATGGAAAGGCCTATTGGAAAGTTAGTTTACTTTTAGCCATATTATGAATCATTTAATAACTTTAATGAAATGACTTTAGAATAACTAAAGTGATTAAGGTATGACAATGTTCCAACAATTTGATATTTCGGATTTTTTCGACCAAATGAGCGAACCGCTATTTATGATCGATTCTGAAGAAATAATTTTTTTCAATGCTTATTTTAAATCAAACTTTAATTTTCTTGAAGAAGACTGGAGGAAATTCATTCAATATCCTGATGTAATTAAAGAGATAGCGCAATATTTTCAGGGTAAAGAATTAGAGCCTTTTACATTTTTTAAATCGCTGCAATCGAAGTCATCCGAATATGTTTTGTTTGAGTGGAGCTTTGTTCCGCTACCTTCAAGCTATCAGGATCGATTTTTAATTTTAAAAGGGGTTCGAACAAAGTTCTATACTGAATCTATGCTTCGTAATCCTAAAGCTGAAGCTTTGGAAAGTGAATCTTTTAATCTTCGATATTTAGAAAGTATCCTGAATAACACCCATGATTTGATTTCAATTTTGGATGTTGAAGGGAATTATAAATTTATTGGCCCAAACGTAGGTAATAAATTAGGATTTAAGGTTGAAGACATAATCGGTAAAAATTTTAAACAGTTTATTGACGCTGGAATAATAGAATTAGTCAAAGGTAGCTTTGAAAGTGTATTCGAATCGGAGGATGAGGTAAATATTGATTTCTGGGTTCATAGAGAGGGTGGTAAGAAAATATACATTGAAAGCTATGCTAAAAATCTACGAAATCATCCCTATATCAAAGGAATTCTATTTAGCGCAAGAGATATAACAGAATATATCCAATCGGATTTTTCTCTTCAAAAACGATTAGAATTTGAAAATATAATTAATAAAATTTCTCACCATCTTATTAATGAGAATTTAAAAGATTTAAATAAGAATTTTACAGATGTCCTTACTATTCTAAGTACTTCACTAAATGCAAATTGCTCTAAGGTTATACTTCGAAATCTGGAAAATAAGAAGTTTGAGATTTTAACGGAATGGCAAAACCCAAAGGGAGAGAATACTCAAACTCTTGATCTTACCGATTTGGATGGTATTATCGAAAAAATACCTAGTTCCCCAAATTTCGGAAAAGTTAAATTGATTAAATCATCCAAAGAAAAATCAATTATACTGATCCCAATGATTTCTTCTCTTCGATTGAAAGGTGTTTTGTTGGTTGAGCTCGAGGATGAAGATATAATTTCTGATGAAAGTGAACTTCAAATTTTAAGGCAACTGGGGGATATTTTGTTTGCTGCATATCAGGGCGGTCAAATGCTTCAAAGAATCGAGAGAAATGAGAATTTACTTGCAACCACCGAATTATTAGCAAGGTCAGGATCTTGGAGATATAGCCCAACTAGGAATAGTTTTCATTTTTCAGGAGGGTTGGCACGAATGTTCGGTTTAGGGGATAAACCAACTTATGCGAGGTTTTCAACATTAATTTATAACATCCAGAAGGCATATCGAAAAAGCTTTATTAAAAACTTACGAGAGACTATTGAGTTACGAAGTCCTACATCGGGAGAATTTAGAATGCTTTCACCAGAAAAAAGTGATGTAATTGTAAGTTATGAAATTGATGCTAGACATCATTTCTTTAATCAAAGTGTAGAAGTTTTCGGGTTTTGTACTGACATCACAGAAAAAAGAGCATCCGAAGAGTACCTGTTATTACAATCTCAAATTTTGACGCAGGTTAACGATCCTATTGTAGTTACTGGACTTGATTTAAATCTCATTTATGTCAACGAGGCTGCGAAAAAGCTATGTGGAGCCCGAGAAAATGAACCATTAATCGGGAGCTTATACAACTATTTTGAATTTTATGACTCTGATAGAAGTCTTGAAAATTTTATTTCTATCCAAGGTGATTCATCAGTTTGGAAAAAGGAGATTTACATTAAAATTGGCGATAAAGAAAAAGAACCTTTTGAGTTATCTGTTCAAACAATTCTTTCTGAAAAAAATGAAAAAATCGGTTTTTCCTTCGTGCTAAGAAATCTTTCCGAAAAGTACGAAACCGAGAAACTGGCAAATAGGGCTAAAATAATTGTAGAAAATAGTCCCACAATTTTATTTCGGGTAGATCCGAATAATGATTTTCGAATAGTATACATCTCAGAAAATATTAATCGATTCGGATATAATTCAAAAGAGTTAATTGATTCAAAGAAATCAATTCTAGATTTATTATATCCTGAAGATGCCAGGAGAATAAGAGAAAAAGCTTATACCACAAAAACAAGTAAAGGCATAAAGTCATTTTCTGGATCTTATAGATTGCAGAAATCAGATGGCCAATACATTTGGGTAGAAGATCAAACCCGAGAAGTGTTAGATGAAACTGGTAAGATTTATCTTCATGAAGGAATTCTCCAAGATATTAACGACAGGAAGAACCTTGAGAGGATTAGTGAAGAAAGGGATAGACAGTATAGACTCTTAGCTTCAAATATTCCTGGTACCAATATTTTTCTTTTGGATAAAGAGCGTAAATATATCGTTGCTGAAGGGACTAATTTTGACCATTGGGGTATCACGCGTGAAGATTTTGAGGGAAAGTTTTTATGGGAAATTCACCTGACACCCTATGAAGAAGTAAGTGCTCTACTAGATCGAGTTTATTATGATAGGGAAATTATTGAATCAGAGTTTCCGATAAAGGGAAGATATTATTCAAGAACATTTAGACCGATCATAATAAAAGGTCAGGTTGAGTTTGTACTTAGTATCATTAGGGATATTACTGATGAACACCAAGCAAAAATCGATCTTATTCAATCTGAAGAAAAATACAGGACTTTAGTGGAAGAGTCTACCGAAATTATTTTTTCATTGACTGAGACGTTTGTACTGAGGTATGTCTCTCCAAACGTTTATCAGTACCTTGGTTATAAAACAGAGGATGTAATAGGAAGGAGTATTTTTGACTTTTTAAATCCAGATGATATGGGTGAATTTCAAAAAATGTTGGATTCTACAGATAATTTCCTTGCTCAAAATCAGTTTTTGGAATTTAGATTACTTCATAAAAATGGAGAGTATAAAGTTTTTAATTCCAATGGAAAATTGATTCAGGATAAAAACAGTGAGTCAAAATATTATACTGGAATCGCTCGTGATATTTCAAGATTAAAAGAGGCTCAAAGGGAATTGCTTAAAGCAAAAGAAAATGCGGAACAAGCATCTTTGATCAAGTCCCAATTCCTTTCAATTATGAGTCACGAAATCAGGACTCCTATGAATGCAGTTATTGGGCTTTCCCATTTGCTTGTCGAAGGTAACCCAAGACCTGATCAATTAGAAAATTTAAAAACCCTTCAGTTTTCAGCAGAGAATTTAATGGCTCTGATCAATGATATTTTGGATTTCAGCAAAATAGACTCTGGAAAGGTTGAGCTGGAATTGGTTCCTTTTGATTTGCAAAATGTGATCTCAAGAATTGTTCACTCTCACAGTTTTCATGCGAATGAAAAGCTGATTAAAATAAAGTTCAGCATAGACCCGAAGATACCAAGTCAAGTTATTGGAGACCCTGTTAGACTTGGTCAAATAATTAATAATCTAATATCTAATGCTATCAAATTCACTGAAAATGGATATGTAAAAATTGATTTGAAAGAGCTAGTTCGAGAATCAGATAGTACTCTAATAGAGTTTGCTGTGGAGGATACTGGGATCGGGATTCCGGCTGACAAAATTGAGACTATTTTTGAAGCGTTTACCCAGGCATCAACTTCTACCACAAGAAAGTATGGAGGTACGGGATTGGGATTAGCGATTGTAAAAAGGCTTGTTGCCCTTTTTGGTGGTGAAATTTCCGTAAGTTCAGAGGAGGGTAAAGGCAGTATTTTTAAATTTTCAGCGAGATTTAAAATTGATGAGTTCTCTAAAACCAAGTCGAAAGATGTTTCAATCAGTACTGTTAAATCCTTGACCAATGCTTCAATATTAGTTGCAGAAGATAATTATGTCAACCAGATTCTTATTCAAAAATTCCTTAATAAATGGAATGTTGGGAATTTGGTTATTGCCTCGGATGGGAAACAGGCTTTAAAGGAATTTGATAAAGGAGATTTTAATTTGGTTTTATTAGACCTTCAAATGCCAGTTTTGGATGGTTTTTCTACTGCAAAGGCTATTCGTTGTCATTCGAATAAAGAAAAAAGAAACGTCCCAATATTAGCTTTAACTGCTACCTCTTTAAATGAAGTGAAAAATGAGATGACCGACATCGGGTTTAATGATTTCATCCCAAAACCCTTTAATCCTGATGTGCTCTACGGAAAATTAATTCAGCAACTAAATAGAAAAGATAATCCAGAAAATTCTATTTAGCATTAATTTTGCCTATAAAAGAACAAGACCAGAGTGTCGACTTCAAACAGAGTAACTTCATGCCCCTTTTTTCGCGTCTTTTTCTCTTTATTCTGATTACAGGTCTTTCCTGTAAGGTTTCTGCTCAGAGTATTGTTACCAAACGATCTTCTTTTTATGTAATGGCAGGAACTTCAGGAGCAAAACTAAGACAGTTTGATCAATTGTTGGAGGATAGAGGATTGACAGGCCTCAGAAATAAATATCATACGGTAGGTTTAGGCTATCAAGCTAGATACAATGACTTTGTCATTGGTATGGAGCTTTATCATAACCGGGGTATGAAAAGTGAATTTGATGACTTTAAGATCAATTATAGAACCTCGAGGGCTCTATTAAATATTGGGTATGCTTTTATTGAGGAGTCAAAGTTTCAATTAATTCATTATATGTCTATTGGGGCAGGTTTTTTGAATTTTCAAATGTTACCTCAAAACTCAAGTCAAAACTTAGAGGAGTTTTTATCTAATCCTTCACAGGGATTCATTTTGAGGAAGCAAGATATTCAAAAAGGGAGCCAGTACTACGGTAATTTTTTAACAGAAACGGGCTTCCAATTAAGTTATGATTTTGACTTACCGGGAAGGGAAGAAGCACTTGAAGTATTATTGAAGTTGGGATACGCTTTTAGTCCGTTTGAAGGGAAATGGAACTTGAATGAGCTTTCTTTTGAAAATGCCCAAAGCGGAGCATTTATCAGGGTTGGGGCAGGTTTGACTTTACCGGATAGAAATTTCTTTTATAAAGATGCGAGTATAGGTTTTTACTTGTTGAATGGAATACATTTTACCAGTCCGAATGGTTTTAATGAAAAGTTAGAGAGTGCAGGCCTAAATCCTTTTGATGGTTCTCCTTCAAATTTGGGATTAAGAATTCTTGGAGAAAGTGGAGATCTACTTTATGGTGCTGATGTTTTTAATCTAGCTATGAGCGGAGAGGCAAATAACCTTCGAAATCATTCATTAAATAGTTTAAGGGTTTATGGAAACCTAGGGATGAAAATCATTCAATTTAAAAATATTGCCATCGGTGGATTGGCTGGTTTAGGATATGGAAATATACGGTATACACTCACTCAAAAAGGAAAGCCTAATTTCCCAGAATTATTTGAGCAAAGAGCTTTTGATGGTTATTTAAAAAATAGTGGGCTAATGGCTAAACCTGAGATTTTTGTAGAGTATGGAATTCCCATCGGGCAAAGGAATCTTTTTGATCTTGTATTAAATACTTCTTTTGGATATGAATTACCTCTAGCCAATTATAAACTTGGAGATTATAGTATGTCTTCATACATGTCAGCACCGTATTTGAGTTTTGGAGTTGGGGTAAGACCTTAATATTTTGTAATAATATTGGGAAACTGGTCATCAAAATTGATCAAGTAGCCTGTTTTATTAGCAAAATGATATTACCTTTGGTCAGCTTATCGAGAAAGACTGAGGGAAGGGCCCTACGACGTCTTAGCAACCTGTCATCAAGGTGCTAATTCCCATTCCGAAATTGCGGAAATAGATGAGCGGAAGAGTCCTGGTACTTTTTTCCGTGTTTTGCTCGATTAGCTTTTTGAAGAATAAACTAAAATGCAAAACAGAACCGAACTATTACTTCAGCAAATTTCTAAAAGGATTTTAATTTTGGATGGTGCCATGGGTACAATGATCCAACGTTATTCTCTTGTAGAAGAAGATTTTAGAACTCCTGAATTAAAGAACCATCCTAAATCGCTAAAGGGTAATAATGATTTATTATCTCTTAGCCGTCCAGATGTCATTAAAGCAATACATGCTGATTATATGACGGCTGGAGCCGATATTATTGAAACCAATACGTTTTCAGGAACTTCAATTGCGCAGGAAGATTACGGGTTGGCCCATTTGGCTTATTCAATCAATTTCCAGTCAGCAAAAATAGCCCGTGAAATTGCAGATGAATTTTCTGTCAAAAATCCTGATAAACCAAGATTTGTGGCTGGCGCAATAGGTCCAACTAACAGAACAGCATCACTTTCTCCTGATGTCAATGACCCTGGTTATAGAGCAATTACTTTTGATCAATTGGCCACGGCCTATGCTGAGCAAGTGAGAGGATTGCTGGATGGAGGCTCTGATATTTTATTGGTAGAAACTATCTTTGATACACTGAATGCGAAAGCCGCCCTTTATGCTATTCAGGATGTTTTTGAGGAGCGTGGACTTCCTTTGGATCCAAGAGAAGGGGGAATTCCAATCATGGTTTCGGGAACGATTACGGATGCCTCGGGAAGAACACTTTCTGGTCAAACGACCGAGGCATTTCTAATTTCTATTTCTCATGTCCCGCTTCTTTCGGTAGGTTTAAATTGTGCTTTAGGAGCTAAGGAATTAAGACCATATTTAAAAGTTTTAGCTAAAAAATCTCCTTTTTATGTAAGTGCATACCCGAACGCCGGACTTCCCAACGAGTTTGGTACTTATGATCAGGGAGCTGATGAAATGGCAAATCAGATAAAAGACTTTTTAAAAGAAGGATTGCTAAATATTCTTGGAGGATGCTGTGGGACGACACCAGAACATATTGCTGCTTTGGCGCAATTATCTGATGGCTACAAGCCAAGAAAAATAGAAGAAGAAATAGAAGAAACATTAGACTGAGGTGAAGGGTACTAAACAATACATGAAATTATCTGGACTAGAACCTTTGGTTTTAACTCCGGAAATCAATTTTGTAAACATCGGAGAGAGAACCAATGTAACCGGCTCAAAGAGATTTGCAAGATTAATACTTAATGGGCAATACGACGAGGCCCTTGAAGTTGCTCTTGATCAAGTAAGAGGAGGAGCACAAATTTTGGATGTCTGTATGGATGAAGGCATGCTTGATGGGGAGTTTGCTATGGTTAAATTTTTAAACTTAATAGCTTCTGAACCTGAAATAAGCAGAATCCCCATCATGATTGACAGCTCAAAATGGTCAATTATTTTGGCGGGTTTGAAATGTATCCAAGGTAAAGGAATTGTAAATTCTATTTCCTTGAAAAATGGAGAAGAGGAATTCATTGCTCAGGCAAAAACGATCAAAAAGTTTGGCGCAGCGGTTGTTGTAATGGCTTTTGATGAAAATGGTCAGGCAGATACTTACGAGAGGAGAATTGAAATTTGTGAAAGAAGCTATAGGATATTGGTTGACAGGGTTAAATTCAATCCTCAGGATATAATTTTTGATCCCAATATTTTCCCTGTTGCTACTGGAATGGATGAGCATAAGAAAAATGCTTTGGATTTCTTTTTAGCTACTAAATGGATCAAAGAAAATCTTCCAGGAGCGAAAGTGAGTGGTGGAGTGAGTAATGTGAGTTTCTCTTTTCGAGGGAATAATCCCGTTAGAGAAGCTATGCATGCAGCTTTTTTATATCATGCAATTCATCATGGAATGGATATGGGGATAGTTAACCCTACTATGTTGGAAGTTTATGATGATATCCCAAAAGACCTACTTGAAAAGGTAGAAGATGTCCTCTTTGATAGAAAAGAGGATGCTACCGAGCAACTTTTGGACTTTGCTGAAACAGTTAAGTCTTCTGGTAAAAAAGAAATAGTTAATGAAGCATGGAGATCAGACCCTGTTTCAAAAAGGATAGAGCATGCTTTGATTAAAGGTATTTTAGATTTCATAATCGAAGATACGGAAGCTGCTAGACAAGAACTTCAAAATCCTTTGAAGGTAATAGAAGGGCCTTTGATGGATGGGATGAATGTGGTAGGCGATCTATTCGGAGAAGGTAAGATGTTCCTTCCTCAGGTTGTAAAATCGGCTAGGGTAATGAAAAAGGCCGTAGCCTATCTAGAACCATTTATGCCTTTACCTGAGAAAGGCCAAGAGGAAAGTTCCCTTAAAAAAATCCTTATGGCAACAGTCAAGGGAGACGTTCATGATATTGGAAAAAATATCGTTGGGGTTGTTTTGGCCTGTAATAGCTATCAGATTATTGATTTGGGTGTGATGGTAGATGCACAAAAAATTATTGATGAAGCCATTAAAAACAAAGTAGACATCATTGGTTTAAGTGGATTAATTACCCCTTCCCTAGATGAGATGGTCAACGTTGCATCAGAAATGGAAAGACAAGGTTTGAAAATTCCTCTTTTAATTGGCGGAGCAACTACTTCTAGAATTCATACTGCTGTTAAAATTGATCCAGTTTACAGCGGTACGGTTGTTCACGTCACTGATGCGAGTAAGTCTGTCCCTATTGCAGGAGAAGCAATTTCAGAGGAAACGAAAGAGTCATATAGATTAAAGATAAAAGAAACTTATGCTCAATTGAGAGTGGAACATGAATCAAAGCAATCTTTGAAGCAGCTGGTTTCCTATGAAGAGGCAAAGGCTAACCCTGTAGTTATTGATTGGGAAAATTTCAATCCAAATAAACCAAAGAAATTAGGAAATACCGTTTTAGAAAACCTTGATTTAAGTGTTTTAAGAAAATATATTGACTGGACTCCATTTTTTAGCACCTGGATGCTGAGTGGTAGGTATCCAAAGATTTTGGAAGACCCAATTGTTGGGTTGGAAGCTAAAAAGTTATTTGACGATGCAAATCAGATGTTAGACAGCTTAATTAAAGAGAAATGGCTTTCTGCAAATGCAGTTTTTGGGATTTATCCTGTAATGAGAGTGGAAGATGATGCAAAAGTTTTAGATCAATCCGGAGCACAAATAGGGGAGTTTCATTTCCTTCGACAGCAAGGTAAAAAGGGGAAGGGAGTACCAAATCGCTCTTTAGCAGATTATATTCATCCTGATCAAATCGATTATTTGGGATGTTTTGCGGTAACTGCAGGTACAGGTATGGAAACTAAACTTGCCGAATTTCAAAATGCGGGAGATGATTACAATGATATTCTTTTTAAAGCCCTCGCAGATAGATTGGCCGAGGCGGCGGCTGAGTATGTACATGAATTGGTCAGAAAAGAATATTGGGGTTATTCCAATCAGGAAGCATTGTCAAATGATGCATTAATCCGTGAGGAATATTTGGGGATCAGACCTGCCCCAGGTTACCCTGCATGTCCAGAGCATTCCGAAAAGGTTGAAATTTCAAGATTGCTAGACATGGAAAAAAATATTGGAATTGAGCTCACCTCAAGTTTTGCGATGTACCCGACATCATCTGTTTCTGGATTTTATTTTGCTAATCCAAATAGCAAGTATTTTGGATTGGGCAAAATTGGTGAAGACCAAGTTGCAAATTATGCTGAGAGAAAAGGGATTTCTCTCAAAGAAGCAGAGAAATTGCTTTCTCCTAATTTAGCTTATCAGCCCAAACTTAATCTTGCTTCTCAACCTATATGAAAATAACTGAACACTTGAAAAACGCGAATGAAACGCTTTTTTCATATGAAATTTTACCTCCTTTAAAAGGTCAAAGTTTAAAGCAACTTTTAGAAGGTATTGAGCCATTAATGGAGTTTAAGCCGCCTTTTGTAGATGTGACCTACCATAGAGAGGAATATATTTATAAGAAACATCCAAATGGATTACTTGAAAGAATCAGCACCAAAAAACGTCCGGGAACAGTTGGGATTTGTGCTGCTATAATGAATAGATTCCATATCGATGCAGTTCCACATTTACTTTGTGGGGGATTTACTCAGGAAGAAACAGAAAATGCACTGATAGATTTGAATTTTATTGGGGTTGAAAATGTGCTGGCACTGCGCGGGGATGCTCCAAAAACCGAAGGTAAGTTCATTCCTGAGCCAAATGGACATAACTATGCGAGTGAGTTGGTTGAGCAGATTGTTCGGATGAATAACGGGAAATACCTACATGAGGAAACAGAAGCCAGCTTTCATACAGATTTTTGTATTGGAGTAGCGGGCTATCCAGAGAAACATTTTGAAGCTCCTTCCATGAAATTTGATTTAAAACGTTTGAAAGAAAAAGTTGAAAAAGGAGCTGAATATATTGTCACACAAATGTTTTTTGATAATCAAAAATATTTTGATTTTGTAGAACAGGTTCGAAAAACTGGTATTACGGTACCTATAATTCCTGGGATAAAACCCATAACTACTATTGGTCAAATTACAATGTTGCCAAGAACATTCTTTTTGGATTTACCAGACGCTTTGATGGATGAATTAGAAAAATGTAAGACGAATTCTGAAGTTAGAGAGGTAGGAATTGAATGGTCTATTAATCAATGTAGAGAATTGATTAAGGCGAATGTTCCCTCTCTTCATTTCTATACAATGAGCAAGGCCAGCACAACTTATGCTATCGCAAAAGAAGTATTCTAAAAATCTTTGACGCTATAAAATGAAGAAACCCTCCTGTTCAAGGTGGGTTTTTTTGTGAGGTAACTTAAATATATAAACCACACATTTAAATAATTTTCAATGTCTGCCTAACTTATCTTTAGTAAATTTGACCATGATTAAATTGATTGAATGTCCTAGAGATGCAATGCAGGGTATTCCCCATTTTATTGATACTGCTATTAAGGCTGCTTATATCAATCAATTGTTGGAAGTCGGTTTTGATACAATCGATTTTGGGAGTTTTGTAAGTCCAAAAGCAATCCCTCAAATGAAAGATACCGAAGAGGTTTTGAGTTTGTTAGACCTTCATCACTCCAAGTCAAAACTTCTTGCTATCGTTGCAAATCTAAGAGGAGCTGAGGATGCCTGCAATTTTCCGGAAATTGATTACTTGGGATTCCCGCTTTCTGTTTCAGAAACTTTCCAAAAAAGAAATACAAATAAAACCATCTCAGAAGCACTAGTTGAGTTGGAGGAAATCCAAATCCTTTGTGAGGTAAAAGGTAAATCCTTGGTAACCTATTTAAGCATGGGATTTGGTAATCCTTACGGAGAAGAATATTCTCCTGAGATAATTGCGAACTTTGTTGAAAAATTGGATGAATTAGGAGTTAAAATCATTTCTCTTTCTGATACAATTGGTGTGTCAAGCCCTGAATTGATTACTAAATTATTTCAAGTTCAAATTCAGGCTTTTCCTCACATTGAGTTTGGAGCTCATCTACATAGCACAAAGGAAACAATAGAAGAAAAGGTACTTGCAGGATTAAAAGGGGGATGTACTAGATTTGATGGAGCTTTGAGTGGTTTTGGAGGTTGCCCTATGGCAAAAAACGAACTTGTAGGAAACATGGCTACAGAAGTAATAATACAGACGCTAGAATCTGCTGGTCATGATTTAGACATAAATAAACAAGAGCTAAAAGAAGCCATGAAATTAACGCAATACGTTTTTTCAGAGATTTAAATGTCAAAACAAATAAAATCAAAAGTAAAAGCACTACGGCTTTATCGTGTTTTTCACCGATGGCTCGGCATCCCTTTGATTATTTTCTTTTTCATAATTGGGATAACTTCTATTCTTTTAGCCTGGAAAAAGAAAGTAGAGCTTTTACCTCCAACTATTAAATCACAATCTGAAATCAAAAAAGACTGGATTTCACCGGCAGAGATGATATCCGTGGCCCAATCTGTGATGGATAGTTTAGGAGAATCAACAGAGGTAGATCGAATTGACATTAGACCGGATAAGGGAATTGCAAAAGTTACTTTCAAAACTCATTTTTCAGAAGTTCAGGTAGATGGATTTTCAGGAGCCCTGCTATCTGTGGACACTCGACATTCGGACTGGATTGAAAAAGTCCATGATGGTAGTATTGTCGATTATTATTGGACAGGAGGCGAGGGAGTAAAACTTACTTATTCAACCTTGACATCTTTGGGGTTGATTTTAATGAGTATCAGTGGATTTTACTTATGGTATTTTCCAAAGAGGATTCGAAAATTAAAGCAACCTTAATTTAATAGTCTATATTTTTTCCCTGGAAGAGATTTGATAATTCCTTCGAACTCTAATGAAAGCAGTTTTGAGGAGAGAATTCCAAGTGGAATTTCAGTTAGAATGCTAATTTGGTCGATTTCTGCTTCTCCTTTTTCCAATAACAAGGTTAAAATGGATTTATCCTCTTGGTCTCTAATTTCTAAATTGATTATTGGCTTTTTGATTTTAACTTCTCCGGGTTTACTCCAGAATAAAGCTTCCGCAATATCGTTTGGGCCAGTATAAATATTCGCCTTCATGCTTCTAATTAACTTATTACATCCTTCACTATAAGGTGACTGCAGGTTTCCAGGTACAGCAAAAACTTCTTTATCATAGGAAAAGGCTATTTCAGCAGTAATTAAAGCACCCCCTTTTTCTGCAGCTTCCACTACGATTAAAGCGTCAGATAGTGCTGCAATAATTCGATTTCTTGCTGGAAAATTGCCAGGATTCATACTGCTTCCCGGTGGGTATTCACTTAATAGTGCTCCATTTCCTTTTATGGATTCGGCAGTGTTTCTATGAATTGAAGGATAAATTTGACCAATAGGCGAACCCATAATTGCTAAAGTTGGTAAGTCCATCTGAAGAGCTGCTCGATGTGCCTCTATGTCAATTCCGTATGCCAATCCTGAAATTATGGTAGGTTGATAGATTGCTAAATCTTCCACAATTTTTCTGGTAGTGGATTTCCCATAAGTTGTGGCGCTTCTTGTTCCAACTATTCCCACAGACCTTTCCATATTAAAATCCGCATTTCCTTGGGTGAAAAGTAAAGCGGGACTATCTTCTTGGAATTTAAATCTTTTTGGGAAGGCGGGATGGATTGAAGTAAGAATAGTATAACCTTTGATTTCGCATAGATTAATTAATTCATCAGCTTTTTTGAGCAAATTTATTTCTTGGTTTCTGATCTCCAGAAGTTTTGCACCCACTCTTGGAGTTTTCGCGGCTTTCCCCTTCGTGAGTTCAAAAAAACGCTTGGGAGAGCCTGAATAAGCAATAATTGCTTTAATTATTCCTGGTCCAATTTTAGGAGCCAACCAGAGGGCTATAAAATAACGAAGCTCATCATGAGTTGGATTTTGCATTGAATTCGTCCCTGATATTTATTAAAAAATCTTTGATTTCCTGAAGCTTTTGAATGGCTGCTACTTTGTCAAAACCTTGCTCTTTGCCAGATTTCAGAACTTCCTGAGCACCTTGAAGTGTGTATCCTTTTTCTTTTACTAAATGATAGATGTACTTGATTTTTTGAATATCATCTTTAACGTAGCGACGATTTCCTTTTTTATCCTTTTTCGGATTGATGATTTCAAATTCACCTTCCCAATAGCGTATCAGTGAAGGGGCAACCTTGAACATTTGGGCAACTTCACCAATAGAATAATATTTCTTCTCTATTTCTCGCTCCTTGTATGGCACAGTAAAAATTTGTTTGACACTAAATTAATCAAATTGATCAATAATGTTCTAGGATCAATTTAAGGTTTGAAAAAAAAACGGAAAAATTATCGATTTAGTACTTGAAGAATCTGTACTGCTGTCAGCCCTGCTGTTTCTGTTCTTAGTCTGCTCTTTCCAAGGGATATTGGGTTGAAACCCCTGGCTATTGCTTCTTCTATTTCCTTTGGATCAAAATCTCCTTCAGGGCCAATTAGAACGAGATAGTTTCCATTAGGCTTCGCTAAGTCCATCAAATGATGATCATGATTTTCATCTACATATGCGATAAATTTTTCAAAATCATCATATTTCTTTGACCCTATCAAGTTCTCCAGTTTCTGGATTGGATTAAGTTCTGGAATCCTGAATTTTAAGCTCTGTTTACAGGCGGAAATTATCTTTTTTTCCAAACGGTCTGTTTTTAAAAAACTTCTTTCGGAATTCATGGTCTCCAAAAGAGTCAATTCATGAAAGCCGATTTCTGTTATTTTCTCTACCATCCATTCCATTCTATCTGGGCTTTTAGTGGGAGCAATCGCTAAGTGAATGTGGAAGGTGTCCTTTGGAACTGTAGCTGAATGAAGGACCTTAAGTATTGTTTTTTTCTGATCAGCTTCTAAAATCACACATTCAAAAAGTTCTCCTTTACCATTCGTAATTGAAACAGGATCTCCTTGTTTTTTTCGAAGAACACGGGTAAGATGCTTGGATTCATCTGGTTCTAGTTTAATCAAAGGAGGGGTAATGTTTTCCTGAAAGAATAGCTGCATAAGTCAAAATTAAAAACTAGTCTATATAAAAAAAGCACATTCCTATGAAGAAATGTGCTTTAACCAAAAAAACCTTTTAATCAAATTAACCTTTAGAGATCTCCATGTTAACGGTTTTCCCCTTGATAGTATTGTGCTTCATGACTTTGATGACATGATCAGCATCTTTTTGTGGAACATCTACAAATGAGAAGTTGTCATAGATATCAATCCCTCCAATAGATCTTCCTGGTACGCCTGCTTCTCCAGCAATTGCACCTACAATATCGTTAGGTCTTATTCTATCTCTTTTACCAAGGTTGATGAATAAACGAGCCATATTAGCTTCTCTTACTCTGTCAGGTCTTCTTCCTCCTTCACGTGCACCTTCTCTTCTTCCACCTCTTTCTCCTCGGCCTGATCGATCACTTGAACCTCTCTCACCTCTGCTGAATCTTTCTCTTCCTCCTTCTCTTCTTCTGTCTCCATAAGAATCCAAGCTGAAGTCTTTATCTCTCATTTCCTTGACAGCATCTCCCATGTGAAGTTTCATCAAACCTAGAGCAATCTGCTCGATTGATAAACCTTCTGTCAGTAATTGACCTATGGTAGCTTCAAAAATCTGATTGTCTTCTTCCTTGCTTAATACTCTGTGAACATCCTTAGCGAACTGAACTTTTTTCAATTCGATCAATTCTGAAACGGATGGAGGAGTCATCTTATTAATAGAGGCCTTGGTGAAACGCTCCAGGTCACGAACTTTCATTGCATCTCTTCTTCCAGAAACAAAGTTGATAGCAGTTCCTGATTTTCCTGCTCGTCCCGTTCTTCCGATTCGGTGTACATAATACTCCTCATCTAAAGGTAGGTCGTAGTTGAATACCGCTTCTACATTATCTACATCAATTCCTCTCGCAGCTACATCTGTTGCAACTAGTACAGTACAAAGACCTTTTCTGAACTTGCCCATTACTTTATCACGCTGTGCTTGCGAAAGATCTCCGTGTAATGCCTCGGCAAGAATTCCTTTAGAACCCAATGTTTCTGTTACCTCATCTGTCATACGCTTTGTATTACAGAAAACTACGCTCAACGCATAATTATTTACAGTCATTAAACGGGCCATCAATTCAAGCTTTAATGAAGACTTCACCTCATAGTAAACCTGCTCGATTCTATCTACCGTTAATTCTTTCTTTGCAACCTTGATTATTTCAGGGTTGTTTTGATACTTTCTTGTCAGATCAAGGATAGGCTTTGCCATAGTTGCAGAGAAGAAAATTGTCTGTCTTTCTTCCGGCATCTCCTGTAAAATCGTCTCGATATCATCCCTGAAGCCCATGTCTAACATTTCATCCGCCTCATCCAAAATGATGATTCCAGCATTCTCCAATTTCAAAGTCCCACGGTTGATGTGATCTTGAACCCGGCCTGGAGTTCCAACTACAATTTGAACTCCTCTTCTAAGCGTTCTTATTTGTTTGTCGATTGATTCACCTCCATAAATGGCAACTGAATTAATTCTTCTGTGGAATTTTGCAAGCTTTTGTATTTCACCTTCCACCTGTACTGCTAGTTCACGTGTTGGACAAAGAATGATTGCTTGAGGGTGATTTAATTCCGGATCTACCATATCAATGATAGGGATCGCGAAAGCTGCAGTTTTACCAGTTCCAGTTTGAGCCTGTCCTATGACATCTCTACCCTGTAAAAGGAAAGGAATAGCTTGTGATTGAATTTGGGAAGGTTGGGTGTAACCCATCTCTTCCACAGACTTAAGAATTTCGTTAGAAATTCCCAAGTCAGAGAACTTGAGTGTATTTTCCATGATGTGTCCTTACTTTTCTTGCCATGTACTCCTAGTGTTTATCCCAGACAAGCGACAGTAAGGATTTCACGGCTTAGAAAAATTATTATACGTCTTATTGACGGTGCAAAAGTAGAATAAAATATTTGGATATCAAACTTCTTTTCAAAAGTTTATTAAAGTACTAGTGAAAATATAGGGGCTCAAACAAAAAATATTTGGTTATTAAATGAATGACTTGTCTTTTGTGGCTTCTTCAATCATTTCTTCCGCTAATTCTTTTCCCAAATATTTATCTATCAATCCATGTGCTAGATAGAGTAGGGGAGTCAAAACAATAGCTACTACAAACTTATAAATGTAGTTCATGATTCCAACTGCAATAATTTGGCTTAAGCTCCAGTTTCCGAAAATATAAAATGCTATACCCAAAACCACGAATGAATCTATGAATTGAGAAACAAATGTAGATCCAGTAGCTCTCAGCCAAATCATTTTTTCTCCGGTAACTTCTCTAAGTTTTTGGAATACATAAACATCGATTAATTGACCTAATAAGAATGCCGTCAATGATCCAATAATAATTCCTCCTCCCTGACGAAAGATGGTATTGAAGGCGTAATTAATATCAAAGAAATTTCCAGAAGGGGTTTCTGCATTTACTTCCAACCAAAAATCTGCAGGAACTAATCTTACCACAACACTAATGACTAAAAATATATAGGCTATTAAGCCAGCGGTCAGGAAACTGATTTTACGGACTCCTTTTTTTCCGAAGTATTCATTAATAATATCTGTAGTAATAAAAACAATAGGCCATATTATTGCGCCTGCCGTCAGATTAAAGTCTAAAACAAATTCTCCGAAAAAAGTCCAGTTTACTGGTTCAAATCCTAATGTCTTTTCACCTGAAAAAATTTTCACGCCTATAATCTCGGCTAAAATCGCATTTGTAAGAAAAATGCCGCCCAATATGATGAATAGATTGGTTTTTCTGGAACTTTGAGATTTATTCATTCTATGGAAGTTATGGAATAGGTTTGTCCTTCTTCACTTAAAATACTTTCTGAGAATACATCTTTAGCTTCAATAAGCATTTGACTAAGATCTACATACCTGGAAGAAAAATGTCCTAATAATAATCGCTTTGCTCCAGAAATGGAAGCTATTTTGCCGGCTTGAGCACTGGTACTATGGAAAGTCTCAGCCGCCCTTGCTTGATCATCTGAAATAAAAGTGGATTCATGATAAAGCAAGTCTACATTTTTGATGTAAGAAGTAATATTCGGATCAAAAATTGTGTCTGAACAAAATGCATACTTTCTTAAGCGATGCATAGGATAAGCGTAGTCTGAAACTTTAACAATTGACCCATCCGTTTCTTCATAATCTTTCCCACTTCTAATAGAATGAATTGCCTCCAATGAAATAGGGTTTTGGAGAAGCTTTTCTTTTACCAGATTTCGGAATCCTGATTTTTCACTTACCAAAAAGCCAGTGGTTGGTAAGCGATGTTTAAGGGGAAAGCTGTGCACAGTAAACTGAGGGTTATCTAACAAAAGATTTAATCCTGTGGTTTCTGTTTGAACAAAGCTAAGCGGGTAATTAAGCTTTGTATTACTCCAGCGAAAACTAACTGTAATAATTTCATCCAAACCTTGTGGACCAAAAATTGTTAAAGGCTTTGTTCTTTTGGACAGATTGTAAGAGGAAAGCAATCCTATAAGGCCTAAATAATGATCACCGTGCAGATGACTAATAAAAATATTTGAAATTTTGGAAGACTTGATTTTGTACCTCCTGAGTTGCATTTGAGTGCCTTCGCCGCAGTCCAGAAGCATAAGCTCCTGGCCAAAGCGAATTACCTGTGAGGTATGATTTCTTCCATGAACAGGTATAGAGGAAGTATTTCCTAGAATGGTGACTTCAAAGTCTGGGATCAATCCTCCTCCTCTTCTTCTTCTTCTCCACTTTCAATTTCATGCATAAAGATAGCTTCACCAGCTTCTTCTAAAGTACTTACAATAGTAAGCTTTTTATCTAGCATAGAAATCTTCAAAAGCTTCATCACATGGTCTTGAACGCCCGAAAGAATAAAAATCCCACCATTTCGACCAAACTCCCTATCTCCAACTAGTAATGCGCTTAAACCACTGGAATCCACATATTTAACATCGCTTAGGTCAAGGACCATGTGCGGATATCCTTCTGCTTGAATCGTTAAAATCTCGGATTTTAAAGCAGGGGCAATTAAGGAGTCAATTTTCTCCTCCAACGGAGAAAACACAACATATTGTTCTTTTTTATCTATAGAGTATTTCATATCATTTTTAAAGATTAACCCAGGTGGGCAAGTATTGCTTTTTCGATTCTATTTGAAATTTGTTTTGTTTCGGCCTTTTGAAATTTTTCCCCTGTAATTTTTTCAAAGAGCTCAATATAACGATCAGATATGCTTTCTACAATTTCGTCAGTCATTTCAGGCACAGATTGGCCTTCCTTGCCTTGGAATCCATTTGCGATAAGCCACTGTCTTACAAATTCTTTGGATAATTGTTTTTGAGGAAGCCCTTTCTCCTGATTTTCTTCATAACCAGCTGCATAGAAATAACGAGAAGAATCTGGGGTATGAATTTCGTCTATAAGAAGTATTTCATCACCAAATTTACCAAATTCATATTTGGTGTCAACTAAAATTAAGCCCATTTCGGAAGCCATTTCTTGACCTCTATTGAAAAGAGCACGAGTATATTTTTCAAGCACTTCATAATCTTCCTTACTGACAATTCCTTGTGAAAGTATTGCCTCTTTGGAAATGTCTTCATCATGTCCTTCTGATGCCTTAGTAGTAGGAGTAATGATTGGCTCAGGAAAAGGATCGTTTTCACGCATGTTTTCGGGGAGTTCCACTCCACAAAGTGACCTTTTTCCTAATTTATACTCTCTAGCCGCATGACCAGCCATGTATCCTCGAATTACCATTTCTACCTTGAATGGTTCACATTTTTTACCAATGGTCACATTCGGATCGGGTGTAGAAGTCACCCAATTAGGAACAATGTCTGATGTGGCTGAAAGAAATTTGGCGGCGATCTGATTTAGTACTTGTCCTTTGTACGGGATAGGTTTTGGTAAAACCACGTCAAAAGCAGAAATTCTGTCTGAAGCAACTACGACAAGTTCTTTTTCGAAAATATATACGTCTCTTACTTTTCCTTTATAAAACCCGATTTGACCTGGGAATTGGAATTGAGTTTCTTTTATCGCGTTGCTCATACTAATTCGGTTTTGGCAAAAATAGAAAAAGCTTTGCCTTTCTTTCTCTCACTATTCTAAAATTTATAATTTTTGAAAGCTTTTTTTATTTTCTTCAATTCGAATCAGATTTCCATCTTTATCATAGAATTCCTGTTTACCTGTTATTTCTCCATTCTTATAACGACGGATTTCTTCAATAGAACCATCTTCCCTGAATATTTTGGTTTCACCTTCTAGTTGCCCATTGAGGTAATTTAGCTCAAAATTCACCTGACCATTTTCGAAATAGGTAATTTCTTTTAGTGCTTCACCTTGATTATCGAATGTCCTTTTGGCTTTCAATTTTCCTGATTTATAATATTCCTCATATGCTTCTAACGGAATCCCTTTTTTGAAAAGACCTTTTTCTTTCAACTCTCCTGTTTCGTAATAAACATTTAACTCACCCTCGATAAGGCCTCTTTTATAAGTGCCTCGTCTCAGAGCTTTTCCGCTAGGATAATTAAGTTCATAGAGTCCATGTAGTTCTCCTTTTTTGAAATCTCTAATCGCCTCGATATTTCCATTGGGGAAATAAACAGTTTCTCTACCATCTAAATCTCCATCAAGGTAATTTGATACTATATGGGGAGCTCCATCTTCAAAAAACTCCTCATATGCTCCATCTAAAGTTCCTTCAGTATAATTGATTTTTGAAGCAAGGACCCCATTTTCAAAGTATTTTTCACTCGATCCATGAGGTTTATTGTTTTTGAAGACTGTTCTGTCTTGTAGTTGTCCATTTCCCCAGTAAGTCAGGACCAAACCTTGTATTTTATCAGACTCGAAGGTCAATTCCTGACGGATTTGTCCATTTGGATAGAAACTTTTGCTAGGACCGGTTCTTTCATTGTTTACAAACTGGGTGATGCGTGTAGTATCTCCCGTAGATGGATTTAAATCATAAAAATAACCATCTCTTTTATCGTCCTTTAAATTTCCGATTTGGATCAGATTGCCGTCCTCGTCAAACCTTTGAACTTTCCCTTGTGCAAGTCCATTTACCTTTACAAAGATTTCTTTCAAAATCGGAAAATCACCCCCATAATAAGTCCGTACTGTGTCTTGCCCATAAATAGGACTTAATGATAGAAAGGATACTATTAGGATGAAAAAGACTTTCATTTATTGGTGTCAAGAAACCGTTAGACTGTAGGTCTTGTGGAAGATGATGATTTGAAATTAAAGCTTTTCGATGACAATTGCGGAAGCTCCACCTCCTCCATTACAAATTCCAGCCACACCAAACTGTCCATTTTTCTGATGCAATACCGAATTTAAAGTGCTGATGATTCTAGCACCTGAAGCTCCAAGTGGATGTCCTAATGACACAGCTCCTCCATAGACATTAACTTTTTCATTATCCAAGTTTAGTTCTTTTTGGTTTGCTAAAGCAACCGCAGAAAATGCCTCGTTTATTTCATAGAAATCAATATCCTCACTAGTCAGCCCTGCATGTTTGATTGCTTTTGGAATAGCTAAAGCTGGTGCTGTTGTAAACCAAAGTGGGTCTTTAGCGGCATCTGCAAATCCTCTGATCTTTGCCAATGGTTTTAATCCTAAAGCCTCGGCTTTTTCTTTGCTTACTAAAATTAATGCAGAAGCTCCATCATTCATCGTGGAAGCATTTGCAGCAGTTACTGTTCCTTCTTTATCAAAAACTGGTCGGAGCGAAGGGATTTTGTCAAACATGACATTTTTATATTCCTCGTCTTCATCTATAATAATGGTTTCACCTTTTCTGCCTTTCATCTCTACTGGTACCACTTCATCTTTGAAATAGCCTTTCGCCCAGGCATCGGAGGATCTTTGATAAGATTGAATAGCATAGGCGTCTTGTGCTTCTCTACTAATATTCATTTCCTTTGCTGTATTATCAGCACAATTTCCCATTGGGAATTTATAGTACACCTCAAATAATCCATCTTTTACCAAGCCATCCACAAACTCTGCATTTCCATATTTGTAACCAAATCGGGCTTTTGGAACATAAAAAGGAACATTAGACATACTTTCCATTCCTCCGGTAACTACCACGTCATTAATTCCTAACATGATGGATTGGGCTCCAAACATAACTGCTTTCATACCAGATGCGCAGACTTTATTTACAGTTGTACAGGGAACCTGATAGCCGATTCCAGCGCCAATTGCAGCTTGGCGTGCAGGGGCTTGTCCAAGATTTGCAGAAATAACATTCCCCATGAAAACTTCCTGAACCTCTTCCGCTTTTACTCCACTTTTTGAAAGTGCGCCTTTGATAGCAATACTACCTAATTCCACTGCAGTTAATCCAGCCAACTTCCCTCCAAAACTTCCCAGTGGGGTTCTTACAGCTGAAACGATATATACTTCTTTGATCATCTTTATTTGGGTTTTGAGTTAGTGATATTCCGAAAGGTTAAGACTTAGTTGCGGAGATTTCTCCTCTCGATAGCTATCGAGAAGGTCGAAATGACTAAAAATCCACTAACGATTTACCAGTCAGGAATCCCTCTTTTTGGCCTTTGGGTAGGTTTCTTTTTATTCTGTTGGATATAACGGAGTTCAGCGGCATTCATACTTTCCAGAATTTGTGCAGCCTGCTCTGGAGTTAAATTCATTGCTTTAAGTTTTTCTTTAAACTCCTCCATAGCTTTTTGGCGATCAGCTAAATTTGCATCCTTTTGATCATTTGCATTTTCCCCAACATCATCTTGAGTCTGTTCGGAAGGATCTCCTTCCTGTCCTTCCTTAGCTTTATCCTCTTCAGTTTTTTCGCCCTGATCTTGTTGTTGCTGATCTTGCTCAGACTGTTCGCCTTCTCCTTTTTGATTTTCGTCTTTTTGCTGCTGATCCTGATTTTGTTGAGGATCTTGATTCTGATCTTGCTTTTCTTGATCTTCTTCCTGCTCTTTTTCTAGCTTTTCCTTTAATGCTTGCAGTTTTGCATCACTTGGATATTTCCCCAACCCTTCATTAACTGTGTTTAATGCTAATTCTTTTTCAGTTTTCACATAAGACCTCGCAGCCCGATTGAAATAATCACCGGCAGTTTGAGCTTGTAATTGCCCAAATGTGATTCCTGTAAAAAGACCAAGAAGTAATAGAATTTTATTTTTCATCGATTTCTGTGACTTCTGTTAGACTACTTATAAACTCCTGATAGGCTGCAACAGTTTCATCTTGCTGTAAAGCTTCATTCATTAAATTCAACGCATCTTTAAATCTAAATTGTTCCACTAAGCGATCGGCCTCAGCTTTTTTACGCTTTGCAAACTCAGAAGGCTCAGGTTTATTCTGATCCTGATTTTTTCTTTCCTCGTCTCGCTGCATCCAGCGGGCAAGCATTTCGTAATTATATCTGGCTACTTCGTTTGTTGGATCTTTTATTAAGGCTGATTGAAACTTATTCAATGCAGCTTCATATTCTTGTTTATTTCCAAGTAAAACGCCTGATTGATTGAATGCAAATGAGGAAAGCATTTTATTGGATGAAATAGATGCCTTATCGTAAGAAGCTGCTGCCTCATCTGGCTTTTCAGCGTAGTGATAACTCAAGCCGAGGTTAAAATCCAATTCTGATGAGGAATATTGGAAATTTTCGATTAACCCTAAATGTTTTTCAACTGACAGTTCATATTCAGTTTTTGAATAACTCTCTTCAGCTTCTTCTATAGCTGAGTTAAGTCTTGATATCCTTGTCCATGAACTAGGAATAAAAACCAATAATGCCAACAAAACTTTGCTCCAGCTCATATTATAACTTGATGGTTTTGATTGGTAAAATCATATCGATTAAAGATAAGGCTAATGCTGCTAGTAGAAAATAAAAATATTTATTAGCAGATGCCTCTACAATTCTAGAGCCAGTAACTCCTCCCTCTAATCTTTCCAGTCTATTAATTAAATCTCCCACTTCCTGAACTTCGTCGGAGATTTCGAAATATTGTCCATCAGTTTCGGCAGCGATCTGCTGTAAAGGAGTTCTTTCCAAAACAGTTTTCGCAGGTTGACCGGTCTGAGGATCAATTACTACGCCATTTCCTCTAGGAATCGTACTGCCTGATTCCGTACCAATTCCTAAAGAAAACACCTTAACTCCTAGGTCATTTAATTGGGTGCCAATACTTTCTAATTCATCTCCAAAGTTTTCTCCGTCAGAAATCAAAATAATTGATTTTGATTTGACTTCCTGACTCTCATCTTGTTCAAATCTTTCCAATGCTATTCTAAGTGGGGCATTGAGATCTGTCCCGAAATTTGGGACGAGTCCTGTATTTAAACCATCGATGTAAAGTTGAAGAACACTCTGGTCAAAAGTCAAAGGACATTGCAAAAAAGCCTCAGAACTGAAAATAATTAAACCAATTCGGTCAGATGGAAAGCTTTTGGTGAACTCTTTCAACTCGTACTTTACACGCTGAAGCCGGTTTGGTCCAATATCCGTTGCATTCATGGATTGAGATAAATCCACCGCAATGAAAATATCTTTACCTTCTTCTTTTATCTCCTTTGTGGATGTACCTATAGATGGACCAGCAAATGCCACAAGAAATAGCGCGAAATAAGTAGTCCGAAGGACCATTTTAGTAAATAGTCTTCTTTTCTCTACTTCCAGCCTTTTATTTATAGACCAGTACCGGAATAGATAAACAAAATAGAGCAAGCTAAAAAGACCTGCAAGAAAGAGAGTGAGTTTTACGTCGGGATATGCCCAAATCATGGCCTGAAATTATAAAATAAACCTTACTTTAAAAGCGACTTTAAAACGAGTGGTTTAATGCATCGCCAAGAAAATGAAAAATTAACAAACATTAATTTTAGGAATGAGTATAACAAAGGAGTTTAATCACCATTATACCAAGAATGCAACTTTTTAGCAGGCTTTCAAATCTTTTATTTATTTGGATATTATTATTTGGGTTGACAGGTTCTCTGTTAGCTCAAGATGATGAATATTTTACCGGATCGGTATTAGACGCATCTAATTCAGATCCCCTCATTGGCGCCAATGTTTATTGGGAAGACAACCTTAATTCGGGTGTGGTTACTGATTTGAATGGGAAGTTTAAACTGAAAAAGCGAGCACTTCCCTCTAGGTTGGTGGTTTCCTATTTAGGCTACGAAAAGTCAATTAGAAATATTTCCGAAAATGAGGCGGAAAAAGAGATCAGGTTCTTTTTAAAACCTTTGGAAATGTCTTTGGATGAAATAATCATTCAAGAAAGAAGACCTGATGAACAAATTAGAAATCTTGAAACCGGAAAAGCTTCTATTCCCATTGAAACGATTAAAAATATTCCGGCACTATTTGGTGAAGTTGATTTGCTGAGAAGCTTACAGCTTTTACCAGGAGTTCAAACTGCTGGAGAAGGGACGACAGGGCTTTTTGTTAGAGGAGGTTCTGCCGATCAAAACCTGGTTCAAGTAGACGGTGCTCCTGTATTCAATCCTTCCCACTTTTTTGGGTTTTTCTCAGTATTTAGTCCTGATGCCTTAGATCAGGTTAATCTATATAAAGGAAATATGCCTGCAAGTTATGGAGGTAGGTTGTCCTCCTTGATTGATGTTTCCCTTAAGGAGGGGAATAATGAACAAATTCATGGAGAAGGAGGAATAGGAAGTATTTCTTCTCGTTTTATGCTTAATGGACCTTTGTTTTCTGATAAATCTACTTTCGCGATATCAGGAAGAAGAACTTATGCAGATTTGTTTTTAAAGCTTTCCAGTAATGAGGACATCAAAAACAATAAATTGAACTTTCATGATCTCAGTGCCAAATTTGCATTTAGGATAGGAGAGAAGGATAAAATCACACTTTCCAGCTATGAAGGAAGCGACTTTTTGGGATTAGATGAGCAATTTGGCTTAGGATGGAGGAATTGGGTTACTTCTTCAAAATGGAGTCATACCATATCTGAAAATTCCTTTTTTGATTTAGATCTCTATCACTCCCGTTATAATTATCAGGTTGAGTTTGATGATCCAGATGCTGGCTTTACTTGGGAAAATAAATTATCAGAATCTGGAATGAAAGGACAATGGAGTTTGATGAATTCAGATAAAATCCAGACCTATTGGGGATTCCAAAGTCAGTTTTATCATTTTGCTCCGATTGGTTTAGATCCAGCAGGAGGTAGTGCGATAGAGCCTATTTCGACAAATCCTAAAAATGGCTTTTTAAACAGTGTTTTTGCAGGAGGTTTAATTGAACTTTCACCTAGACTAAGTACTGAGTTTGGCTTGAGGTGGAGTATGTACCACCAAGTGGGCAAAGGAGTTGATTATTTTTATGAAGGAGGGATTCCCACTGATGAAGCAGAATTGACTGACAGTGTCAGCTTTGGAGTCTTGAAACCAATGCACTTTTATCAAGGTTTGGAGCCTAGATTAGCATTTAGATTCCTTGTCAATGATGAGTTTTCTATTAAAGCCGCTTATAACAGAAACTATCAATATGTGCAAATAGCTTCAAATAGCTCTGCAGGCCTGCCAATTGATCGATGGATTTTGGCAGGAAAATACATGGAACCACTAAGGTCGGATCAAATTTCTCTTGGGCTTTTTAGGAATTTCAATCAGAATAGATGGGAGTTTTCCGTAGAGACCTACGCGAAAGATATTAGAAATACTATTGATTTAAAAAATGGAGCTTCAGTTTTATTTACTGATCAGGTTGAGACAGAAATTCTAAGTGGAGATGGATATGCTTATGGAGTAGAGTTCTTATTGCGTAAAAATGTAGGTAAGACTACTGGTTGGCTGGCTTATACTTATTCAAGAACTTGGAGAACTATAGAAGGAATAAGTCTTGGAGAGCGATATAATCCAAGATATGATAGACCGAATGATATCACCTTAGTGTTGAATCATGAATTTTCTCCAGCATGGTCAGCAGGTTTGACATTTGTTTACACGACAGGGCAGGCAGTTTCATTTCCGGTAGGAACTTATGGGGTAGATAATCAGAACGTTCCTTTGTATTCTGATTTCAGAAATAAGGATCGTTTCCCGGATTATCACAGAATGGATGCATCCATTACATGGAAAAATCCAGATAAGGGGAGGAAATGGAGAGGAAGCTGGAATTTTAGTATTTATAATCTTTATGGCAGGAAAAATCCATTTGCTTATGAATTTAGAGAAATAATAAATGATAAAATTAATTATGACCCAGAAGTGGATGGGCCTGTTGTATCCAGGAACCAAAGTGTTGTCATGACTTATTTATTTACTTTCTTACCTTCTATCACTTATAATTTTCAATTCTAACATGAAAAAAGTTTGGCTAATAATGTTCTGCTTTTTCCTCCTTTCCTGTCAAGAAGAAGTTAACCTGCCCTTGGCTAAAATTGATGGAATAGTGCCTGTAATAGAAGCTATTTGGACTGATATTCCTTTTTATAATGAAGTGAAAATCACCTTAGCCCAAAATTATTTTGATTCATCAGATATTACAGTGGTTTCTAATGCACTTGTTAGGATTTTGATTGAAGGGACTTCCATCTATATTCCTTTTTATTTCAATGAGGATACACAGAGTTATAAGCCTGTTAGGGAAACAGACACTGCAATCGTAGGTGAGTCCTACGAACTTCAGGTTTTTTGGGAGGGAAATTATTACACATCTAAAGGCCTGATGCTAGCTCCACCTATTTTAGATAGTCTGAACTACTCTTATCAAGAAGAAAGGTTATTTAGAGATGAAGGATATTATATAAAAGTGTTTGGAAAAATTCCTTTCGAGGAAAATAATTTTTACCGGATTAAGGTTATTGAAAATGATACGTTAAAGAATGATAGAGACGATTATCTTTTATTTGACGATACCTTTGGACTTCAGTTTTTTGAAGAGGGATTAGAATTAAATTACCCTTTTGAGGAAGGAGATAAGGTTAGAATGGAGTTATTTCGAATGAATAAAGATGCCTATGATTTCTTTTCGCAATTAGTAGGCTTGCTTTTTAATGATGGAGGTCTTTTTAGTCCCCCACCTCAAAATCCTGACTCTAATATCATTGTCGAAGAGGGTGAGGGAAAGGTGCTCGGTTATTTTTTGGTTACTCCCATTTTGACAGAAACTGTTTTTATTAGAAATGATTAAGATTGAGAACTTTTTAAATATATTATCGTAATATTGCAATATATCTATGGGGGTAACAAAATCGAATTTATTTTCCAGTGACCAAAATAAGCTGGCCAGATTGGCAAAAGCATTGGCACATCCTGCAAGGATAGCAATCATTCAACATTTGCTTAAAACCAATACCTGCGTGAATAGTACACTTGTTCAGGAATTGGGCTTAGCCCAGGCTACGATTTCTCAGCATTTAAAAGAATTGAAAGAAATTGGAATTATCCAAGGGACTATAGAAGGAGCATCCATTAGTTATTGTATTCATACTAGGAAGTGGGAAGAAATGCAAAAACTGCTTAATGAGCTTTTTGATACCTATCAGACTTCATCTGGTGATGGAGATTGCTGCTAAAAAAAATTAAATTTATTTATCGTAATATTACAATTAATATGAAATTATCAGAGATCAAATCAAAATTACCGGGTCTGGGAGAATTAGTTTTTAAACTGCCAGATGGGTCTTCAGTACCTGCGCATTTCCATGTGACTGAAATAGGACAGATAAACAAACATTTTATTGATTGTGGTGGCAAAATTAGAAATGAAAAAGCTATTTCATTTCAACTCTGGGAAGATGGAGATTTTGACCATAAACTAGGTGCTAATAAACTTTTGGATATCATTGAGCTATCTGAAAGAGTTTTAGAATTGGAAGATTTAGAAGTAGAAGTAGAGTACCAATCCGACACCATAGGCAAATATGGACTGACTTTTGACAATAATGAATTCCATTTAACTACCAAGATGACTACTTGCTTGGCAAAAGAAAATTGTGGGATTCCGACTTCTAAACCAAAAGTCAGTTTATCAAGTCTTAAAGTTAAAGAAGGTGAGTCTTGTGTTCCAGGTGGAGGATGTTGTTAAGTTAGCGTATGCGTTTATTTCCTAGAATTGATAAAACAATTCAAATTATTAAAAAAAGGGCTATTCCTAAAGAAAGGAAAGTTGTGTTGCAGCCTTTGGTAAGCTACATGATTGCCCAAATAAAAAAAGAGAAGCCGATCAAATTAAATTTTATCTGCACACATAATAGCAGGCGAAGTCAATTTTCTCAAATCTGGGCTCAAGTTGCAGGTTCTTATTTCAATTTGCCCGTGGAGAGTTTTTCCGGTGGATTGGAGGTGACAGAATTTAATTCGAGAGCTATTTCAGCTTTAAGCCAAGATGGGTTTGAGGTCAAAGCAATAGGGGATAATAATCCGATTTATGAATTAAGCTATTCTAAAAAAGAAAAACCAATTTTGGCATTTTCTAAAGTTTTTGATGACCAATCAAACCCAAAGGTTGATTTTGCAGCAATTATGACTTGTGATCATGCAGACGAGAATTGTCCTTTTATTCCAGGATCTGATACTAGAATTCCAATACAGTTTGAGGACCCAAAAAAGTTTGATGAGACTCCTTTAGAAAATAAGATGTATTCAGAACGATCTCATGAGATAGCATCAGAATTATTTTATGCTTTTGGTCAGGTAAAAAAACAGGTAAAAGAGTAAACTGAATTTAATTTTTTTAAAAACCTTAATTGAGATTAAGTTTTTCTTTTAGAAGTTTAAAATCCACAGGTTTGGTTAAAAATGCATCTGCTCCAAGACTTTTTGCCATATTATAATTCTGCTCGTCTCCATAAGCAGATATCATCATCACAATCGGTTTTGGAGTGAGTTCTTTCTCTTTAATTTCTTTCAATAACTCAAATCCACTCATTCCTGGCATATTAATATCTGAAAGAATTAGAATTGCTTCATGATTTAGCTTATCAATGTATTCCAGTGCTTCTTTTCCAGAAAAAGCAAACGCAAAATCAACAATTTTCGAGCGGATTTCCTTTCTGAATCGCTGTTCAAAAAGTATTTTCACATCTAGTTCATCATCTACAACTAATATTTTCATAATTTAATTTTTTGGTAGTATAAGTTTGAATTTGGCACCCGATCCAGGTTCTGAATCCACCTGAATCTCTCCACCATGAGATCTCATGATATCATAACTCAGCGAAAGTCCTAGTCCTGTTCCCTGACCAGTGGGTTTGGTTGTGAAAAATGGTTGGAAAATCTTTTGACGAACGGATTCGGGAATCCCATTTCCATTGTCTGAAATTATGATTTCAACATGATCATCAAAGTTTTTTGTGCTGATCTTGACCGTGGGGTTAAACTCAGTTCCATTGATAGTTTTCTTTTTATCTGCAACAGCATGGAAGGCATTTGTTATGAGGTTTAGAATCACCCTTCCTACGTCTTGAGAAACTACATCAATCATCGGCATACTTTCGTCAAAATCTGTTTCTAAAGTTGCGTTGAAAGATTTGTCTTTGGCTCTCAACCCATGATAAGAAAGCCTTAAATATTCATCGGCTAGAGCATTGAGATCTGAAGGTGCCTTTTGACCATTACTTGATCTACTATGTTGAAGCATCCCTTTTACAATGGCATCGGCTCGCTTGCCATGAAAGTTGATTTTTTCTTCATTTTCAATAATGTCTTTAACCAGCGCATTCACTTCTTCCATATTCCCAGTTTCAATTTCTCCTTTTAGCTCATCCAAAAGTTCTGTATTCACTTCTGAAAAGTTATTTACAAAATTTAAAGGGTTTTGAATTTCATGAGCGATCCCTGCAGTCAATTCACCTAAAGAAGCCATTTTTTCAGATTGGATTAACTGAGTTTGGGTATTTTTTAGTTCATCAATTTTCTCTTTTAGCTGCTTGGTACGATGATTTACTTTCTCCTCAAGAATTCTGTTTTCTTTTTTGAGCAATTGAGATCTTACATATACAATGACATAAACTAGTGCGGCAAATAATGCTGTAAATAGGAGATAAGCCCACCAAGTTTGCCACCATGGAGGTAGAATTGTGAATTTGAATGAAGCAGGTTCACTCCATACTCCATTAAATCCACTTGTAGCAACTTTAAATTCGTATTCGCCAGGAACGAGATTGTAATAGTTTTTGGAGTTGTTTGCATCGGATGGTTCCGACCAATTTTCATCAGCTCCTTCAAGAATGTAGCGGTAGACGATTTTGTCTCTGCCCTGTATAGAGGGATTGATAAAACTAAAATTGAATGAGTTAAGATCATAGGGGACAGTCATTCCAATTGGGAGTTGATTTGCTAAATCAAGACTATCCCACTGGATTTTGCTATAATCAACTTCGCTGGAATCTGAAGGAAAAGAAGATTTTTCAAAAAAGGCAGTTTGTTCACTATTCCAGATAGTGTCACCTTCATTGAGTTGATTTTTGATAAAAGTTGAATTAACGAACTGAGGACTTTGGTCCATTACCTTAACATTAGAAATAATTATTTCTGGACTCAATGTATCCAATTCAGCATTTTGATTGATTACAGATAATATTGGAGCAGCGGCCCACCACATGGTTCCTGAGGATGTTAGGATTGCAGTAGCTTGGTTATAATCATTAAAAGGAAAGCCTTCAGGTTTGCTAAATCTGGAGAATCTCCATTTTTGATCGGGATTTCTCGAAGTGGGTCGATTGACTAGTACTATTCCGTTTTCAGATCCGATTAAAATATCATCTTTCAAAGTAATCATATCGTACATGACAGGGGGCAGCATTCCATTTTCAGGAAGCACATTTGTTATGCTCATGGAATCAAGATTTATTATTGAAAACCCATTATCGCTACCAGCAAGTATTTCCCCATCATCAGTTTGAGTGATCATAGATACATAATCACTTGTCAATCCATCAAATTTTCCTAAGTAGGATACTTTATCTTTTTCTTTATTCAGGATATTAATTCCCAGATCGTTACCTAGCCAGATATTTCCTTTTTTATCTTCTTCCACTAACCATACTCTGTTGGAAGCCAATCCCGTATATTCATCGATATAAGAAAATGATTTTTCAGTTGGGTTATATTTAAAGAGACCATCCAAAGACCCGAGCCAAATGTTTCCATCAGCAGTTTCAAGCCCCTTCCAAAATATTCTGGCTACAGTTTGATCAAATTTAAAAAGCTCTGCCTCCTCAAGTTCAAGATCAATTATTATAAAACCTCTAACTCCGCCAACAAGGATTTTATTGTTTTTTAAAATACTGATAGATCTTTGGTCATTAAAACTTAAGTTTTCAGGGAACTTTACTAAATAAATTTGCTCCAAGTTTGGATCATAGACATTGATTCCATCATATTCTGCTAGCCAGATTCTGCCTTTATAATCTTCACCAATTCCCCAAGTGTCATTACTCGCTAGACCAGAATTTTTATCGAAATGCTGGCTAAGCATACCTGTAGGATTGATTAGTAAAACTCCTTTGGAAGTTGTACCTATCCAGATATTTCCGTCTGAATCAGTTAAGCTACCACTTGGTAAACCAGATGATCGAAAATCCGCTCCAGTTGGTATTTTTTTCAAGAGATTTTTTTCTCTGTCAATAATCGTAATTGTATCGTTATCAGTAATCCAAAGCCTGTTTTTTGAATCTAAGTTAAAAGCTTTAGCCCCGCTGTAGAACCCTTGCTCAGAACCAATTTGATATAGCGTTTTTTCTTTTAGAGAAATCCCATAAGCATTCTTTTCATCAAAGCTAGAAAGCCAAATTGTGCCTTCTCTATCCTCCAGAAATTCATAGACAATGGAGTTTAGGAGCATTCCTTCTTTCTGCCCCAAAATCCTGAAAACATTTCTTTGAGGATTTAGAATAACAAGACTGCTTCCGTATCCCATCCAAATATTTTTTTGTGAATCCATAAAAACTCCGGCAGAGAATATTCCCAATTTTTGATTGAGAGTATTCATATATTTCATCTTCCTTTCTATTGGATCCAATAAAACGATTCCCTGTGCTGTGTTTCCAAACCAAAAATCCCCATTATCATCCTCTATTCCACGGGTGTAGCTATTTCCTATCTTGAAATGTTCTACCAATTTCAAAACTGGATCAACCAAGTATAGGCCACTAGCATTGGCCACCATCATGATTTTTCCAGAGGATGTTTCACCTATATCTACAACAGGATCTATATTTCCATCCAGATTACGGAGAATAAAGCTATAGTTTTCAAATTGGTCTCCGTTAAAGCGATGAACGCCCTTCTCACTGGAAAACCAAATAGATCCTTTTTGATCATCGTAAACCGAATAGATCGCATTACCTATCAGCCCTTCAGACTGACCAATTCTGATAATTCCGGAGGTTGTTCCGTCTGATTTAGTGAGCGTGCCAAGATTCGTGATTTCAGGCTCAGATAAAATATATTTGAGGTAAGGAACGTCGATATTTTTTATTGTATCCAGATTGATTTGGATTTCTTCTGGATTGTCCCAGTTGATAGGAGTTTTGGTAATCGGGGATTTTAGTGGTTTGAAATGATATGTGCTAAAATGACTTGAGGGATAATTTTCTAGTTTAAATTTGATTTTAGTGACAGTTGGCATACTATCTTTCCCAAGCTTATTCCAACTAAAAGGTTTGAATTCAGGAAAATTAAATGGTTGAGTCTTTGGTTCTGTAAAACCAGATGGATTCTCTGGAAAAGGAGTTTCTGTCTTAGTATGACAGGATGCCAAGAGTACTATATATAGTAATATAACCAGGGGGCTATAAGTTTTTTGATAGACTATTTTCATTTTTTTATCCCAGGTTTTATTGAAATACTCATTAACATAATAGTTTCCTTGTCATTCCTATTTTCTTCCTGATTAATTCCTTAACACTTTATATTATGTCATATCTACCCCATGATCCTTACCCAGTTCCTTAATCACCTTCTTCAGGTAACAGGTAATAAAATAATTTGTCTAGGGAACATTCTGTCGTGAACGTCTTCAAAACTTCCTTCCGTGCTTTTTGAAGTAATTGATCACTTTTGGAGTTCATTTTACTCATTCAAGAACTTGATTTTCTTCTCTAGAAAAATACTATTCATATGGATTAGCTTAATCAAAAATTAAATATCGATTTTAAAATTGCTTTTGAGTTACAAAATCTATCCCGTTTGGTTAGGAGAGTTTTTATTTATGACTAGCAAATCAATCTCATTTTTATTGATAATATAATGTAATGGATTTTTTTTTAATTAAGATATTCTCAAAGCCTAATCGGTAAAAAAAATGACTTCAAAAATTTTTGATTTGTGGTTTAATGCCAATAAATCCAAAAGATTAAAAGGGATTGAGGGATTATTTTTCATCTGCTTTTAGCAAGCTTTAACAAAATAATCGTAGATATATGAAATTTTCGTAGGGTTTTTAAAAAATTCATTTTAGATTAGTGACATGAATGAATTGAACCACAACGAAGAACTGATTATGGGAATCTTTTGGAAGCTTGAAAGTGCTTTGGTAAGAGATATCCTAGAAGAATTGCCTGAGCCAAAACCTCCTTACACCACGTTGGCATCCTCCATTAGACTATTAGAGAAGAAAGGCTATTTAAGTCACAAGACTTATGGTACTACCCATCTTTTTTTTCCTGTTATTTCTCAAGCGGAATATAGCAAGAAGAGTATCAATCGGATCGTAAAGAATTTCTTTGAAGGATCGGTTAGTAATTTCTTGTCTTTTATGGTAAAGGAGAAAAATATCTCCGAAGATGAGATTCAGGATTTACAAAAACTGATTGATGACTACGAAAACCCAGATAAGAAATGAGCGAATTGATAACTTATCTAGTAGAGGCAAGTATCTGTCTAGCCGTATCACTTCTTTTTTATAAAGTTGTTTTGAGCGAACTGACCTTTTTCGGTTGGAATAGGGCGATACTATTGAGTATGTTGGGCCTGTCTTTAATAATTCCCACACTTTCCTTCAAACTTGTTTCTGGATCAACGATGCTACAAGAGGTAACTCTTCCGGAATTTTGGGTAGGAAATCAAACTGGTCAGGAGCAAAATAACTTTTCCTGGATCCAAATTCTTTTTACAGTTTATTTGATTGGGATGATTTGGACTGCTCTTCGGTTGATTTATGGGTTTATGCAATCTTTTATTTTATTGGGAAAATCAAATCTGTTTTTTCATAAAAATCAATACATAGCAGTTCATCCGGAATTCACTCCAGCTTCATTCTTTCAATACATTTTGCTCCCAAAATTTCAAATGGACGATGAAGATCAGCAGCGGATCATACTTCACGAGTCTGTTCATGTGAGCAAAAAGCACAGCTATGATCTATTATTCGTTCAAATGGCCAAGATTGTCTTTTGGTTCAATCCACTCATTTATCTTTTTGAAAACTCAATTCGGGAAGTACATGAATTTCAAGCTGATCAGGGGGTAACTAAGTCATTTTCTCATTCAGAATATTCAAGATTACTTCTAAGGCTATTGACAGCTGGTAGGGGTTGGCAATTCATGAACAACTTTAACCAATTTCAAACTAAAAAAAGAATTATCATGATGAATAAAACCAAGTCTGACCGGAGCCAGTTACTTCGGTTTCTAATGGCCATTCCAATCATGGGATTAATGTTTTTTACTTTCTCTTGTGACTTGACTAATGGAGAAGAGGAAATAGAAGGCCCAACTCAAATGGGGGAGCAGGCTAAAGCCATTGGGCCATCAAATATTACAGCTAGGATGGCTCAGGGAAAGGATGGACAAGAAATTTTTGATGTGGTAGAAAACCAACCAAATCCTCCCGGGGGAATGCAAGGATGGAACTCTTACTTAGCTTCTTCTTTGACTTATCCCGAACAAGCCAGAAAAATGGGAGTGGAAGGTACTGTTATCGTAGCCTTTGTTGTGAACTCCGACGGGTCAATTTCTGATGTAGATATAATTCGTGGAATTGGTGCAGGTTGCAATGAGATAGCCATGCAGGTTATAAAAAATGCACCAAATTGGGAGCCAGGAAGCCAAAGAGGAAGAGCAGTAAACACAAGAATGAAATTACCAATTCGATTTAAGCTGGGAAACGATGAAGTGGGAGAATCTGCTAGCTAAGTGAAGTTTGCTTTCTCAAATAAAAATCAGATTACTAATTCAATTCAATCATTTAATGAAAATAAAAATCTAAAAAGTATCGAAATGAAAACTAACGCAAAGCCAATTATTATTTCTACCCTGATGTTATTTATGTTTTTTTCCTTGAATATTCAGGAAAGCAATGCTCAATCTCAGGAAGTTCATGAAAAAGTAGATGTCATGCCAATCCCACCAGGAGGAATGTCGGGATTGATGACATTTATGAGTGAGAATTTGAAATATCCTTCGCAAGCAAAAGAAAAAGGAATCGAAGGAACGGTGGTAGTATCTTTTGTCGTCCAGGCAGATGGCTCTGTAGCTAATCCTGAAATTTTAAGAGGAATAGGTGCAGGTTGTGATGAAGAAGCACTGAGAGTGGTGAAGTCATTTCCAAACTGGACACCAGGGGAGAAGGATGGTAAAAAAGTGAATACTCGAATGCAACTACCAGTAAAATATAAGCTTTAGTTGATGGATTCATAAATTTCAAAAAGCCTCTAAAAATGTTTTAGAGGCTTTTTTATGTTAAAAATTACGAATTTATCGTGATATTACGAATTATTCGTAGGTTTTTTGAAAAAGCTTTTATACCTTTAAAACATGGAAGAACTTACAGCCAACGAAGAGCAGATCATGAGGATCTTTTGGAAATTGGAAAGAGCAATTGTCCGGGATATTCTAGATCAGTTGCCAGAACCAAAACCTCCTTATACCACTTTAGCTTCTTCGGTGAAAGTGTTGGAGAAAAAGGGATATCTTGGTCATAAATCTTATGGTAAAACGAATGAGTATTTTATCCTGATTCCAGAAAGTGATTATCGAAAAAAGAGTTTTAACTCCTTGGTTAAGAACTTCTTTGATGGTTCGGTAGAGAATGTGCTTTCATTTTTAGTGAAAGAGAAAAAGGTTTCTGAAAAGGAATTGGAAGAATTACAGAAAATGATCGATCAATACGAAAAAAAATAAAGGGTATGGATTTTCTATTTACATATTTGTTAGAAGGGAGCATTGGGATATTCCTGGTCGTTTTGTTTTACAAAATCCTGATTGAAGATCTAACTTTTTTCTCTCTTGGAAGAGTAACTTTATTGGTTTTATTGGCAGCAGCAGTTCTTTTGCCTTTGATTTCCTTCGATTTCAAATGGATGGGGCAATCATCCTTAAAACCAATTGCTTCATCTTTGGGATGGATGGATGGACAAGTAAATCGAGTGGTCTCCCAAGAAGATGTAAACTCATTCAATTGGATTTTGATTCCTTTATCAATCTATTTAATAGGGGCAATATATCGTCTATTAGTGTTGTTAGGAGGCATATTAAAGACATTTTACTTGATTTTTAATTCTCAAGCGATTAGGATGGGTAATCAGACTTTAATCATAAATGATACAATGATTCCTGCCTCTTTTTTCAATTATATCATGCTGCCATCTTATAAACAGGATGATCCTGAAATCAATCAGATTTTGTTGCATGAGTCGGTGCATATCCAAAAAGGGCATACTTGGGATGTACTTTTTCTCCAGTTAATTAAAGCTATTTTCTGGTTCAATCCAGCTATCTATCTTTTGGAAAAGCAGCTTAGGGAAATCCACGAGTTTCAAGCTGATCAGGAAGTTACAAGTAATTATTCACCAATTACTTACTCCAGATTGTTATTGAAACAATTACAAAAAGAAAAGGGACTTCAATTCATGAATAATTTCAATCAATTTCAAACTAAAAAAAGAATCATTATGATGAACAAAGCAAAATCAAGTTCAAATCAGAAAAAAAGGTTTTTCCTAAGTATCCCATTATTGATACTTATGGTAGGACTTTTCTCATGCAATATGGCTTTAAGCCAATCTGATGTAACTGGAAAATGGGAAGGGACTGAATTCGTATTTGACCAAACGGAAGGCCCTGATATGTCAGCTATGATAGAGGGTGGTAGAGCATTACATGAAGGTGGAACCTTAACACTTAATGAAGATGGTAGTATGAAAATTACTTCTGGTCAAGGGGATATGAATGGATCTGGTACATGGAAATTAGAAAATAATACGATCGTAGTAACAATGAATGGTGATGAAATTACTTATTATGAGATTGTTAGAGTATCAGATGATGAATTAGTAACTAAACATGAAGTGGAATTCGAAACACCTATGGGAAAATTGGCAGGAATTATTACACTGACCTACATCAGATAAAAAATTTATCATTATCTACGAATTAGTCGTAGATTTTCATAGGGTTTTTGAATTAAAAAGCCAGTCTTGATTCTAGACTGGCTTTTTTTGGATGTTTATTGTAGGATTAATCCATTTTGTCTCCTAAGAAAATAGCATTAAAGAAGAGCTTATTTGTTCCAAACCATGTTCCTCTAAAATTCGGGGAATCGTAGAAATTGATAACTCTTCCTCTACCAACAGGAGATACGATCAGGCTTGCACTTTGCTTCAGCAATTCCAAATTAGCATCGGAAATGTACCCTCCTAATAGAGGGTCATTCGTATAGCGAATAGGAGTGAGGTATTTGTTTTTACTAGGTTGGACAAAAATCGAATTGTTTCTATATACAGGAAGTGTTTCTCTTTTATAACCATAAGCGATAGGATGTGTCAGATCCAATCTTGCCATGTAAATACTTCCGCCAACTTCTTTAGCGCCCTCAAAATTGCTTCGAACTGCGAATGGTAGCTCTTTTGGGTCTGTGCTTTCTCCTCTTTCTACCAAGGTTTCTTTTGTGATTCCTTTTTGATTCAACCAAAGACTAGCAGATTTTAAAGAAATCACCGTTCCTCCTCTGTTGATCCAGTCCTTTAGATGTTCCACTACATTTTCTGAAAATGAATTATAATTTCCAGATGGTAAGATCAAGGTATTATAATCGAATAAATTCACTCGATTCATTTGATCCGAATTAACTTTAGTGATTGGCATTCCAACTTTAGAGTCAAGTAAGTACCATATTTCACCGGCTTCATAGCTAGAAACCCCATCTCCAACAACCATGATCACCTTTGGCTCTGTCACTGCACCAACTAGGTTTGATCCCAGATCAATTCCTTGAAGGTTTAAACCCGTAGTTGTGGCATATACTTTTTGATGATTTACTTGTGCCAGAGTTTTAAGCGCATCTTTAACATTGCTTTCACTTAAGCTCTGGAAACCCATCGGAATCATCAAAGTACCAGCGGCAAAATCGATTGGTCCATCTTGCGTTTGAGAAGTAAACGGCCTATTTACTATTTCTACATGTACCCCAGCTTTTTGAAGGTCAAAAAGCATTTTAGGGGCAAAATAATCTGCCCAATCGATCAAATAAGCATATGCTTTTACCTCAGGGAATTCAAAAGGCTTCGGGGAATTGTTTTCCACAAGAATCCCTGGTTTCAATGAGGGAGCTGCTGCAAAAGGCATCCCATAGGTATGTGCCATTGTCCAAGTGGAAGCATCATAAAATACCGAGTCGGCAAATTCTGTCACCTCTTCAAACATGGTCCGAACCATTCTATATTGAGGCTGGGAAGTAGGAACTATCCAAGATTTACCTTTTTTGAAATTATACCCTTCAAGGTTGATATCATTGTCATTTTCATATACTTTGATTTTATGATCCATCAGAAATTGTACAAAAAGGGCACTTCTGTTTTCATCAAATTCATCTCCAAATACATAATTTTTTGCAGGGTCTTTAGAACCTTCATTTACTGCAGTTTCAAAGAATTCGCGCAAATAGTCATGCATGTATTCTCTATTTTCCAATGCAGCCTCCATTGTTGCTAAAGAGCTTCTCACATGATTTCTAATGGTAAAGGCAAAGCTGATTTCTCCTCTTTGGCTATCTTGCAAATGGCCTCTACTACTAGCTTGTTCAAATACCAACCCTAGTCCTCCATGAATATCCGGATAAGTACTTCCGTAGCCAGGATAGCTATTATCAAAAACTTCTTTAGTCCAATATAGGCTTCCTATTTCATCCAGATATTTTGAAAAATACTGGGCAAAACGACCATTGATATCTTCGTAATTTTTTCGTGGTACAACAGGATTTTCACTTCCAAAGGGTTTCGTAGGCTCAAAGAAATAAGTACTATTGGTACCCATTTCATGAAAATCAGTAGTCACGTTTGGATACCAAGTGTGGTACCATGCGATTTTGGCCTGAGACTCAGGATGTGCCAAAGGCAGCCAATCTCGATTCAAATCAAACCAATAATGGTTCGTTCTTCCTCCTGGCCAAACTTCATTGTGTTCTCTATCCAAAGGGTCGGCAACAGGAGGGAATCCCTTGTTTGAATTTGCCCAATGGCTGTGTCTATCTCTTCCATCTGGATTGACAGTTGGATCAAAATGAACTATTGCATTTTGTCTTAGATTTTTTGCAAGGTCAGATTGGGATGCCAAGAGCCAATAGGCGGATAACATGGCCGCTTCCGCAGAAGAAGGCTCATTTCCATGAACTCCATAGCCTTGGTGTATAATGGAAGGCATTGAACTGACATCCGGTTTTGGTTGACTTGGATCGGCTAGCTGGAGCTGCATTAACCTGATTTCTTCCAAATCACCCATATTTGATTCTGAGGCAATCGTAAGGATTATTTTTGGCCGAAGTTCGTGTGTATAACCGATTGTTTTTAATTCAGCCATTTCAGATAACTCATCGAGTTTTTCGAAATACTTAACAATCAAATCATATCGCGTATGCCATGATCCGATTTTATACCCTAAAAATTCAGAAGGAGAAGGTATTGAAGGGTCAAATTTTTCACCTGGGAAGAAATAATTTTCTTGCGCAAATAGGTTAGTGGAAAGGATAAGCCCAAGAAATAAAGCTAGTAGTGTTTTTTTCATGGTTCCAATTTATTTCAATTTCGATTAGAATATGAGGAAAATAGGCAAAAATCCATCAATGGTTTTTTGTTTGACCTCATTTTCAAGTAAATTATCCTCATTAATAATTTTCCTAAAATAATCTGTTGTATGAAAAAGACATCGCTGACTTTAGCGCTTACCTTATCTTCTTTTAGTATTTGCTTTTTAGCTTGTGCACAAGAAAAGACTCCACCACCAATGAAGCCGGAGGCTACTGAATTTTATACCCCCGTTCCTCCAAAAGTTACGCCTGGTGCAAATAATACGGCTCCACCTTCTGACGCAATAGTGTTATTTGACGGAACAAGTTTAAACGGTTTTGTCAGCGCTAGAGACGGTTCTAGCCCTGCTGAGTGGGCCATAGAAAATGGTGAACTGGTTGTGACAAAAGGAAAAGGAGATATTCAATCAAAAATACCATTTGGAGATGCCCAATACCATGTTGAGTGGTCTGCTCCAACGGAAATTGTAGGTGAAGGGCAAGGTCGTGGGAATTCAGGTTTTTTCTTAATGGGCTTGTATGAAGTCCAGATTTTGGACAGCTATGAAAGTAAGACCTATACGAATGGTCAAGCTGGTAGTATTTATAAGCAATTTACACCGTTGGCAATGGCTCTTAGACCTCCAGGAGAATGGAATTATTATGATATTATCTTTAAAGCACCTCGTTTCAACAAAGATGGAATTGTAACTTCACCAGCTACTGTGACAGTACTTATGAATGGGGTCTTGGTTCAAAATCATGTTATTTTAAAAGGTCCAACTGAATACATAGGGATTCCAAATTATAAAGCTCATCCCGAAGAGTTGCCGCTTAAACTTCAAGATCATGGAAACCCAGTAAGATTTAGAAATATCTGGGTTCGTAAACTTTAATTAATCATTATGAAGGAGCTGAATAATTTTTTTTCTGCTCCTTTTTTATCAACACTCAATAACCCCAAAAACTATGTCATCAAGAAGACGATTTATACAAAACACCATGTTGTTAGGCGCTGGCTTAAGCATGCCTAATATTCTGACTGCTGCAGATTTTGGCAGATATACCCGGAAAGTAAAACCCTCTGACCAGCTTAATTATGGCCTGATTGGTTGTAAGGGGATGGGATGGTCCAATATGAACGCCCATTTGAAATTGCCTGAGGTGAACTGTGTGGCATTGGCAGATGTAGATCAAAGTGTTCTGGATCAAAGAACTGAAGATGTATTCAAACTTCGGGGAACAAGACCCAAACAATACAAAGATTATAGGTTGCTTTTAGAGGATCCAGATATTGATATTGTTATTATTGGAACCCCTGATCATTGGCATTGCCTGATCATGTGCGATGCAGTATCGGCAGGTAAGAATGTCTATGTAGAGAAGCCAATTGCAAATACCATCGAAGAATGTCAGTTGATGGTGAAAGCTCAGGAACGATACGGTAAAGTAGTCCAAGTTGGCCAATGGCAACGTTCAGGTTCTCAATATGCACAGGCAATTGACTATGTGAAATCAGGAAAGCTCGGACAAATTCGATTGGTAAAATGTTGGGCTTATCAAGGATGGATGAAACCAGTTCCTGTATTGCCAAATGGGCCAGCTCCTGATGGAGTAGATTATAAAATGTGGCTTGGCCCTGCTCCAGAGCGTCCATTTAATCCAAACCGATTCCATTTCAATTTCCGTTGGTTTTGGGACTATGCGGGAGGATTGATGACCGATTGGGGAGTGCATGAGATTGACATTGCACTCTATGCAATGGGAGTAAGTGCTCCAAAATCCGTTATGGCTTCAGGAGGTAAATTTGCCTATCCAGATGATGCTTCGGAAACTCCTGATACGCTTCAAACGGTGTATGAATACGATGGATTCAACATGCTTTGGGAACATGCTACAGGCATCGATGGTGGTAACTATGGTACGACGGAAGGAATTGCATTTATTGGGAATAATGCAACTTTGGTAGTGAATAGAGGGGGATGGAAAGTGATTCCTGAAACCGAAAACAAAGATGGGCAGCGTGTTCCAAAAGTAGCTGAAGTTCCTCATACTCCTGGGGTTGGAAGTGCCTTGGATCATCATGCTAAAAACTTTATTGAATCGGTAAAAGCGAATGATCCTAGCTTGCTGAATTGTGCGATTCAAACTGGAAGTGTCGCAGCAATCAATGCTCAAATGGGAAATATTGCCTACAAGACGGGTAAAAAAGTTTATTGGGATGCAACAAAAAATCAATTCACTGATAAAGAAGCAAATCAATTAATTAAGGCTCATTATCATAACGGGTGGGAATTGCCGAAGATATAAACTTGAAATACGAATGACGAAATACGAACCCTTCAAAGAAATTTGAAGGGTTTTATTTTTGGAAATTGAAACGGTATTCAAAGTTCAATAAAATTTGACTGTTTCTAGTGTCATTATAGCCGGGAAATTGAAGATCTGAAGGACTAGAAAATTGATAGGTCAGGTTCAATAAATACTTCTTTGCGATAATAGTCTGAGCTTGAACGAATGTTCCTAAATCGCTGGTCCCGACTCTTAACTTATTCCCTAAAGGTAATCCAAAGCCTGTTCCTATTGCGCCTTCAAATCTCATGCCCGGAAATGGACTAGGGAGACTATTAGAAACACCCCCATCAATGAAGAGGGCTCTTTCAGGTCCAATTCTCATATAGGATTGGATATAAACAGGAGTATTTGTAATTAATGTCGATGTACTACCAGTGTCAACTTCTTTTTCAGTAAACGCATTCCAACCAAGGCTCCCAATATGCAGTCCCCCTCCTAAACCAATCCATTTCCAATCTTTTTTCACATAAGGATTCAAGGAAAATAGACTTTTATTTTTTGTGGTAATAGGATCTGTACTCAGTTTATCTTCAGTTAATTTCCCGTAAGAAAGATTAATACCATAGGTTAAAATTCCATTTTCTGTGATTTTCGATCTTCCGATTCCCAATCCTCCTGTAGTATAGGTGGACTCGAAGGCATTATACTGATAATTGTTTGCACATCCTGAATTTCCACCAGTAGTTGAACCTTTGTAAACTGAAGTAGAAAAATAGTCTCCAGATGAATAACCACCTCGAATAAAATCATAGCTTTTTACTTGTGTACTATCTTTTGGAAGCGTATTCCAGGTCTGACTCATTAAAAAAACGGGTAAAATCATGCTTGCTAAAACACCCCATCGAAACTGGGGTACTGTGTATTTTTTAAAATAATGAGCTGAGAAAATGGCAATGCAGGGGAAAAGTAAAAAATTCATTGCCAGCATTTCTGCGAAACTCAACCAAAATCTTAAAGACCAAGTCATAATTACCACAATCCCTAAAAAAACAAATGCTGTAACAAAATTGGGATAGCGTACTTTTGTTTTTTGAGAAAGTGAGATGGACCTGCTTTCTCTATAAATAATGACTAAAGTGGATAAGATTACGATTAGAAGTAAAATCCATTGCATGGATTTGAGGCCAAAAATCATAGTTCCTCCCATAGCATGGGCACTAGGGTCTCTAAAAAACTCTGTGAAAAACCTAATAAAGGCCCAAGAGCCTAAAGAAGCCAAAAATAGATTTCCTGAAACCTTGATTTTCCTTTTTAAATATAGTAGAATCAGTATTACAGCGATTCCATTTAAGATTTCATAGAATTGAAAAGGATGTAAACTCGGTGTGGTAGAAGTCAGGCCTTCTATTAACTCTAGATTGAAATAATGTGCATGTGGAGGACTATCAAATCCATATCTTACACCCCATGGTAAAGTGGTTGGAGTTCCATAGCAACAACCAAGGAGTAGACACCCAAATCGTTGCAGTGCTAACCCAACTGGGAAGGCAAAGGAAAAAGAATCAATACTCGAGAATGGAATTTTAAAAACTTTAATTCCAATTAAAAAGCTTATTAAACCAAACAACACACCTCCTATTAGAACTTTTCCTTCAGCCTCCGGAAGTACAAGGCTTTGGAAAAAAATTGACCATTCAGAGGAACCGAAAGAGTTAATTTTGGTGCCAATAATGAAAAAGAGCCTAGAAAAGGCCAATACGACTAACCAACTGATAAGGGGAATTTTCCTTTTAACTCCCTCAAAAACCATGATTATTGTGGCTGCAAGGAAGGCGATGACATAAAAAATATTGAAAAAAGAAGAGAAGTATTCTCCGCCTAAAATCAACGTATTAAATATTGAATAATCGCGCATAATCACAATTTAATTTTGTAATAGTCGAAATTATAGAATTTATAATCTTATTTAAAGGTATTTTAAAAATAAAATTTGCAGAATAAGTAAAAGCTATTTTTGATTTTAGTAATAAATACTAATGTATTTAAAAGAAGGAATCTGAGAGTGAATTTTATAATAAAATCCAGATGTTAGATCAGTAGATTTATAGTATTTTCGGATCATGAACCTTAGAAACTCATCCTTATTCATTTTTGCTTTAGCAAGTATTTTTTCTTGTAAATCAACTTCACAATGGGAAGGGCAGGGGCCTATTCAGATTATAGAAACAGTTGATAAACCGATCTCGATTCAAGAGAAGCAAACTTTTGATGCAGGGGATGGAGTATTCTTTTCCAATGAATTTAATGGGGCAAGATTGAATCGAGTGGACCGTTTGAATGACACCTTAATTCAGATCACCATTTTACCGGAAAATGAACCGATCAATCCAAGTCCCTGGTACGCATTCAAAATTTGGTCAGAAAAACCAGAAGACTTTTGGATTCAATTTAGCTATGGAGGGATTGGGTTTCATCGTTATTTTCCTAAATCCAGTCTGGATGGAGTGAATTTTTCAAACGTAGATTCTTTGGATTTCTTTCAACCAGAATCTGAGGAAAGAAGACCTGAAATGGCTTTTTTGAAAGTTGAAAGTTCCCTAGATACGCTTTGGATAGCGGCACAAGATAAAGTTGGAACAGATCATGTTCAGGATTGGAAAAATAAAGTCCTTGCGCATGATTTTGTGGAGTTGATTTCAATAGGAGAAAGCAAGCATGGAAGACCATTGGAAATTCTAAAAATTGGAAATTCTGATGATAAGGCCATGTTGATGGTGATTTCTATGCAACACCCACCGGAACTAACTGGGTTTTTGGCAATGCAAGCTTTTATAGAAGGAATATGCAGTGACAGCCCTCAGGCGATTAAGTTTAGGAATAAGTATAATTTATATGTAATGCCTCAAATGAATCCCGATGGGGTCTCAAATGGGCATTGGAGACATAACGCTGGTGGAATAGATTTGAATAGAGATTGGATAAATTTCAACCAACCAGAGACAAAAGCTTTAGCTAAATTTATGGAATATAAAGTGCAGGAAACGGGAGGTAAATTCATCTTTGCAGCCGATTTTCATTCAACTTGGGAAGATATCTTTTATACAAATAATGAGGAATTGGAAGGTAATTTCCCTGGTTTAATTCCGAAAATAATCAAAAGGTCTTCAAAACGAATTCCAGATTACATTCCGAATATCCGACCAAATGAAGGAACACAACGAAGTGTCACTTCTAATTCCTACTTCTTCTTTGTCCATCAAGCTGAGTCCATGACCTTTGAAGTCGGAGATAATACGCCGAGAGATATAATTCGAATGAAGGGGGATTATTTAGCTGATGAGTTGATGAAGATTTTGAATAAAAAGACTTTTAGATAAGAATTCTACTTAATTATCCCAAACAAAAGTCCCTACAGCACCACTATTTAATTCTGATTTAAAGCCTGTTTTATCTGTTGAAAACTCAAATGCTTGAGTTTTTTCCTGATTATTGAGAACAATTAAAACAATTTTTCCATCTGGTCTTAAGAAGGCGACATTTGGTAGTCCTTCAGCAAGGTTAGATTCAATTCTCTTTGAACCAGGTAATACAAACTTACTCGCATGCCCCACGATATAATAAGCTGGATTTCTTGTGACTGAGTCTCCATCTATTGTTACAGCTCCTAAACATCGATTACAGCCCCCTCGATAAGTATACGGAGTTAAAGTTGGATTTGAAGTTAAATTCCATTCCAGTACAGTTTTTGCCCAATTTCCTGAAGCTCCTATAATTAAATTCTCTACATGCCAAGATAAATCTCCTGAAAGGTTACCCGGTGCACCAATCCACTGTTCTGTAAAGTAGATGTTTTTATCAGGGAATTCCCGATGAACTTCTGAAAGAGCTCCAATTTCACCACCGTAAAGATGGAATGCCGATCCATCTATAAAAGGATTAGCTAAAGAATCACTCAAAACTGTAATAGGGTAGTCAGGTCTATCTGCATTATGATCATAGATAATAATCTTCGTATCAATACCTGCCTTTTTGAAAGCTGGACCAAGATGTAATCCTATAAAACGCGCTTGTTGTTCCGGGAGCATTAATAGGGAAGGGTTGTTTCCGGGGTGAAGTGGTTCATTTTGAATTGTTAGCGCGTCAATATGGATTCCTTCCGCCTCCATTTGCTCAATATATTTCACCAAATACTTCGCATAAACTTCCTCGTACTTCTCCAAGAGTGATCCACCTCTGGTATCTTTATTATCTTTCATCCAAGCTGGAGGAGACCATGGAGAAGCCATTAACTTAATGTTGGGATTAATTGAAAGGATTTCCTTTAAAACAGGAATGACATCATTTCGATCTGGACCTAAATCAAAGTATTTTAACTCCGGGTCGGTAGCTAACGAGTCATTTAAATCATCGTATGAAAATGGACGTTCATTTAGATCAGAAGCAGCCACTGACAATCGTAAATATGAGATTCCAATTTGATCTGAATTTATACCAAAGAGTTCCTCCAGAAGAGCTTTTCGCACTGATTCAGACATGCCTAAAAGATGCTTGGCACTTCCCTGAGATAATGTAAAACCAAACCCATCCATTTCTTGAAATGTAGACTTAGGATCAATTGAAATTTCAACTAGTGGCAAAAGAGAATTTTTATCTTCCTGAATGCCCAAAGGTTTTTGTCTCTCAAGTTTTATATTTTGTCCAGGATCCGTTAACCAGAATTCTACTTCATGAGGTGTTTCTTTGCAGGAACTGAATAATAATGTACAGACTATAAAAAAGAGGGGATATTTAATCATTTCGAAAAATAAAAAAAGCCATAAACAAATTGTTTATGGCTTACAGAAATATTGTTAAATACGTCAGAATGCCAAAGCAGCTAATCCTAATTTTGATTTAAGAGGATTGATTGATTTCAGTATTTGACCAGAATATTTTTGGAATAATTCACTTCCCAATAAATCAGTAAGGAACTTTGTTCTTTTGTTTTTCAAGCCTAGAAAGCTTGCTTTTTTATCATCATCTGAGGCAGAACTCCCATTTATTTTCATTAGGTTGTCCACAAAGCTTTTATTATCAGTTTCAAGTTTACTTTGCTGATCTGAGCTGAGATCCAATCCTTTCGTATCATTTAAAATACCTAGGACCTGAGAAGCCATGTCCAATTTAGGGACTTTCAATCCTTGTGCTTGAGATGTGAAGCCTATGATGCAAAGAGCAAATACAAGGGGTAAGATTTTTAATACTTTCATAAGATTAATGTGGCAAGTTTATATTTAGTTTTAAATGGACGGATTTTCTTTTTGATTGATTTCTTATATTTTTTAGCATTGTCCTTTCCCAATAATTTTTCGAATGTAGTAGATTGCTTTTTGCCTAAGTCTAATAATGATTTCTTTTTCTCTTCATCGCTATCATTACTTCCCGCAATTTTAAGTACATCATCAAGAAATTTATTGTTTGCTGATTTTAATTCATCTTTTTTAGAAGACTCCAGATTTAAAACATCATCAGGAGAAAAAGCCCCAAGCATATCACTTTTAAATGAAGGTGAAGGTAAGGAGATCTTTTGAGCAGAAGCTTCGTGACTGGATATGATTGCCAGAATAGCTAATGTGGAAAGTATTGAACAAATTTTTTTCATTTTTTATCTATTTAGTTGAACAATCCTTTTCCCAAATCCATCAAGCCTCCTAGATCCATTCCACCATTTTTTCCACCTCCCATTAAAGAGCCTAGTAAATCTGTTGGATTTACTTTTCCAGAACCTCCTTGTAATGCTGCAGCTACAGAAGACATGATGTCTTGGTTGTCTTGTGGGGCGTCATTAACTCGCTTATTAAAAAAATTTAGAACCATTGGTAGTGCTGCGGCAGCTATACTTAGCGCTTGCTCTTTGCTAATACCAAGTTTGTCAATCAAACCTTCAGATACGCTGCTTTGCAGTTGATTAATCACCGGAGCAGAAGGTGAGGTTTCATTTCCCGAAAACATTTCTTTCACTCCTTCAAGGTTTCCAGAAGCTACTTGTTTTTGGAGACTTGAAAAAATTGTTTCCTTTAAAGCGGTTGCTGAAGATTTTGGATTTGATTGATTCATTCCTGAAAGCATTTCTTCCAAAGGACCTTCAGCTAAGTTTAATAATTGATCTAACATTATATTAAAAGTTTATGTAGACTAAAGTTCATTAAAATCGTTTTATAATCCAATTAATCCATTATTTAAAAGGAAAACCCTCTTTATTTAACCAAATAGAAGAGTTTTACAATTCTTAAAATCTAACTCATGGGAAAGCAATAAAGTTAAGATTCTTATTACTAAAGACTTTTCATTTTTTTATTGAAAAATAAGATTAAGAATTTCAATTTTCTAGATTTATGATAACTGGATCAATTTCCTTTTGGTCTGAAATATCGAATTGGGGCTTTAGGCTCAGGTTTTAATTCGATGCCTTCAGTCTTTAGCAATTCCAAAGCAACTTGAACTGCCCGCTCCAATTGAGGGTCTTTTCCTTCGATGACATCTTTTGGCAATTGCTCTACAGGAATATCTGGCGATATACCAACTCCTTCTACGGCCCATTCACCATCGGTATCATAAAAACCACCTCGTGGAGCTACCATTCTTCCCCCATCTATGAAAGGAGGTGTATCCCAAGTGCCTACTAATCCTCCCCAGGTTTTCGTTCCGATCAATGGACCTATTTCCATTTTATTAAATAAGTATGGCAGCAAATCGCCACCAGATCCTGCACGTTCATTGATCAACATTACTTTAGGCCCCCAAATCCCTGACATCGGTTGTGTAAAGGGACGATGGTCATTTGCTCTAGAATTAAAATACCCAGTCAATTTTCTATTCATGATATCCACCATGTAATCTGCGGCAGATCCTCCTCCGTTGTTTCGCTCATCGATGACAGCACCTTTTTTGTCTTGCTGCGCAAAATAATAGCGGTTGAAAGAGGTATACCCTGGCTGGCCTGTATTAGGAAGGTAGACATAAGCCAGTTTTCCTTCAGAAAGCTCATCCACCTTTTTGCGATTCCCTTCAATCCAAGCAATTGATCTCAGTCGATTTTCATTCGATACGGGAACGACTAAGATGCTTCTTGAGCCTTCTAGCTCAGGCGTAGAATTTAAATGAATTTTTGTTGGAATATTCGTTGTTCCTTCAAAATAAGTGTAGAGATTACTGCCTTTTTCAATGGCTTTTCCATTCACCCCAACGAGGTATTCCCCAACTTCCGCCTGGGCTCCCACCTGTGCTAAAGGCGCATCCAATCCAGGATTCCAATCTTCACCAGTATAGATTTTTTTGATTTTGAAATTTCCGTTTTCTACTTCAAAGTCAGCTCCTAACAACCCAATCGGCACACGGTCGATAGCTGGAAAATCACCTCCTCGGGTATAGCTATGGCCCACAGCCACTTCACCTCCGATGATATCGATAATGTAATTCATATCTGAGCGATGTCTAACAGAGGCTACCCAAGGCTTATACCATTCGTAGATTTCATTCCAAGGTGCGCCATGCACATTATCTACATAAAGAAAATCTCTCTGATATCTCCAACCTTCCCGATAGATTTGCTGCCATTCTGCCATTGGGTCCACTTTGACTTTCATCCCAGCAATACTTTTTAGGGCGCCATCGCCAACTTTTTTTCCTGATCCAGAAGTTTCTATAATGCCCCACGTTCCACCTGATCGATAAAGGAGATTTTTGCGATCATTGGATACAACGACCTGATTTACTCTTGGCAAGAAGTCTTCTGATTTTCGTTTTGTCAAATCATATTTCTTGAGGGTAGTGCCTTCATTCTGAATCACTTCCATGTAAAATACCTGATTTGCTGGTGCCGCTGCAAGACCCGAATAATTTCTGGTTGGAACATCAATAGTAATAATTCTATCCATAATTCCAGCTTCAGAAATTGTTACTGTAACCGTTTCTTCTTTCTTTTTTTCTTCTTCTTTAACAGTTTCTTCATCACTTTGAGGAAGAAGTGGAGAGGAATCAGAGGCATTTAAGACAACTAGGTACAAAGCTCTGGTCACTGGATGATCATAGCTACTCATGTCCAACCACCCTGTATTTAATCCAAAATCTGTACTTGCAAGAAAATAAAGGTATTTGCCAGAGGCATCCCAAACCGGGGTTATGGCATCTGCCATAGTGTCTGTAACCTGGATTTTTTTGCCACTCGCTATTTCATATACAAAAATAGATTTCAACTGATTGTCCATCAGCCTTGAATAGGAGATCCATTTTCCATCTGGTGACCAGACTGGATTCATAGTACGATCAGGATGTGCGAATCGATCTGTCTCCACGATTTTACTGCTTCCCGAATTAACGTTGATTATCCAGATGTTATAATCCGTATCGGTAAAAGCAATATGTTCATTGTCTAAGGACCATTCTGGCTTGAAGAAAAAACTTGGATTCGGAATACTGATTGTCTTAGATACAATCCCTACTTGATCAGCTACTTTCAACTGATATTCTCCGGATTCATCCGAGAAATAAGCGACGTTTTTACCATCAGGTGACCACACTGGGGATCTTTCAGCAGATTTTGAGGAATTCGTCAGGTTTCTTCCAGCCCCGTTTTCTTTTGGGAAAGTCAGGATTTCACCCCTAAATTCAAAGATGGCTCTTTGGCCAGTGGGAGATAATTGAGGGTTCTGAAGTTGATTGCCAGAAACATTTGTCCAACGTTCACGAGCCCAGTGGAAATCGCCATTCACAGTAATAGGAACTTGCTTTAATTCTCCGTTGCTCGGATTGTAGAGATGGATATAACCTCCTTGTTCGATAACAATCGCATCTGGACCTGCATCAATACTTTTGATATCGAAATCCTTCAAAAAAGTCTCTTGTTTCTCTTGCTTGTTACTTGGGTCATAAGACCAAAGATTGGCAAGATAGTCTCGTTCTGAAATGTAAAAAACTTTATTCCCGAGCCAAACCGGATCGGTATGACGCTCCTTATCCGTTTGAGGTGTCATTTCCAAGGAATAATTTTTAAGGTCTAAAATCCAAATTGGTTTTGCCTGTCCTCCTCTATGATTTCTCCATTCTGGATCCCAAAAAGAAATTTGTTGATAGGCCACATGATTTCCGTCAGGCGAGATTTCACCATTGACTGCCCGAGGAACGATCATTGGACTTGGCATTCCACCATCCACACTTATCTCAAAAATTTTAGATTCCTGGGTTGCATGGCCTTCTCTTCCAGATGAAAAAATGACTTTTGAGCCATCAGGACTCCAGCCGGTAACTAAATCAGCACCCGGATGCCAAGTTAATCGTTTGGGTTCGCCTCCTTTGGCAGGAATCAAATACACATCGGTATTTCCATCATATTCTCCCGTAAATGCAACCCAATTGCCATCTGGTGAGAAATGAGGTAAGCTTTCTTCACCCTCATTGCTCGTCATCCGAATGGCATTGCCTCCTGCTCGAGGTGCTTTCCAAAGATCGTTGGCATAAACAAAGACTATCTCGCTTTGACTTAAACTAGGTTGGCGAAGGAGTTGGGTACCCTGAGGAAAAGCAGCCCAGCTCATGAGAGAAGCAGCTAAAAAGAGAAGTGTTTTTTTCATGAAAATAAGAGATAAGGAGTCATGTTTTTAAATCCTGAAAATGAATGAAAATTGACTGTAAAATAATCAATTGGATTTCTAGAGGAGTAAATTTCGATCTTTCAAGCTCAGAAAAAAATATGAATTTAAAAAGGTGAATTCTTTTACTTTTTAAAGTTTCAAAATCTGAGATAGTGAATTAAGATAAGAGGCTCATAGTCATTAAAGAAAATCCATTGCTTTTTTGATACGCATCCCAACGGGTTTGATCGGTTTGGTAAATATTTTTTTGATTGTAATGCTGCTTTAACTAAAATTTAACGAGCATAAATCACTATTCTATTATGATATAGTCGTTTAATTCAACCTTAAAATTTATACAGCCATTATCGGAAAAAAATTGAATGTATTCTTCATCTGTGCGGGTAATAAATCCGAGCTGCTTCGGTAATATTTTCACACTGCCTCCGCTTGACTGTTTTGGTGTGTATGTTAAAGTATCCATCGTATTATTATAAAACAGGTGACTCAATAAAAAAGGATAGACCCCTTCGTCCCCCGCACTACAATCAATCATCTCAGCACGTGTTAAGCGCATTTCGTTAAAAAAAATTATTAGTTCATCCAGTCCAAAATTTTCATTTAATAATTTGATTTCTCCCGCAATGTCTGCTTTCTGGGAGATTGAAATGCTGTAAATTGAAATCAGTCTTTTATTAACTTTTTGTAAATTCATCAGCCTGTTTCTGAAATAAGGATTCTTCAGGTAGAATTGATATTTATGCTCATTAGAAAGGCTGTCATCTAAAGAATACCACGGAAAGTTATCTTCCATTATAATCTCGTTTCTCCTAACCTGTTCTGAAATTCCATTCCTGATTCGAGTGTAATTATCCATATACAGTTTATGGTTCTTAATCCAAGTAATAAGTGATCGGTATTTTTTTGGAACAATACTTTCCTGTATCAGGATTGTTTCAATATTTTCCTCCATTACCTCGCTTCTGAAATAGTTAGATAGCAAATCGGATAAGCGTTGATCGCGTCTAAAATCGGAAACCGTAAGTTGATTATTCAAAAGCGAATCCGTTAACAGAACCCGTTCTGCTGCATTTTCCAGGCCATTATAAAAAACTTCTTCCTGCAAATTGTCTGCGAGGTTGTTCAACGTGACGATGGCTTCATTCTCAATAACCCGCTTCTGATTCCAGTTATTAATCTGAACCGCAATCATAACACCTAGGGTAATGAGAATTATTTCTCCAACGGCATATTTCATGAACTTCCCTGTGCGTCCCTGAGATATCAGGTTCTGTCGCATTTTTCTAAAGAATCTAAGCATTATCGTTTTTCATCAGACTGGGGTAGGTAAAATTCACAGATGATTATAAATATAAAAATTACTCGTTTACTTTCCTTTGGGCAGGCAATTTAGAAAGGATAAACCCTACCATCTGAAAATAAGATGATACATCACTGGATTAAGCCAAAACCTGATGATAAACTATTGGTGCTCATTGAAAATATTTAATCTTCAATTACTTTTCCACGAATACAAGAATATGAAATTAAAAAGGTGAATTCTTTTACTTTTTAAAGTTTCAAAGTCTGAGATAGTGAATTAAGACTAGAGGCTCATGGTCGTTCAAAAAAATCAAGACTTCTTTAGTGGAATCTAAAGAAGCTTTTCAATGGATTCCAATAGTTAAATTTGACAAATGGCATAGACTATTTTTTACCAAAAACATCTCGGATAGACTCTAAATAATCAAATCCATGACCTTCAGTAGGTTCGATGTAATTCCCTTCTAAATATTCATTCCAACAGCAAATCATGACAGTGTTCCCGTTACTAGGTCTGTATTTTCTTGATACTTGCTGTGCATCACGAAGCTTTGCCGAAAAAGTTGCCTTCGTACTATGTACTTTATCTTTTTGAGGTTCACTTGGGAAACCGGTTTGTTGTGGCCAGGTGCCACCCGCCGGACGCATATCCCATCCCATTGCTACCGGAACTTGATATTCGAAATTCGGATCACTCTTAAATTTCTCAGACCACATATTCCAATGACCTCTATAAGTTTCTCTCATATCTGCATAGGACTTGTTATCCTTTTCCATGAAGTTATGATAAACGTACGCTGTCATTCCTTCAAAACCCATGCTTTTCAATCTTGGTACATATTCTTGAAGTAACTGTTTATTCAGATATTCTCCACCTTCCCAAGGCTTATTAGGGTTGTTGGGTTTCCATTGGGTAGGTAAGCCATACAATCTTTCCCTTTCAAGCATTGGACCTGCGGTAACAGCAATAAATTTAATCCCGGCTAACCCCGATTTCTTAGCCGTGGCTTGAGAAAGATCCAAAAGGTCCTTCAATTTTAAACCATAAAATGCAGCTCGGGATTCAGCATCTTGAGGAAAATAGAAATACACTATAGGTCTACCGTCTTTTTCTTTGAGATAATCATCTCTCGAAAAATATTCATCAATCCAGAGTTGGGTTATTTTTTCATGAACCTTGAGATAAAGGGTTTTATCTGGTTCTTCTCCTTCATAATTAGCTTTTCTTGCTTTCGCATCAGGAGATCCTATTTCTAACCAATGCATCCAGCGTTCATTGCTATCATCACACCAATTGATCGCCCATTTCATCTGTTTTTCTTTTGGAAGCTTGGCGTTTTCTTCCATCAGTACCTTAAGCTGATCTCCCCATTCCACTAATC